>CAYYXX010000075.1:0-1574 GCA_964475905.1 uncultured Clostridium sp. | reverse complement strand
TTTTATGGTATATTAGTTAATAATACAAATGAGGTTGTACTAATGAAAACTGGAATAATAAAGAAAATTTTGAATGATCATTGGAGCGGATTTTTAAAATTATACAACAAGAAGATTAGAAAGAATGTAAAAAGAGAAGTAGAGAAAGTTTTAAAGTGTAAAGATATAAGATATGGATATATTGAATTTAAATGTGATACATGTAATATAACTAAGAAGGTTGGTTTTACTTGCAAGAGTAGATTTTGTACATCTTGTGGTAAGGTGTATACTGATAAATGGGTAGATAACATGCTTGGAGAGTTAATAAATGTTAAACATAGACATATAGTTTTTACTATTCCAGAAGAACTTAGAGAATTTTTTGGAATTGATAGAGAACGATTAAAGATACTTCCGAAATGTGCAGCTAAAGCTGTTACGAGCTGGATGCATAGCTTAAATAAGCGTGAACAGTTTACTCCAGGAATAGTAACAGTTATACATACTTTTGGGAGGGATTTAAAATGGAATCCACATGTACACATGATGGTTACAGAAGGTGGTAAAGGTAATACCACAGAGTGGAGACATATAAAATATTTTGCATATGAAGCATTACGTAAAAGATGGCAGAAAGTTTTGTTAGATGAAATTATGGTTATTAGTGGTGCAAGCAAGAAAATAAGAACTTTAAAAAATAAACTATATAGAGATAATGATAAAGGATTTTATGTACATGCTAAAACAGAAATAAAATCTGCTAAAGTTGCTGCTAAATATGTAGGAAGATATGTAGGACGACCAGCTATTGCTGAGTCTCGAATACTTAATTATGATGGAGTGAATGTAACATATAAATATACTAGACATGAAGATAATAAAGAAGTTATTGAAACGGTTCACGCACATGAATTTATTAAGAAATTAATAATACATATACCAGAGAAAAATTTTAAAATGATAAGGTATTTTGGAATTTATTCTAGGAGAAACAAAGGACAAAATAATTTTATAAAGATGATTGATGATAGAATATTAGAATTAAAAAAGTCTTTGCATAAATGGGAATATAGGATTTTAGCAGCATTCGGAGTAAGCCCGTGTGATTGTCCTAAATGTAATAAGAAGATGAGATTTTATGATATAGTTTATAGGAAATATGGATCTATAAGAGAATATCTAAAGAAGAAAATTTTGAAGGAAACAGAGGAAAAGTTAGAAGAAGTTATAGAATTATATGCAATTACAAAAGGAATAATATATGGTAGAATAAATCCGACAACAACGTAGTTGGAGGGATATATATTGGACAAAGAAAATATATTGTATATTTGCACACAATGTAAGTATGAAGAAAATATACCGAAGGAGGTTGTAGAATACTTTGATGAGATGGATCAAAGCAACATAGATGAACCGCCTTGTTTTTCATGCGAAAAATGTGGCGGAGTGATGAGACCGCAAAAGTATCAGGGAGTATATGGAAAAAACTTATAGATCATAATACAAAAACCATAGAGTGAAACAATCTCTATGGTTTTATTTGTAATATTAAAAATATTTCTCCGAAGGAGCGTGGCGCAGCCACTTTT
>CAYYXX010000074.1:0-1655 GCA_964475905.1 uncultured Clostridium sp. | reverse complement strand
ACATGCTAATAGAAAATATAGAATATAGTGTCATATCAAAAATAACTGGAAGATCAATTCAAGAAATCAAATCTATAGAAAGTAGTATGTAGTAATTATATAAGAAAAAGCGTTCAAAAATTTGCACGCTTTTTTATTTTAATAACAATAAAAATGTCGATTAAAACAAATGACTAGTTTTGTCGAATTAGTATATTTTCAAAAGAAAGTATGCTAAATTATAAAAGGAGAGTGAAAAAATTGCTTAAAACAAATATGGAATTTAGTAAAGGAATTCTTTTTATAAGATTAAAAGGAGACTTAAATAAAAATACAATAAAAGGAGTTATAGATAAAGACTTTAAGTATATAGTTTTAAATATTGATAATATATACTCAATAGACAATTATAGTATCAAATATCTAAACAAAATATACAAACTGTATGAAGAAAACAATAATAAATTCATAATCTGTGATAAATTCAATATATCAAATAAATTATTAAAAGGTATACCAAAAATAGATAGAGAGTACGATGCTTTTAAATTATTTGAAAGGATGATTTAATGAATAAATATGGCGATGTAATAAGCACTACTAGTAATTTAATTTATGCAATAATAAATAAATATTTTAAAGGATATGATAAAGAAGATTTATACCAAGTAGGGGTAATAGGAGTTATCAAAGCTTACAATAATTATAAAAAAAATGCAAATACCAAACTTTCGACATATGCTTATAAATACATATATGGAGAAATATATAATTATATAAATAACAATAGAGAAATAAAGATATCAAAAGAATATATAGCCTTATACAAAAAAATAAATACAGCTAGAAATCTTTTAAGTCAAAAATTAATGAAAGATCCCACAATCTATGAATTATCACTATTTTTAGAAATTGATCCTAAATTAATAGAAGCCTCAATTAATGCTATGAGCCAAATAGACAGTTTAGAAAAGACAATATATAGTGATGGTAAAGATTTATCACTAATCGATACCCTAAGTGATAATAAAGATTACTATAACATAGATTATCTTTTATTAAACGAAGTAGTAAATAATTTAGAAAGTCCATATAAAGAGCTAATACATTTAAGATATTTCGAAGATAAAACTCAAAGTGAAGTAGCAAATATCCTAGGTATGAATCAAATTCAAGTATCCCGTAGTGAAAAGAAGACATTAAAGAAAATACTAAATAATTATCAAAATGTATCTTAACTAAACATTTAATCTTAAAAATGTAACCGAATAGTTTACATAAAAAATGTTAATTTTGTGAGAAAATAAGATTAAGGTGGTCTTCTATGAAAAAAAGGAAAGATAAACATAGTGATATTTATGAAACAGTAGCAAAAAATATCAAAAGATATCGTAAAAGTAGAAAAATGACGCAAGCAGAGCTCGCTGAAAAAACAGAGTACTCACATGAATTTATACGGAGAATAGAAGCTCCAAATAGTAAAAAGAATTTTTCTCTTGATACAGTCAGTAATATAGCAGAAGCTTTAGATATTGATATAGAATTATTATTTGAAAAAAATGATAAGGATAATGAAAAACAGCCATAAATTGGTTGTTTTTCACTTTGATTTTTATTAATAATATGATACAATGTATAGCATTTTATGGCACATTTTGAGTATACGAAAAATGTGT
>CAYYXX010000073.1:0-1819 GCA_964475905.1 uncultured Clostridium sp. | reverse complement strand
TCACTAAATGCGATAATAATATACCATTTTTAATATATGTTTGTCAATCTTTTTTTTACAACTTTTTTTATTTACAAATCAATATTATCTAAAGATTCATTATACCCTACTGTTTTATATAAACTTCCACAATTTATATATGGATAATATTTAAAATCATCTTCTATTTTTTCTATTTTAATATACCCACTACATTGGATATTATTCATTTTCAAAGGCTCTAAAATATTTTCTGTTTGCAACCTAACAACTGTTACTATTTTTGTACTCCCTACATTTTGACTTAGCAAATACTTATTAGCGTATTTTCTACCTGCTATAACTAATTTATCTTCTAATATATCATGATTATCATCTATTTCTTTTTTAGTATCAGAATTATTCTTTTTATTAGTTTGCTCAACATCTTTCTTATTTTGTGATAAAATCATATCACTATCCATACTATTAAAAACACTATTTATAAGAATAACAGCAATAACAAAGAAAATTGTCATAGCTAAACAAATCCATAATTCATTTCGTAAACCCCATCCACGATCATTATTCATACTAAAATAAATCCTTTTCCTTTAAATTATCATTAAAGCGATATAACTTTCCTGGTCGACCATTTCCACCAATGTTTTTATCTCCAGTATCAACAACAATTCCCAGATTAATAAACTTTTTGCGAAAATTACGTCGATCTAATTCACGTCCTAATATTTGTTCATATACTTTTTGTATTTCTGGAAGCGTAAAATCACTCGGAAACAAATTTCGAAGAACTTTACTATTTAACAATTTTTTTCTTAATAGTTTAATACTGTCTTTCACAATTTCTTCATGATCGTACCCCATCTTTGGAATATCATTTATATTAAACCATTTTAATTCTAAATCCCTTCTATCTTCTTTTTTTATTTCTAACATTTTAGTATCAATTAGTCCAATGTAAGATACCCCAATAATACGTTCTTCTTTGTCACGAGATAAATCACTAAAAATATGGCCCTGTTCTAAATACATATTAGGAAAACCCAATCTGTTCTTGATTGTAGCTTGTATATTCTCTTCAATTGTTTCTTTATTTGTCAATATATTTGTTGGCAAAATCCAATATCCCCGATAAGGATCTGTTTTCTTTTTCATAAGTAAAACTTCTACTACACCATTTTCTACTGTAAAAACACTTATTAATGTTTCTAATATAACTGAATATTCTTCCATAACTAACTCCTTTTTGTGTACTTTCTAACACTTATTATAATAAAAAAAAAGTACTTTTGCAAGCACTTTTATCCTAATTGTGATTTAGGAATTGTTATTACTGGACGAATATCTGCATATTGATCAGCATGTCTATACCCAATCATTGTACGGTAATCGCTACTACTATATCCGCTACCATGGTCAGTTGCTTCACCGTAAGCAACTCGAATCAAGGTTGCATCAACATCATCTAGTAATAGTATATTTTCTGGATTCCCACCTTTTCTAAGTACTAACCAATTAGCATTCTCTATTTGACTTACAGATGGTAAACTGATTTGGCTTGGACTTATTTTTGTCCAACTTGTCGTTTTATTTGCTATTGCTTTATTTGCAGTTACTGGACCGTATTTTGTTTGATTTCCCATATAAAACGTATTATAATTACCTTTATCCATACTAGATGTCCATTCATCATATGTTCCTCCAGCTTCAATATAATCAGAATAATTACACCACGCGCTTCGTACTAATTCTTTTCCCATAATTAATGATACACTATCTTCATCAGATTCAACAACATAGAATACTATGTTCTTAGCATCACTACTATCTCCTAAATTAC
>CAYYXX010000072.1:0-1830 GCA_964475905.1 uncultured Clostridium sp. | reverse complement strand
GTATAACAAATATTATAAAAAAGTAGGAAATAGTTAAATATCCTAAAAAATTATAGGACTAAAGATGGATTTATTAGTAGTTATATAATAGACATAAATTAACAAATGGTGTGCAATTAATTGTTATTTGACAAAAACATAAAAAATGTTATAATAAACGCTATAAAAAGGGAATATCAGAATATATTAGAGGTGACTAAAATGAAGTTTACAAAAAGAAATTTGATGGAATTACGAAAATTAAGTATTAATGAATTATCAAAATATTATATGCAAAAGCGAAAATGGGAATTTGAACACAAGAAGCCTTTAAAAAATATTAAATTAAGAAATAAAATTCATAGTCTTTTGGTTTTAATTATTAAAATAGATAGATTAATTGCTAAAGAAAGTATAAAAATAATAAATGATGATCGAATAAAAACTTGTAATCCTAAAATATACGCATGTACTCATATAGGTGGAAATGACATTCAAAGAGCATTTGAAGCAATAAAAGAACCAGCATATTTATTTTTGGGAGACCCTAAAGGAATATATCAAGATTTATCTGGACTATTGTTATTTTTGAATGGTATGATTCCGTTAGAAACCTGTGATAAAACTGATAGAAAAATAGCTAAAGAAAGAAGTATAGAATTACTTAATAATGGTGGAAATCTTTTAATATATCCAGAGGGTGCTTGGAATATAACTCAAAATCTACCTGTGATGAAGTTATACGATGGTGCTTCAATTATGGCTCAAGAAACAGGTGCTGATATTATCCCTGTGGCAATTGAACAATATAATAATAATTTTATCGTGAGTATAGGTGAAAATATTCAAATGAATAAAGTTGGTGGTGTTTCTGTAAAAGAATTGACAGCTTTGTTACGTGATAGAATGGCAACAGAAAAATGGAGGATATGGGATTACAATGGAGTTGAAAAAAGAGAAAAAGTTGCTAGTATATCACTTGAAGAATACCAACAAGAAATAATAGATAAGTGTGGTTATGGATTTACTGTACAAGATGTTATAGATACGATGTATCACGATAAAACAATTACTTCGCCTGAAGAAGTGTTTGGATTTCAAAAGCACCTTGCAAAATAGTCTATTTTTTATATATTGTTAAATTAATATAATTATGATAAAATTTCTATGGTAGGTGATGTAACGTGGATACTTTAGTATTACCTGTTTGTACGGCTATTTTATCAATTTTTTTGATGCTTTTGTTTTTTTGTAAAAAAAGGGTTGATAATATTGAAACTAAAATTTATAAGAAATTATTAATAATTAATATTGTTGATGCAATTTTAGCAGTTGTAACTTTTATTTTTGCAAAGACTATTGGAACTGATATTATTATCCAAATATTACAAAAAATATATATGTCTCTAATGCTATTGTTGACTGTCTATATTGATTGCTATATACTTTTGATAACAAATTTGAAAAATAATACTAAGAAAATCATAAATGGAATATTATTAAATTCATTTTTTATTCTATTTTTATTAATATTGTTCACACCGCTGACAGTTATTAATTATTCTAATATTTTAGATGGTACAGGTTTATCGTACAATATTACATTTTGTTCTACGGTTATATATTTTTTGATAATGATAATTTTTATGATTATAGTATTTATAAAAAATAAGAATAATTTATCAAAGAATATTCCATTTGCGGTATTATTTTTCTTTTATATAATTGGTATAGTATGTCGAATTTATATTCCCAATATTATGTATGAAAATTTTTTATTTACATTTTGCTTTATGATAATGTATTTTACCATCGAAAATCCAGATGTAAAAATGCTAAATACAGTAATAC
>CAYYXX010000071.1:0-2133 GCA_964475905.1 uncultured Clostridium sp. | reverse complement strand
CTATAAAGTAGGTCTCTCTTTTTTTAAGAGTCCACTTTATAGGTTACATTTTATAATGCTTAAGTATTTTTTTTAGAGAAAAATGTCTAATATATTATTAGAAAGTATTATCTCTGATAATAGAATATTATATATATTAAAATAAATTAAAGTAATGCTACTAGATAATATTTTATTAATAAATTAAATATTATCTGAATCATAAGATATAAGTTTATCTTATAATTTTTGAATAAACTTATTATAAATTATCAAGAAAAAAATATAATAAATATGTAGATAATAATACATATTTTGAAGTTCCATTGAAAAATAGTGGTAAAAGTGTCAATAATTTTCAGTGAGGAGAACATTTGTTAAAAATCAAATTTGCTTCTCTTAAAACTTGCTTTATCTTATTTATTTCATTTGTTCTTTTTTTAATTAATCTTGAATATTTCCTTCAATTTGTTTTGTAGTACAAAAAAATATTTCAACTACTTTTATTAATACATTTTCAAATGCTTATATTTTTGTTCCTACACATATAATTTAATTATCTTTTCTCAATATTTGATAAATCCGTATTACCTAATGAAATAATTACTGTAACCCTTTCTTTGAGTTCATAAGTATACTTTTGATTAAGATAATTATGATATTGAAACATTTATGTATAAAGTTCTAAAATAAAAACGACAATTTTTATTAGTAAATCTATATTTCATATAGGAAATTGTGAGATGGTTTTTTTAAAATAATCATATTGAATATGATAAGGAAACTTTGATTAAAAATAATATAAAACCTCTCACTAGTAGTGCAAAATTATTAGTTAGGCCTATAAGTGTGGTTGATATTGTTTTGCAAAAGGATGACTGAGTGTTGGATATAAGTATTTTGATTCATTAAAACCTCCGTTCATCTGTCTATCTAAAGTCTAATGTTAATTTAAATGGAATAGGTGAGGATTTAGGATCAATTAATAATCCATATACATTAAGTATTAATTAATATAAAATAAGAAAATAAGTTATATATTTTCTTATTTTTTTCTATATTTATAGGGGAATCCGGGCTATTTTTAGGATATATATTATTAGGAGGTATTGTTCATGAACTACTATGATCAAATAAAAAATATAATAATTGATGCTGAAACATTTGATAAAATAAAAGACTATTCTAAAAATAGAAATAGAGTTAAGTCTTATTATGAGATAGGAAAATTATTAAGTGAAGCAGGGAGTGTCTACGGTGAGAATATTATAGGAAAATATGCAGAAAAGTTAGTAAACGAAGTAGGAAGTAAGTATAATAAAAGGACTTTATTTAGGATGAAACAATTCTATGAAATATTTGAAAATGAAAAAGTGTCGCAAGTGGCGACACAATTGTCCTGGAGTCATTATACTGAATTACTTCCATTAAAAGATATTAATGCAGTAAAGTATTATATAGATTTATGTAAAAAGAATAATTTAAGTAGAAATGAATTAAGGACAAAAATCAAATCCAAGTAATATGAAAGATTGCCACAAGAAACTAAAGATAAGCTAATTAATGAAGAAGTAAATGTACCGGATTTAATACCAAATCCAATAGTTATATATAATAAGAATAATTATGAAATAGTAAGTGAAAAGATATTACAAAGAGTTATATTAGAAGATATAGATTCTTTTTTAAGTAGTTTAAGAAGTGGCTATATGTATGTTGGACATGAATACAAAATCAAAGTAGGAGATAAGTATAATTACTTAGATTTCTTACTGTTTAATATAGATTATAATTCATATATAGTAATTGAATTAAAAATAACAGAATTTAAAAAAGAACATATTGGGCAAATAAATATGTATATGAATTATATAGATGATAATATAAAGAAATATAATCAAAATAAGACAATAGGAATAATAATATGTAAAGAAATTGATAAATATGTAATAAAGTATTGTAGTAATAAAAGTATTCTTACAAGAAAATATTTAATAATGAATTAGGTGTATAAAGAAAATAGTGTAAAAAAATGTAAAAAAGAGAAGAAAATTCTCTTTTTCTATTGACAAACACGGGGGGGGGGGCATGATATAATGCTTGTGTAAGATAAGGGAGGTGAGATAATGAAAAAATCTTACAATAAAGCATTTA
>CAYYXX010000070.1:0-2191 GCA_964475905.1 uncultured Clostridium sp. | reverse complement strand
GATTGATAAGTACTAGAAATAGGGTACTTATTTTTTGTAAAGGAAATTTATATTAGCTCGAATGAAAGACTAATTTGACCATTATATTCTTTACTGGTGCATTTAAGTATTCATTCAAATTATTTATATTATACATTATAAAAATATTGACTATTTAGATAAAATAGAGTATTATATTGGCATTGGAATTAAGTCTTTTAGATTAGAACTATTAGATGAGAGTTATGATGAGGTTATTAGGTTGATTGATAGAATTAATTTAGGCTAGAATTATGGGGGTATAATAAGTGAATAATAGATTTTTAAATTATTTATTAAGTGATAATCTGGATAAAGTTGTTTCTAAATATGGTTTAATGATTAGAAAAATTATTAGTCCAGTATATAGAAATATTATGATGATTTTTACTAAGAGTAAGTTAATAAATAATGATAATGTTGGAAATGAAGTAAAAGATGATAAAGTTATATATGCTTGTACGCATGCTTTTTATGATGATATTGTATTTTCAATGAAATTAGCAGGTAGACATACATATTTATTATATGGTAATTTAAAAGATTTTTATAATACATTTCATGGTATTGGATTATGGATAAATGGAGTTATTTTAGTAGATAGAAATAGTTTACTTAGTAGAAAGTCTTCTATTGAAAAGATGATATATACAATAGATAATGGGGGAAATATTATAATGTTTCCTGAGGGGACTTGGAATTTAGATGATAGTCTTCCTGTATTAGAACTTCATCTTGGTATATATGAAGTTGCTAAAAGTACTAATGCTAAAATAGTACCTATTGCTACATATCAAGATAATAATATTACTTATTCAAAAAGGGGTAAAGTATTTGATATTACAGAAATTGATGAAGATACATATAATTATATTATTGATAGTCAATTGAAATTAATTAATAAATGTATTGATTTATTAATATATAATACTGATATTGAAATGGATATTAAAAGGTATTTAATATTAATGATTAATATTTTAAAAGAGGAAAGGGATACTGATAAAGTAGAAGTATATGCAGAAACTTTAAGAAATAGAGTAATAGATTATAAAGAAAAATTAGAAATAAATAGTTGTCTCTATAGTATAATGAATAGAATAGAAAAGATTTTAGGTTTGATTTCAAAGATGAGAAAGGTAGTATGTGTTGGTAAATTAAGAGATATATTAGCTTCTTTGAAGTGGCAATTATATACGGAGATGAAAAGAGATGATATTGATTGTAATTATTGGGAAAATTATAAGAATAACTTAATTGCTACGACTAATGGATGTTATAATTATGAAGAAGAAAAAAAGTCAGTATATATTAATCCTGAAAAATATAGTGAAAAAGATGTATTTGCTTGTTTAGATAATGTGGAGGTAACTAAAGGTAATGCTAGAGTGTTGGTGTTAGCTAGAAATAAATAGTTGTTTTGCTATTTATTTTTTTTGACTACTGTGTTATAATTTTTACAGAATAGATGAGGTTGATAGTATGATTTTAGAACTTTTTATGCCAATATGGGCAATAGTGTTTTCGTTATTACTTATAATAGTTTATTTTAGCAAAAAAAGAATTAAATTATTTGAAAATAATATGTTTTCAATAATGCTTGTTTGTATTTTGATTGATAGTATTTTAGTAACTTTAGAAAAATCTTTGGTAATAGGGAAGAGTTTGAATGAAATATCTATGTTAACTAATTTTATTATTTGTACAATGAATAGATTTGATGCTAGTTTTCTTATAATATTTACTAATTGCTTATTTTTATATACAATTCTAGTTACTACAAAGACAAATAATAAAAGTAATAAGTTTAAAAAAATTATGTATGGGACTATTATTTTTGATATAGTTATGTTTGCTTTGATATTTATATTGAATACTAATTTAATTGAAAATAATGATATAATAACTATAACAGGACCTTTTTTAATACCAACATATATTTCTTGTGGGTTATATGTAATGTTATCTTTATTAATAGTACTTGGTAATTTTAAGAATATATCAAAAAAGAATATACCATTAATTGTTACTATTATAGTTTCATTGATTCTTATGTATATATTTATGAAAAATCCATATATTACAATAATTTCTATTACATTGACTTTTATTAATTTTATTATGTACTTTACTATAGAGAATCCTGATAAGAAGTTACTTGAAGAGGTGCATA
>CAYYXX010000069.1:0-2492 GCA_964475905.1 uncultured Clostridium sp. | reverse complement strand
GCTTATACGAGACCCCCCCCCGTACAAATGTTCGCCTTTTTCCATACTATCTTAAGCTTGTTATAACTATTCATACAGGGCATCTCCTTTCAATTATTTACATACTAATAATATCATAAATAAAAGATATTTACAATACCTAAATTATTTTATTATTTTATACCCCTATATTTCCTTTTAATTTCTTTACTATTAATTTTCTTATAATATCTACAGGTATAATAGATAGAGATAAAATAAATATTATTAATATTTCTTTTAAGTTTATTTTAGTAGGTACAAATAATGTTATACCAGAATATATTATTGTTAACTGAACTATTATTATAAATACTACTATTAAGATAAAAGGAATATTCTCTTTTATATGATTTAATATATTTATTCTATGACTACGAGCATTAAATAAATTATTAACTGCTAATAAGATAAATAAAGTAAAGAAAGCTGTCATATGATGATTACTATTTATAAAGATATTTTTTATTATAGGAAGTTTTAAGAATAATATTGATATTATTAATAGATAGATACTAGATACAATTATTTCATTAAACATATATTCATTAATAATAGATTCTTCTTTCTTTTTAGGTAATTCTTTCATATATTCATCTCTTGGAGGTTCATAAGAAAAAGCAAGAGATGCTAATGTATCCATTACCATATTAATCCATAACATCTGTATTACTGTTATTGGTGAAGGTATCCCTATAAAAGGACCTATTAAAGCTAAACTAGTAGCAGTTAAATTAATAGTCAATTGAAATATAATAAACTTTCTTATATTTTTAAATATAGTTCTTCCATATAATATAGCTTTAGCTATAGATAATATATTATTATCTATTATTACAATATCTGAAGCTTCTTTAGCTACTTCAGTACCACTCCCCATAGCAAAAGATACATCTGATTTTTTTAAAGCTATTGAGTCATTTACCCCATCCCCTGTCATTCCAGTTACTAGATTTAATTCTTTAGCTAAAGTTACTAATCTTTTTTTATCCTCTGGCATAGCTCTTGCTACTACTTTTAATTTTGGTATTATTTTTTTTACTTCTTCATCTGTTAATTTATTTAATTCACTTGAAGTTATAGAAATATCTTCACTACCCTCTATTAACCCTACTTCTTTAGCTATAGAGTTAGCAGTAGACATTGAATCTCCTGTTACCATTACTACATTTACTTTAGCAGATTTTATTTTTTCTATTCCCTCTTTAGCTTCTTTTCTTATTTCATCTTTGATAAAGATTATTCCAACTAGAGTATTCTTTCTAATACTATCTATATTATAAGTACTATCTGATATAGCTACTGCTACGGCACGTAGTCCTTTTTTTGTCTCTTTTTCTATATATTTTAATATTTTATCTTTCTCTATATTTCTTATTTTTGCATTATCATCTAAGTAATTTATTGATGAATTAATTATTTTCTCTGGTTCTCCTTTTATTAGTTTTATTTTTCTATTATCTTTTTCTATTATACTTATAGAATATTTATTCTTACTATTAAATGGTAATTTTTCTATTATTTTTATATTACTTTCTTTATATTTTCCTGCAAAAGAAAGTAATGCTTTATCTGTAATATTACCTCCTATTACTTTATGCGTTACTCTATCATATTCACTATCACTATTATACATAATAGCAGCTTCTAATACTCTTTGATATGGTTCTTTTAAGTTTATTTTAGAAGAATATTGACTTAAATTACCAAGCATTATTCCTACTACTTCCATTTGACCTTTTGTTATTGTACCCGTTTTATCAGTAAATAAAATATTCAAAGAACCAGCAGTCTCTATACCTACCATCTTTCTTACTAGTACATTATTTTTAAGCATCTTTTTACTATTAGTAGATAGTACTAGTGTTATCATCATAGGTAATCCCTCTGGTTTATATCAGTTATGATAATTTTTCTAATAACTAATCTATTATATTCTTTCATTTCTAATTTACACTTGCCTAATAATAAAATAAATTCTATATTTTAAGTAACATTTCTCTCTACAATATTAATATGTACCTAGAAATATAATAAAAAAGAATGGAATTTATAATATCTTCCATTACTCATTTTTATAATTCTAAACTATTCTTATTTAACAAAAATTCTTTTATACCAATAATCAAAATACCATCTTCATTATGCCATAAATTTATATCATCTCTTACTACTATTATTTTCTTAAAATTATCTCCTACAGAATTTAAAGCTCTAGATTCTTGATAGTTTTTTTCTGGAGTATCAATATTTAAAGCTGATTGAATATAATATCTATTACTTGCCATATTACAAACAAAATCTATTTCATAGTATACTCTACCATCTTTATTTCTTACCTCTACTACTCCTACATCAATATTATATCCTCTAATTAATAATTCATTATAAATTATATTTTCCATTAAATGATTTTCTTCTTGCTGTCTAAAATTTAATCTTACATTTCTAAGTCCTAAATCAGTAAAATAATA
>CAYYXX010000068.1:0-2515 GCA_964475905.1 uncultured Clostridium sp. | reverse complement strand
TATAATTCGACAAAAAATATAGGTAAGTAGTTATATAATATTTTTGGTGATAGAATGAGAAAGAAAATAAAACAAATAATGTTTCCTCTTACAGTAGCAGTCTTCTGCGGGTTTATCTGTGGTAGATTAATGTTTAGTATTTATGAAGAAAAGGAAAGTAATACTTTGAATTCTAATATAATATATCTTTTATTAGATACTACATATAATAATTATGATGAAATGAAGGCTAGTACTATTAGTTCTAATTATATTTATTATGAAGAAGATGGAAAGTATAATGTAGTAGTAGCTTTAACAAAGAATTATGATAATATTCAAAAAATACAATCGGTATATAATAAAGAATTAAAAATTAATAAATATCTTTTAAGTAATAAAGAAATTATAAAAGAAATAGAAGAATATGATAATAGACTAAATAAGAGTAGTGATGATGAAGAAATAAAACAAATAGTAATAGATATGATAAATATTTATAAAGATAAAGAAGATATAAAAATGGCTAAAATTAGTTGACATTTCCTTAAATTTAATATAAACTTATATATGTAGCAACGGAGTAGTACTCAAGAGGCTGAAGAGGTGCCCCTGCTAAGGGTATAGAGTGGGAAACTGCTGCGAGGGTTCAAATCCCTCCTACTCCGCCATTAATAGAAGATTAAGTCCTAATAGGGCTTTTTATTTATAAAGAAGGTGATCTATATGTTTAAAGAAGAGTTATCTTTAGTACCACATTTACCGGGTTGTTATCTTATGAAAAATAAAGATAATATTGTTATATATGTTGGTAAGAGTAAGAATTTAAAAAATAGATTATCTTCTTATTTTAATAGAGAACATACTGGTAAGACTAAATTATTAGTAAGAGAGATAGATCATTTTGAATATATTGTTACTAATACTGAAATGGAAAGTTTATTATTAGAAATAAATTTAATAAAGAAGTATAATCCTAAATGGAATATTTTATATAGAGATGATAAATCGTATCCATATATAGAACTTACAAATGATAAAGTACCAACACTTAGGATAATAAGAAAAATAAATATAAAGAAAGTAAAAAATAATTTATTTGGACCATATCCTAATGTGGGAGCAGCTAAAAAAGTAGTAGAGATATTAAATAGAATATATCCACTTAGAAAGTGTACTACTTATGAAAAGAGAGCTTGTCTCTACTATCACATAGGGGAATGTTTAGGTTATTGTGTTAATCAAGTAGATGAAGATAAAATAAAGGAAATGAAGAGTGAAATTATTTCATTTTTAAATGGTAATACTAAGGTATTAACTGATAGGTTAAAAGAAAAAATGTATAATTATTCAGAGAAGTTAGATTATGAAAAAGCAATGGAATATAAAGAATTATTAAATTATATTAATATAACTACTGAGAAGCAAAAAGTTGATTTAGATAGTAAAGTAAATACTGATATAGTAGGTTATTATGCTAAAGATAATTATATTAGTATTCAAATTTTATTTGTAAGAGGGGGAA
Source organism: uncultured Clostridium sp. (assembly GCA_964475905.1). Classification (GTDB taxonomy): domain Bacteria; phylum Bacillota_I; class Bacilli_A; order RF39; family UBA660; genus CAG-302. The sequence goes on along the minus strand of CAYYXX010000068.1, from coordinate 1,011 downwards.
AACTATTAGATAGAAATAGAATTATATTTCCTATGGTAGGAACTTATGAAGAAGAACTGTCTAATTATTTATTAGATTTTTATAGTAAGAATGTATCTATGCCTAAGGAAATATTAGTACCAGATATAGTGGATAATATATCTTTTAGTAGTATATTTAATATAAAGTTTATAACTCCAATAAAGGGAGAAAAAAAGAAAATATTAGATTTAGCTTATGATAATGCTAGGATTTATTTTGAAGAACAAATGACTTATATTAGGAAAGATGAAGATAAGCTAGAAGAAGCTTTAGAAGATTTAAAAAATAAATTAAATTTAGATAAAGTAGATAGAATAGAATTATTTGATAATTCTAATTTGTTTGGTAGTTTTAATGTATCAGGAATGGTAGTATTTAAAATGGGAAGACCTTCTAAAAATGATTATCGTAAGTTTAAAATTACTAATGATAAAAATGATGACTATGGAACTATGAGAGAGGTAATTTATAGGAGATATTTTAGGGTACTAAAAGATAATTTGGAAAAGCCTGATCTTATTATTGTAGATGGAGGAGTAGGACAAATAAATGTAGCAAGAGAAGTGATAACATCACTAGGTCTTAATATTCCAGTCGCAGGTCTTAAAAAAGATGATACGCATAGTACTAATATGCTTCTTGGTTTAGAACCACTTACTGAAATAAAGATAGATAAGAGAAGTAATCTATTTATGTTACTTACTAGAATGCAAGATGAGGTACATAACTTTACTATAAGTTATCATAAGAATATTCGAAGTAAAGGTGCATTATCTAGTATATTAGATAATATAGATGGAATAGGTGAAGTAAGAAAGAATAGACTACTTAAAAAATATAAAACAATATCTAAAATGAAAGAAGCTTCAGTAGAAGAATTAGAAGAAATATTACCTAAAGATATTGCTATATCTTTTAAAGAATTCTTAAATAATTATGAATAAAATAATATTTTTAGATATAGATGGTGTCTTAAACGACATCAATGAC
>CAYYXX010000067.1:0-2546 GCA_964475905.1 uncultured Clostridium sp. | reverse complement strand
GTGCGAAACGTTTCTAAATGAAAAGTTTAGAGTATGATGTTAAAGTCATACAACTGACAAGATGAAAAGTAGAATGAGGAAGTAACGTTCTGAAATGCTTTCCATAAAGACTGCGACGTGCAAATTAGTTGGTAGTGATTAAGATGTACGAGAGCTCGCTAAAGTCGACCGAGAGTTACCCTAATTATAGAAATATAAAGGAAAGTGTCATAGAGGTATGATATGTAACCTATAGGACGGTGGTCTACAAAATACTCATGGTTAGAATGGATTATATTAGTGATAATATAAACTGACGAATTTCCGAATGTACGGGTCTAGAATTAATATAGTAGAAATGCTATAGACACAATTGTGTTGTGTGTGTGGTTGAGTAAAAATACCTTTTATGAAAAACCATATAATGTTAAAGGCATTATCAAGCATACAGGCTCACAGGAAAAACCTAAAAGTATATATGTATAGATAATCTTGTTGGAACGTGATAAGCCTAGAATACACGAGCGACTACTCTGCGATGACGGTATTGTTAAGGAAAGTACTAAATAAGTATATAACTTAACTTAATCTAGGGGAAAGCGATGTCAAAGTACCGATGAAGCATTGATAATAAGATGTGGAGGGAAAGGCATTAGTCAGTTATATTCTTACATAGAAAAGTATAGTAAATACATAGGTTCTATTATAGACTAAAAGAAGTATAAGGCATGAAAGTGTACTGACTGACTATGGAAGAGTTAACTAAAATAACGCATCTTAGAAATAACGAATACTATTGTATGCAAGAATTATTTGATTTTCTTTATAGTAAAAGTCAAAAAGGACAAAATTTCTATTCATTAATCCAATACATTATGAGTGACAACAACCTAAGATTAGCATATAGAAATATTAAAACAAATAATGGAAGTAAAACATGTGGATTAAGTGGAAAGAATATGTCATTTATAGGAAGTATGAAATTGTGGAATTATCTAAAGGAAACAAAAGAAATTATCGCAAACTATACTCCATCTATGGTAAAAAGAGTTGGCATATTAAAAAGTAATGGGAAAGTAAGATATTTAGGAATAAAAGAACCTGAGGATAAAATTGTTGAACAAGCAGTCTATCAAATACTAGAACCAATACTTACAGCCAAGTTCCATAACAATAGCAATGGCTTTATAAAAGGAAGAAGTACATCAAGAGCAATAGCCCAGTTCACTAATTACATTATAAAAGATAAATTATATTTTGTCATAGATTTAGATATAAAAGGGTTCTTTGATAATGTAAATCATGGTAAACTAATAAAACAATTATGGACAAGTGGTGTCAGAGATAAAAACTTATTATCTTTAATTTCCAAAATGTTAAAGGCTGAAATCATTAAAGTTGGAGTACCGGAAAAGGGAACTCCACAGGGAGGAATACTTTCACCACTACTTGCAAACTTAGTTTTAAATGAACTAGATTGGTGGTTAGAAAGCAAAGCACCAAAAGGCATAAGATTTGTGCGATATGCTGATGATGTCAAAATCCTGTGTCCGACTTATTCGGTTGCAAGGAATATGTTGGAAAAGACTACTAAATGGTTAAAAGAAAGATTAAGTTTGGAAGTAAGTGAAGAGAAAACAAAGATAATAAATCTAAAAAGAAACTATTCATATTTTCTAGGTATTAAATTAAAAGTTAAAATACATAAAGGAAAATATAAAATAGTAAGCCATATGACAGAGAAAGCACTTGATAGTACAAAAGAAAAAGTAAAGAAACAAATAAGAAAAATAAAAAAGACAAAAGATAATGTAAAAGAAAATACATATCAAATAGATAAGTATAATAGTCTTGTTAGAGGTATTCATAATTATTATGAAAAAGCAACTAACATAACAGAAGATTTACATAAACTACGTTGGCATACAAGTTGGTATATTAAAACTAAGATGAAAGATGTTCTCACTTACAAAAATGGTAGTGAAAACAAAGTACCATTTATTAGAGGAAAACCTTTAGTTGAAATAGGCAAAGTAAGATATAATGAACCTAGATATAGAGGAAACAAAATAAACTACTTTGAAAAAAAATCTAGAAAACACTATTATAAAACATTGGAAATTAATAATTTATTCGTAATGGAAAAGTTACTAAATAACCCAAAAATACATGAAAGTGTAGAATTTAATGATAATGTAATATCAAAGTTCTGTGGACAATTAGGAAGATATGCTATAACAAATAATCAAATATTTGATTTAGCAGATATCAAAACTATAAAAATAAAAGAACACGGATCTGATAAATATGATAACATAATTATTATAAATAGTAAAATAGAAAAATTACTAAAACTAAGGGAGGTAGATGATATAATAGAAATATCTAATCTAATAAGAGGGGTAAAAAATGAACAACTAGAGAAAATAAATGAAATAAGAAAGGAGAACAGTTTGCCGTTAATTAGTTATTAATCTTTGAATTATTAGAAATAATTCTATGATAAAGAATATAAGTGATGGCACGCCGTATGACTAGAAATAGTCACGTACGGTGTAGAACTGGGG
>CAYYXX010000066.1:0-2661 GCA_964475905.1 uncultured Clostridium sp. | reverse complement strand
TTTTCCCGCAAATGTTTAAAAAAATTTAAGACATTTTCCTAAAGTATTGACATATGTTTAACACAACTTAAAGAAAAAAAACCAAGAGTAATTTTTTTAGAAAATGTTAAAAATTTAGTAGGACATGATAATGGAAATACATTTAGAACAGTTATAAAAAGTCTTGAGAAAGCAGGCTATAAAAGTAAAATTAATTCACAAGTATTAAATGCCTGTGAATATGGTAATATTCCACAAAATAGGGAAAGAATATATATCGTAGCATTCAGAGATGAAAAAGATTTTGAAAGATTTAGAATGCCAATGCCAATACCTTTGACAAAGAGAATTAAAGATATATTTGATTTTGATAATAAAGTAGATAATAAATATTATTATACTAAAGATAAATATAAAGAAGAAATGTATAATATGTTAATTGAAGCAATGGATGATGATTCAACAGTATATCAATGGAGAAGAAAATATGTTAGAAAAAATCAAAGTAAACTAGTTCCAACCTTAACTGCAAATATGGGAGAGGGTGGCCATAATGTTCCATTGATAAAAACAAAATATGGCATTAGAAAAATAACACCTATAGAATGTTTTTATGCTCAAGGTTATCCTAAAAATTACAAATTACCTGAAAATATGAGTGATGCTAAATTGTATAAACAGGCAGGTAATAGTGTAGCAGTTCCTGTTGTTGAAAGAATAGCAAATAATATTATTATTGCACTAGAAGAAGATTAATCAAAATATAAAAACGAATAATTTTATTAGTATTATATATAAAAAATATTTATTTAATAAAACATTAAAATCAAGGAATACTCGAATGATGTATAGCTTGATTTTTTTCTTATCACTAATAAATTATTTTTATATTACTAATATTTAATTCTTATTCTTTTTTGATTCTATAGCTACTCTTTGTACCAGACCCATAGCAATCATTAAACAAATTGTATAACTACCACCATATGATAGAAACGGTAAAGGAACACCAGTCAAAGGCATAACACCCATTACACCAAATAAATTGACTATAATATGGACTAATAAATATATAAATACTCCATAACAAATTAGACTTCCCCTTAAATTACTAGCTCTTCTTGCTAATCTAATTATTCTAAATAATATAAAAGCATAAATACAAATTATTATTATTCCAATAATTAAGCCCCACTCTTCTACTATTATTGGGAAAATAAAATCAGTATAAGATTCTGGTAAATATAAATATTTTTGAGTAGAAGCTCCTATTCCTTGTCCATTTAATCCCCCATTTTTAAAAGCTATAAAACTATTACATAATTGATATCCAGTTTTTTCTTGATATCTTTCACATGGATCTAGAAACTTAAATCTATCTAATTGATAATCTTTTAAAAGACTTGTTCCAGCAGTTATAAGAGCTAATATTACTACTACTATTCCACCTATAAATATTTTATTAAATATACTTCTATTTTTTTTATCTATAGGTACTCCATAAAACATTAGTATTGTAATTAATCCTATTATAATAGCGGTTCCCATATCAGGTTGTATTATTACTAAACCAATTATTATTAGAGCCACTATTATAGGTTTTATTATAGTCCATTGATTATCTAAAGATTCTTTATTTCTCTCATAATATACACTTAAATAAAGTATTATGGCTATTTTAGCAAACTCTGATGGTTGTACTGTAATAGGCCCTAGTTGATACCAACTGACAGCATTTTTAGCTGCATGCCCTATAAAAGGTAGTCCTAATAAAGCTATAGTTACTAAAGCTATTATTATTATATCTAATTTATATTTTTTATAATTCTTAGTTGGAAATATTATCATGAAGAAAAAAAAGATCATTCCAATCAATATAAATACTGATTGTCTTATAAAATAGTGATATGGACTATAATTATAACGCATATATGATTCCATAGATGATGCACTTAGTATCATTATTAACCCAAATATAAAAAAGATAAAAGTTACTATCAGTAATGGCTTATCTAATTTTGATAATATTTTCTTCATACTTATCACTTTCCTATATTAATGATAGCATACTTTTATCTTTTTGAAAATGTATTTTTACTTATTTGACATTATTTGATTATTTTTAAATATTCTTATTAATAGTATCATTAATAATATTTCCTACTTTTTGAAGAGTATCTTTCTTTACTGGATAATTAGTATTTATATGACTTTTCCATTCCTTATTAAATGTATAACTCCCATTCGTACATAACGTTTGAGCTATTAGCATTATCCAATTACCTACTGCATTCTGTTCAGTACTTGATAAATTATCAATAAGTGTTAATCCAATTATAAATGCAAGCGTTGTTAATGTCTTATCTTCAATATTTTGATTATTCATAGTAAATTTTATTCAATTATTTCATAAAATAGTAAAAAAGATATTAAAATAATTGCATTTTTATTGACAGAATAGTATAAAAATGGTATACTTATTTTGTTCTTCAGAGAATGTATAAATAATATTATGGACCCTTAGCTCAGTTGGTTAGAGCATCCGGCTCATAACCGGGCGGTCGCAGGTTCGAGTCCTGCAGGGTCCACCATTTTATGCGGGTGTGGCGAAATTGGCAGACGCGCTAGACTTAGGATCTAGTGGTTAATCCGTGGGGGTTCAAGTCCCTTCACCCGCACCAA
>CAYYXX010000065.1:0-2774 GCA_964475905.1 uncultured Clostridium sp. | reverse complement strand
TCTAAAAAATAATTTTAACATCTTATGGGGTGACATTATCACAAGTTAATAACATTTTGCGTTATAGCCAATTGACATTAAAATATGTTAAAGATATAATTAAATCAAAACTATATAAAGGAGATAAATATGAAAGATAAAAAAGAAGTAAAAATAAGTATGACAATTTTTATAGTAATGATAATTGTTATAGCTTTATTATCTGCTTTAGTGATTTTTTCATTTTTGAAATTAAATGAAAGAAATATAGTAAAATACGAAGATTTATCTAAAACTAATACATTAACATCAAATAAGGATATTAGTGAAGAAAATGAAAATGTTAATAAATTGAAAAGTTCAAATTATACAAAAAAGTTTGAATTAAATTATTATCAAAGAAAAGATCTTGGTTTAAAAACCATAATTAATCATAATACAAATACAGACTATAAATATAGTGTACATACTTTAGGTGGAGATGTAAATTTTACTATTGAAAATGATATGGTATATACTTTTGAAAAAGCATTAGAAGAAAAAATTATAACAGTAGAAGATATATTAAATCAAGCAAGAATAGATACTGAATATGGAATTTGCGAAGAAAGATATTATTCAGATGGTGGAAGTACAGAATTTATGTATGAAAATTATACAATTCTTAAATATAATACATTAGACGGATTAGAAGATTTGGTTATTGGATATAAAGGACAAATAATTAATGAAGCAAATAAAGTTATAAAATCTTCTAGCGTCGAAAGATAATCAATAAACAAATAAATAATATATATATATATATATATACTTACATTTAATTTTGTAAGTATATTTTTTTTAAAGTTTTTTAATAAACTATTTGTAGCAGCATGCACTGTATTGGTATTAGGTATTAGTGGATGTACTTATGCACATGTTAATGGAGTAGAGACTATAATTTCTCCATTGTTAAGAAACTTAGGAATAAATAGTAAATATATCGAAAATATTTGTGTATTATCAAGCGTTTGATGTAAGCAAAATCGAAATAAAAGACAAACAAAATGTAAAAATAAGTATTGATATTTTTGAGATAAAAGAATATAAAGCTGATACTTATACAATAAAATATAATAAAGATTGGAATTTAATTCCAAAAGTAGATACCAGTAGAGTAGGAACAAATAGTATATATTTAGGTACATTAGCATTAGACATACCATCTACTACGAATTCTGAATATACATCTTCGCTTTATGTAAAAGTTACAGACGAAGATACTACATTAGAAAAATTTGCTACAAAAATAAGAAAAGAAAATACAATGTCAGTATCAGAATATTTCGAAGAAAAATCAAGTTCAGAAGTACAATTTAAAAATGAAAAAGGTTATGCAATTTTATCTGAAACAGCAGATGGTGAAAAAACTATATCAAGCAAGACATATTTACAATTGCAAATGGAAAAGTTTATAGAATAATTTTCTTTGGAAGTGAAAAAGAATATAATAATTTAAATGAAAATATAAATGAATTCATTAAAAATTTTGAAATAACATTGGATATGTAACACAATCCGTTCAATTAGAGCTAAGAAGTTAGCTCTTTTTAAATTGCTAAAAAATTAAGTCAAGAGGGGGAAGAGCCATATTTAAAGAAGATAGATTATAATAAAAATAAAAAATATAATAATTTTACTTATTTATAAATTATCAAAATATAATTTTTTTAAAAATTTTGTGCAAAGTTTTTAAAAAATAAAATTATAAAATATAAAAATCAAAAAAATTTAATTTTTATTAAAATTTTTGATTTTATAAAATTTCAAATTTTGTTTGGTAAAATTTTATAAATCGAACATTTGTATATTATTAAATTATATAAATTTGAAAAATGATTTTTATAAATTTAATAGTATTGTAAATTATCAAAATTCAATTTAAAGATTTTTAATTATATAAATAATAAATTATTAATTTAGAAATAATTTGATGCTTAATTTTAAATTATAAAACTAAAATTTCAATTTTAATAATACAATCTAATAACTTAAAATATGTTAAATAATTAAGGCTTTAAAATCGATTTTAAGCCATTTTTATAATTGGATAATATAATTTGTTATCTGATAAATATCCTATATATAATAAAATATGAATTTTTAAGTATTCGCATGTAAAAATTGGCTAAATTACTAGATCTCCAAAAATGCTGAAAAAGTGCCAAAAAAACAACGCACGAGAATCGATTTTAAGCCGTTTTTATTTTAAGGTAATATAGTTTGTTGTCTGTAAAATAAGGCAAATATAGAGAAATAGGCACTTTGGAGATTTTTGAAAAAATTTATCATAAATAAATATAATCAAAAACTGAAATGGACATAAAAATTAAATTTAAGGACACAAAATTAATTAGATATAAAATTATAAAGATTAAATATAAAACAAGATTAAAATTGATTTTAATAGCTTATAATAAAGTGTTAGAACAATATTGCATAATATAAATAATAAAGAAAACTATCAATATAGTATTAGTAAGACATAAAGGTCTGAATGTACTAAAATTACTAGGAGGGACTCTAATTGGAGTTCTATATATTTACTCCTATTCCTTTTTGCACAAAACTTTGATTTTGTGCAATGTTTAATATATATAAAATAAAATAGGTAATCTCTCCTATTAACTGATTCGATATCAATTATATATCACATATAAAATAAAAAAACAATACTTTTTTAAAAATAATTTAAAATATTTATGTTGTTGTGTCAATGATGTGAAACAAGAAAATAAAAAAATATAATTAAATTG
>CAYYXX010000064.1:0-2836 GCA_964475905.1 uncultured Clostridium sp. | reverse complement strand
CTTATAAATATTGGCTTAATTAAGTGTTTTAAAAATTTTTCATTATTTTATCCTGGAAATTTTACTTTCTAGCTATTTTTTATCTTTTCTATATATTTATTAACTTTAGAAGCCCAATTAGGATCTTCAGCATACTTAGGATTCATCTCTTCTGCTGTCATAAGTCCATAATCTACATACTTATTTTTGATATTAAGGATAAAGCCATAAATACCATCTTCTAATGTATCAAAAGCCTGATACTCTCCGCATCCATGACCCTTTTGACCTCCAACATTATTACATGTCTTAGCTAAATATGAGCAGTTCCATCTACAACCTGTCTCGTGCATAGATATTGCTACTGCTAGATATGGATCTACTCCTAATTCTATACTATAATTAGCATAATAACTACCCATACCAGTTAAATATGAAGATAATATTCTATTTAATTTATCAGTAAGTTCTTCCATAGTAAGTCCATCATATACTATAACTTCACTAGGTACTTCAACTTCTATTTCTATAATCTCTTCTTCAACAGTAGGGCTATATAAATTATTTGCTAATACAACTTCCTCTTTTTTACTAATCTCATTATAATAAAATAAACATGCTGTAAAGCCTAAAGTTAATATTGAAGCCATCACTACTCTACTGAGCACACTTGGTTTCATTTTTTCACTTCTTTCCGTCTTTCCAAAAAAGACTCTTGCTATTATAGCAGATTTTATATACTTTGTCAAATTATGATCTATAGTTTTTTATTACACAAAATCAAAAAGAGTATTAAATACTCTCTTATGATTTCTTATTATTTAATTTTTTCTTTACTATAAATACTCCTACTAGTATAGCTATGGCTATAGCTAAAATAGCAATATATATTATAATATTATCTAAAGTATTAGGATTAACTGTAGTATCTTCTACTAAGATATAATTACTGAAATGACTGGTTTTAAATGATAAATAATTATTACCTAAATACTTAATTACTTCTACATCATATACTTCTATTTTATTATCATCAGTAATATATACCATTTTAAGTTCTTTATCTAAAGTATCTTTATCATATGGAATAAGAACTTCTGTAACATCATTAAATCTACTAATAACTTTATCTAATATACTAGAATATAGCTTAAATGAATAAGCACTAATATTACTAAAGCCATTTTCTTTTAATAAATTAATTTCTTCACTATTAAGTTCATATAGATCTGCTAGTAAAGTTGCATCTAGTGGTACATTACCACTTTTGGTTTTTAGTATAATACCTGTTTTACTATTAACGGAAGAAATAAGTCCACTTTTATCCATTTCTTCACTACTCATAGGTAGAATTCCTATCGTATAACTGGCATCATTTATTTTTAATGTATAAAGTTTAGCTAGTATAATATTTTTATTTTCTCTATAATATTCATCTTCATAAGAATTAGATGAACCACTATAACCATCTTTATACTTAGCATATTCTTTTTCAAAACTACTATTAATCATCTTATAGTACTCTTCTATTGTTATATTACTACTTCTTTTAAATACTTCATAAATATCAGCATATTTATATTCTAAATTACCATTATCACTACCACTAACTTTTATACTACCCTCTGTAATACTAATATCTATGCTATCATCTTTGATATAATCTTTTATTCTCTTTAGTAATACACTAGCATAATCTTCTTCTTTAGTCCCTAGTGGTACAAAATAGTATTGAGATTGCAAAAAAGTATCAAAAGCAAAGTCATAAATAACATCACCATATTTTACATAAGCAATACCATTAGCAATACCAGTAAGCCATAATCCACGTCTTGTTTCTTCAAAACCAAAGAAGATATTAAACTTATCGTTTGCTTCTACTACTCTTTTTACATTAGCAAACTCTAGAGTAGCATTCTTTGATGAGAAGAAAGTTGTAGTATCAGTTTTATAGTTAACTAAATGATTTATCATATCAATATCTGTTATATTAAAGTCTCCTTGAAGACTACTTGCAATGGTACTTGCTTCTTTCGTGATATTACTATCTCCCTCGACAAAAGTTAAATTGCCATAAATAGTTGCGTGTTCTTCACCACTTGAAGTCCAATCATAATAAAGATAAATATCACAGTAGGGCTTATCTACTACTTCTGTACCATTTGAAATATGTTTAGTATCTCCTTTATAATTGCACAATATTTCTATGGCCTCAACATTGTCATAATCAAGAATATTACTTAATTCATATGATACTAAATAACTAAAGAAAGCTTTTTTTATTCTGTCTTCACTATATGTATCAAGGCTATTTTCTTCCATATTTTTTAAATTACGCTTAACATTTTCTTCAAAGTTTGCTACTTTAAAGTTAAATTGGTAATCTGCTAATGCTTTCTTGTTATACTCCTTTACTTCATCTATTGTCTTACAACCAGCAATATTTCCTCCTAATACAAATAACATCAAGCTAAAAATTAAAAGCCAAATTTTTTTTCTCATATCTTAACTCCTCCTAGTATAAGGATACTACAATTATATACTTTTGTAAATAAGTTTAAAAGATTTTTTTATTTTATATATATAAAATAAAAAAGTTAAAAAAGTAAGCTATTTTCAAGTACTCTTTTAACTTCTTAATATTACATACTACTTTCTATAGATTTAATTTCTTGAATTGATCTTCCTGTAACTTCTGATATAAAGCTATATTCAGCTTTTTTCATTAGCATGTTTTTAATAATGGATAATCTTTCTTCGGCTTTGCCCTCTTTGATACCCTCTTTGATACCAGTTTTCATACCTTTTAAGATACCCTCATTAGTATAGCCATCTCTTACAGCTCTTTCTTTTAATT
>CAYYXX010000063.1:0-2894 GCA_964475905.1 uncultured Clostridium sp. | reverse complement strand
TTGAAAAAAATGGCTTTTTTTGTTCTTTTATTGATTTTTTAGTTTTTTTTAAGATAAATCTTGCTTTCAATATATATAATTAATAACAGATGATATTTTTGCTAAATGGGTATTTGATTTTAATCAGCTTATGTAACATATAGTTGGTAGTTGGAGTTTATTTGTTACCTTAACTTACTTTTGGCTTGCTTGTATTGTATGGCATTATTGATTGTATATATATTGTACGGCATCACTATTATATATTTAATATTATTATTTTTATTTATATTTTTTAATTGCCTCTATACTTTTATATAAAATAATAATCTAGATATACTTTTATCTAGATTATTTATTCTTCTGAATCTTCTGTTTCTTGTGGCATTAGTTCTATATATTTTTGATGATATGATTCTATTGTCTTTTTGTTAAATGGATCTTCTTTCGCTCTTACCATATCTATTAAATTCCCCAATTCATATTTTAATATGAAATCTAATCTACTTGAGTAGTGCATTTGCTTTTTATGATAGCGGTACTCCATTCTATCTAATATTTTAAAGCTTCCATTGGGAAATACTCTTAAATCCAAATCATAATCTATATATTTTATGACATTTTCATCTATTATATATGGTGTAGCTATATTACAGTAAAAATATATTCCATAATCTTTTAATTGTCCTATTATATTGAACCATCTATTTTTATAGAAAAACATTATAGCAGGTTCTTTTGTTTTCCATACTCTGCCATCCGAATCTACTACTGTTGTTTTGTTATTACCAAAAACGATATAGTCTTCTTTTATTTCGAGTACAACTGCTTCATCCCATTGCCTATGTAATTTCCCATTGTGCTTATAACAGTGTATCTCTAATTTGTCTCCAACCTTTATATTATCCATATTACACCTTCGTTTCAAATGTATTATACAATATTTTTTTTATAATTACAATAATAATATATTTTTTTTAATTTCTATGTTATAATTAGGTAAAGAATAATTGATGGAGGTATGATATGATGATTTTTTTTGAATTATTTATATTAGGTATTAAAACCATCTTTTATGATTTTTTGGCTTTTTTAAAATATTTTTCTATTGGTTTTATTAATATTATTATTTTAATTCCTAAATATTTTATTATTGGTATTTCTACAATTGTGGGTAAAAGAAAGATTCAGAAATCTACTTTAGAGAATAAAAAAATGTCTTTAGCTATTGTTGGTACTTCTATTCTTATATATCTTGTTTGTGTTTTTTTATTTAGTAGATGGTATGTTCAAGGATTAAAAATTAAAAATTTATCTAATGATAATATTAATTCTACAGAGATTATTGAAAAGGAAAATAGTAATATTATTGTTGATAATAAAGATAGTGATGTCAATAGTAGTGATAATGGTGAAGAGGCTACTACTGATAATAGTAATAATATTTATTATCCTAATGATTATTGGGATTATTTGTCTGTTCCGTTTATTAATGTTAATTTTGATGAGTTACTTAAAAAGAATAGTGATACTGTTGGTTGGATTAAGATTGATGGTACTAAAGTTAATTATCCTATTGTTCAAGCTAATGATAATGATTATTATTTATCTCATGCTTTTAATAAAACTTCTAATCAAGGTGGATGGATTTTTGCTGATTATCGTGTTAATTTTAAGGAGTTTGGGAAAAATACTATTATTTATGGTCATAATATGAATAATAAAACTATGTTTGGTTCTGTGCCTAATATGCTTTATAATAGTTACTTAAATAATAGTAGTAATTATTTTATTAAGATATCTACTCCTTATTCTAATTCTATATGGAAAGTTTTTTCTATATATACTATTTCACCTGAAGTATATTATTTAAAGACTAATTTCAAGTCTGAGCCTTATGATAATTTTTTAAATACTCTTAAAAGTCGTAGTGTTTATAATTTTGGTATTGATGTTACTACTGATGATAAGATACTTACTTTATCTACTTGTGATAATAGTGGTACAAAGAGGGTCGCAGTTCATGCTAAAATGATTAGTATTGAGTATAAGTAATAAAATATGTCTATTTAATTTGGTATGAGAAGTTATATATAATGGAATAAAATGTTAAAAAAATGTAAAAAGCATAACTTAATTTGTAATGTTATTTACTTTTTTTTATTTTTATGATATTATTTATTTGTGCCAATTACTAGGGGATTAGTTAAATGGTATAATAATGGTCTCCAAAACCACTGTTGGGAGTTCGATTCTCTCATCCCCTGCCATTTTTATTTGTTAAATAAATTAGCTTCTTAAGGCTGATTTGCTTTTTTTATAGGAGGATGTATGGAATTTAAGGAATATAATAATCCAGAAGATTATGATTATGACATTAGAAGTAGTTTAGATGGTAATTCTTCTGGTTCTCAGGAAAAGCAATATTGTCATGAGCAATTATTTGATTTAATTGGTATTTTAGAAGATGTAACTGAAAAGGATTTACTTATTAATTATGGGATTACTATACAGGAATATTTAAGGCCTACTAAGGAAACTATCAAAAAAGTTACTGAAAAATTAAATTCTATTTCAAAGGGAAAAAGTAGATAATAAAGAACTGTCAGGTGATAGTTCTTTTATTTAGGTTATTACTCTAAAGCTTTGTAGTGCTACTACTTATATGGGAATTAATATTTCTTTTTGGGTACTGGGTCATATTTGTATTCTTTTTTACTAAAGGGATTACATTTTAGTATTCTTTTACTTCCTAAGTATAGACCTTTTACTAATCCGTGGACTTCTAAGGCTTCAATCATATAGTTTGAACATGTTGGTATAAATTTACAACTATCATGACTTTTGAATGGTATAGATTGGTATTTTTTTATTATGGCTATTATTACTTTTTTCATCTTTATCACATTTTTATT
>CAYYXX010000062.1:0-2894 GCA_964475905.1 uncultured Clostridium sp. | reverse complement strand
CATACTTATAATATTATTTTTCAAAAATTCTTCAAGTTCGCTTTCCTGCTTTTTTGTTCTTTTATAATTAAGCTGTTTATTTTTTGCATTCTTTTCTAATATTTCTCTTTTTCTTTTGTCTGATAAACGTGCATATATTTCTGTAGTTGAAATACTTGAATGCCCTAACAAATCTCTTATTACTATTAAATCTACTCCTTCATCAACCAAATGTATTGCTTTACTATGTCTCAACATGTGAGGATGTGGTTTTATGTTAAATAGACTTTTATCTTCTGATTTTTCTTTTGCTATCTTATAATATTTATTTAGAATATATCTTATTCCTTGTCTTGTATATGGTTTGTTTTGATTATTATTAAATAAATAGTCTCCTAATTCTAATGGATATTCTTTTAAATATATTTTTAATAAATTTATAATTTCTTTAGAATCTATTGGTACCTTTCTTGTCTTATTTCCTTTAGAATTTTTGATTATTAGTGTTGGATTATATCTGTCTAATATTAAATCTTCTCTTTTTAAATTACATAATTCACTTGCTCGTAAACCGCAATCATAAATTAGAAAAAGTATGCAACAGTATTTAATGTTTTTATATTTTCCAGAACTAACACTTTGAAATATTAATTTTAATTCTTCAACAGTAAAATATTCTTGTATTTTAGTTTCTTCTTTCAGTGGTTTCATATTTTTTAAATTAGAATTTATTGGATATATTTCTAAAGTTTTAGATTCTACATATCCGAAGAAAGATCTCAATGTTGCTAATTTTACATTGATTGTACTACTATTATTATTTTTGTCTCTTAAATATTTAATATATTTTTCTATATGATCATTTTTTAAGTCTTTTATTTCTAACACATCTACATTTATTTTTTCACTTTTCAAAAATTTTATAAAATCCAGAATAGAGTATTCATAACTTTTAATTGTATTGATTGAAAAGTTTCTTTGAATTTTTAAATAGTCGACAACGTATTTTTTAACGAACACACTTAACTTATTATTTTTCATCTTCCACACCTTCTTTAGAAAATATATTTTTGTTATTGTTTCTCATTATTTTTTTAAGTTTTTTATAATTTTGTTCTGTCAACCTTAAATAATATTCAGTGTTTTTTATATTTTTATGTCCCATATATATTTGTAATGAATATAAAAGTTTATATTCATTATATTTATTTATATTTTTATTTAAAGATGTTACGGCAAAAGTATGACGTAAGTCATGTATTCTACAAGGTTCTAAAGATAACTTATATATTATTTTTTGAAAGAATTTATTAACTTCTTTATAAGAAATATTTTGAAATAATTTATCTTCAACTTCTACCATATTAATATATTTATCTAATACCGTTTTCATACTATCTGAAAGTGGTATTAATCTTGTTACATACCCCTTTGATAAAATTATTGTAATAGTCCCTAAATCCTTATTATAATTGGCTTTTTTAATATTTAATGCTTCACTTATTCTTAATCCACAACTATAAATAAGTCTAAATAAAACTGGATATATATTTTTTCTTTTATCCTTATATTTTTTGCTTTCCAAGTCTATTTCTTTAAATATTTTATTAATCTCATTTTCATTTAATATTTTTGGCTCAAAACTTTTAGTTTTTGAATAATACATTGTTTCTAAGTATAATTCTTCCATCCCCATATCTTTCATAAAGTTACTTAAGTTTTTTAAGCAATAGTACCTTTTTTTTCTTCTTTCAATATTATTTTCTTTTATTACACTAATTTCAAAAATTTCTTTTCTATTTTTTAAATTAGTGATATTATTATTATATAAATGATTATCCAATTCTACATAATCATTTATATTTATATATTTATAACCTGAACTTCTTTTCATAGTTATAAATAATGAAATTATATCTTTGAACGGACCTCTTAATTTTTCCATTTTGGTACCCCCAAAGATATTTTTTTTAAGCTATTTATATCAACTTTTAAATACGCTCTAGAATTTTCTGTACTTTGATGTCCTAATATATTAGATATGTTATTAATACTATTATTATCTTTTAATAGTGATGTCCCAATACTATGTCTTAAAGCATATGGACCGTGTCTCTTATTTTTGATATTTATATTCGCTTTTTTAAAATATTTATCAACAACATTATAAAATAAATGGTGCCCATAAATACTATCTGAATCCTTGAGAAATACATAAACTGATTTTGACGATGGCCTTTCATTTTTTATGTAGTCCAAAAGTGCATATCTTATTTCATTATTTATGGGTAAAATATTTATCCAATTGTTTTTACTTTGAATTATCTTAACAGAATTATCTTTCCACGAAATCTCATCCATTTTTAAATTCATAACATCTCGAGGTCTTAATCCTAATCTTGCAAATAAGAGAATAATTGCAAGATCTCTTTTTCCGTTTTTCTTTTTTACATCTACGGCATTAATTACCTTTGTTATTTCTTCATCATTATAAGTGCTAATCATAGATGACTCCTTATAACATTTAATTATAGGAAATACACTTTTACCATTATAACTAATTATTTTTTCGTTATATAAATAATCTATAAAGAGTCTTATACAAACAGCACGATGTTCTTTAGTTTTTAAAGATTTATTTTCTATTTCCATCATATAATTATAAATATTTAACGGTTTTATATTTTTAATTTTAATATTATTTTTAGAAACAAACAATAAAAAACCTCTTATATGTTTTAACCTCCAATCTCTAGTATCATTAGCTATTGATAGCTTAGATACATATTTTGAATAACTTTGATATATGTCATATATATCTTTTTTGAAACTATAATTTTTAGTTACAAAAAAATCATTTTGTGAAACCATTTTATCAATCCTCCTTATTTTCACAAAATAATAATAACATACTT
>CAYYXX010000061.1:0-3244 GCA_964475905.1 uncultured Clostridium sp. | reverse complement strand
AATAGACGGTTATTCGTCCATTTCTTTGCGAAGAAAATTCACTCTTTTTCACTGTCAAACGAGCAAAAACTTGACAAAAAGATAAAAAAATAATAAAAGTTTTGACAGGAATAAGACGTTCTGGCAAATCTACAATATTACAGGAATTTAAAGAATATCTTTTAAAAAATGGTGTAGATGAAAGTGATATAATTTATATAAATCTTGATGATCAAAATTATAGAAATTTACTTGATGTAAATGAATTACATGATTATATCTTATCTAATGTAAATTTGGAGAAAAAAACTATATATTTTTAGATGAAATACAAAATGTTAAAGAATTTGAAAAATGTATAAACAGCTTATTTTTAAGGGAAAATCTAGATATATATATAACAGGTTCTAATTCTTATATGTTATCTGGTGAACTTGCTACATATTTGACTGGCAGATATATACAAATACATGTTTTACCACTATCATTTAAAGAATATTTAAGTTATTATGGAGAAAGCGATGAACTAAAAAAATATAATGATTACATTACTTATGGTGGTTTTCCATATTTGATAAATTTAGATAATGACAAAAATAAAATCGAATACTTAGATAGTGTTTATAATACGGTTATTATGAAAGACGTTATAAATAGAAAAAAAATAAATGATTCGATGATGCTAGAAAGTATATGTAGATTTTTATTTGATAGTATAGGTTCTAGTATATCAACAAAAAAAATAAGTGATACATTAGCATCAAATGGAAGAAAAAATTCTGTGCATACGGTTGAAGAATATCTAAATGCACTCCTTGAAAGTTATATACTGTATAAAGTTAATCGTTTTGATATAAAGGGTAAAGAATTGCTAAAAACTCAAGAAAAATATTATTTGTCAGATATAGGTTTAAGAACATATTTATTAGGTAATTCGTTAGGCAAAGATTTAGGACATATATTTGAAAATATAGTATTTTTAGAGTTAAAAAGAAGAGGATATAAAATATATATTGGCAAAGATAATGATAATGAAGTGGATTTCGTATGTCAAAATGAAGATGATATAATATATATACAAGTCGCATTGTCAGTGAGAGATGAAGATACTTTAAAAAGAGAATTAAGAAGTTTAGAAAATATACAAGATTATCATAAAAAGTATATAATAACGCTAGATTATGATACCAATAATTATAATGGAATAAAACAAATAAGTGCGATGGATTTTTTACTCGGTAGAGTAGAATTGTAATTAAAAAGATTTGGAATAATTAAGTAATAGAATTTATTTCTATTCTTTTTTTTGATATAATGAAAAAGGTGATGATATGAAGAAAAAGAAAATAGTTATTATAATTGTTTTTTTAGTTGTTATTTTATTAATTAGTCTTTTTCTTATGAATATAAAAAAAGAGTATAAGAGTAATATGTATTATATGGATACCTATATTTCTGTTAAATTATATAGTAACAAAGATGCAAGTGAAGTATTACAAAAAATAGATGATATCTATAAGCAGTATCACATGTTAACTGATAGATATCATCATTATGATGGAATTACTAATGTATACGATATTTATCATAATGATTTAACAGATAGTGAATTAGAAATTGATTCAAAACTTTATGAAATGTTAAAGTATACTAAAAAATGGGAAGAAAAGTATCCTAAATTTAGTATTGAAATAGGTGATACTATCGATGTATGGAAGAAGTATCGTGATAGTGGTATTGGCATTCCAACAGATGAAGAATTAGAAGCAACGAAAGATTATTCTAAATTAGTTTTATTTGATGATAATAAAATATTAAATAATCATCCTAATTTAGATTTAGGAGCAGTATCTAAAGGATATACAACTGAAATAGTTGGCAATTATTTGGAAAGTATTGGAATTACAGATTATTTGATAAATGCTGGAGGAAATGTTAAAGCTGGTAATAGTTATAAAAAAGAAAAGTATCGTATAGGAATTCAAAGCCCAATAGAAAATCAAGATTTAATGACTATTATAAATGGTAATAATATTAGTGTGGTAACGAGTGGTGGTTATGAACGGAATTATGAATACAACGGAACCATTTATCATCACATTATTGATCCTGATACTCTTTATCCAAGTAATAATATGAAAAGTGTTACTGTTATAACTAAAGATAGTGCCTTAGGTGATATTCTTTCTACAACTTTATTTTTAACAAGTATTGACGAAGGTAAAGAAATAATTAAAGATTATGATTGCGAGGCCATATGGTATACTAATGATAATGAAATAATTAGAAGTGAGCATTTTAGTGATTATGAATAAAAGTGATATAAAATTAATTATAGGTTTAATAATTATCTTAATAATTTGTTTTAGTTTTATGTATTTTGAAGATAATAGTAAAAATAAAAAAGCATTAGTATATTATGAAGACGAGTTAGTTTTAACTATTGATTTAAATATCAAAGGAGAACATGAGTATCGCGTTGCTGGATATAATGGGGATATTTTAATCAAAACGAGTGATAATAAAATCAAAGTAGAGGAAGAAAATAGTCCTAACCATATATGTTCTAAGCAAGGATATATTGAAAATAGTTACGAGGTACTTGTGTGTCTCCCTAATAAAGTAGTTATAAAAATAGAAGATAATGATAAAATAGATACGGTCGTGAAATAATGAAGAAATTTACAAGATTAACCATGTTATTAGCTCTTAGTGTGGTTTTAAATATTATAGAAAGTTTTATTCCGCTTTTTAGTAGTATTCCAGGATTAAAATTAGGGCTTGCTAATATAATTATTTTAATAGTACTTTACTTATATTCTTTTAAAGATGCCATATATATATCAATACTTCGTATCATTCTTGTAGGTATTTTAAGAACAGGACTTTTTAGTACAACTTTCTTTTTTAGTTTAGGGGGCGCTTTATTAAGTTTAGTTGCAATGTTTTTGGTAAAAAAAACAAAGTTATCAATTATTGGAGTAAGCATTGTAGGTTCGATTTTTCATAGTTTAGGTCAAGTGTTTGTAGCAATAATATTTCTTAAAAATACATATATAATTTATTATGTCCCTTGGTTATTATTATTTTCTATTCCAACGGGAATTATTGTTGGAGTAACAAGTAAAGTAATCTTAAATAACTTAGAAAAAAGAAATATAATGTAATTAATTAGTTAATAGCATCAAACATATTTATGGTGATTTGACGTTGACAAGAACGTCTCAGGAAGGTTATAATTATAAAAGAATAATAAAGTAAGGGA
>CAYYXX010000060.1:0-3344 GCA_964475905.1 uncultured Clostridium sp. | reverse complement strand
TTATAAATATTGGCTTAATTAAGTGTTTTAAAAATTTTTCATTATTTTATCCTGCACAACTTATTAAAAAAATTACTCCCAAATTACTCCGAAATAGGTATAATGAGAGTAAAAACGAAAAAATCAAATAAAAAAAACCTTATTTTATAAGGCTTTAGTATTTAAAGTGGTGTCCTGGTGGAGATTCGAACTCCAGACCGATCGCTTAGAAGGCGATTGCTCTATCCAGCTGAGCTACCAAGACATCAGACAATATAAATTGTACAACATTATTAGTTAAAAATCAAGTAGAATTTACTAAAAAAATTGCTTTTTTTAGTTTTTTTAGTTATAATCATATTAAGAGAGGTATAAAATAGTGAAAAAGATCATAAACATCCTTTATTTTTTGTTAATTATTATTTTATATTATTTTACTAAAAATAGTAATATGTTATTACTAACTATTAGTTTTAGTATGTTTATGATCTTTTATAATTTATTTTCTACTACTAGTATTAAGAATAAAGTTACTTATTTTAATAATAATAAATATTATTATTCTAGTAATAGAATTTTTAAAATTAGTATAATAGTTATATCTATTATAACTATTATACTAATGTTTATTAGTTATTTATTTGGTTTATTTATTAATATTGATGGTATTACTTTAGTTAATTTATGTATGTGTATATGTTTATATACTAATATTGTTATGAAAATAGAAAGTGAATATATTAATAATAAAATAATAGATATATATAATTTTATAAATATTATTTTATTATTTATTAGTATTATATTATTATATAAAGTATTTAATTTTAATAATTATATTAATATTAGTATATTATATCTAGTTAATATAATTAGTTTTATTTTCTTTAATATTATCTTTTATATACTTATTTTTAGAAAAAATAAGTATATAAAAAAGAGAGAAGAAAATAAAATTAATTATATAAAAGAAGTAAAAGAATGCTTAATTACTGATAGTGTAGTAACTATATTTAATATTATTAAAGTATCTTATTTTTATTTAGCTATTATTATTTTATATTATATATTATTAAATAAATATAATTATGATATGGTATATATTACGGATGTTTATTTTTATGGTGTTAATATTATTTATTTTATTTATAAAATAATAAGTAATATTTATATAAAGGATTTAATAGATAAGATAACTAATAAAGATATATATTATTTAATAAATAAAATAATTAATATTATTATGTCTATTACTATATTAGTTATTGTTATATCTAAACCTATTAATAATATTTTATTTAATAATAGTAGTATAAATATTATTCTTAGTATTAGTTATGTAATAGCTTTTTATGTTTTATATAATATTATTGTTAATATAAATATTATATATAATAAAAAGAAGAATATTATAATATTACTAATAAGTGGAATTATTACTTTTTTAATTGGTATTATACCTATTATTAATATTATGTATAGGATGGGTTATAATTTAGTAAGTGGTTCTTTACTAGCGGTAGTATTTGGCTTATTAGTTAGTATAATAATAGGTATAATACTAATAAGAAATAAACTAAAATTATCTCTTCTTGATAATTTTAATAATATATTAAATATCATATATGAGAATATTATATATTCATTAATATTAGTAATATTAACTTTTATAATAAAAGTAAATATTACTAATATATTAAGTAGTATACTAGTAATACTATTCTATATATTTATTAGTATAATATTTTACGTATTTAAGAAAAAAATAATTAATAGAAAAAAATAATATTGCACACATTATGTTTTTATGATATCATTATTATGATAAGATAGTGAGGATGATACTATGAAGAAAGATAAAAGTAAAATATATATGATTACAGGTATAATAATATTATTACTAGCAGTTATTACTAGTACATATGCTTATTATAAGTATGTATTTGTTGAAATAGATATTGATACTATAACTAGGGGATTAGATTATTATATTACTTATGCCAAAGGAACTGATATAACTAATCAAGTACTAGAGCCTAGTACTGATTATACTGGAGGTAACAGTGTTACTGTTACCTTGTATAAGAAAGATAATACTTATGATATATATGGACATATATATTTAGATATAAGTGAAGTAGGAAGTACATTAAGTAGTAGTAGTGCCTTAAAATATTTAGTAACAGATGGTGAAGAAGAAATATCTAGTGGTACTTTAAAAGGAATAACAGCAGATTTATCTGCTCCATTAGCAGTAAATATACCACTTAATACTACAAGTACTGAATATACAGTATATTTATGGTATGATGATACAGTAGTAGAAAGTACTTCTTCAGAGGGACAAACTATTAGTGCAACAGTAAGATGTGAGGCTACTATGAAGAAGATTAATATGATTAATTATGATGATACAGCAGCATATAAAATATATAGTATTTTCAGTCCTAATACTACAGTAGTATCTAATAATATAAAATATAGTTATGATACTACTAATAACTTAATGATTGATGTAGGTGGTAATATAAGATACTATGGATCTAGTCCTAATAACTATATCTACTTTAACTGTAGTGATTACTCTAATCAAAGTAGTACTACTTGTGAATTATGGAGAATAATAGGAGTCTTTAATGGTAAAGTAAAGATAATGAGAAACTCCTCAATAGGTACTTATTCTTGGGATAATAAGAATACATCTACTGGAGCAGAGGATGATTATGGTAAAAATGACTGGACAACAGCAAGACTAATGAAACTACTTAATCCAAGTAGTGTATATACAACTGACACTAATGATCAAGGTTATGGACAAAGTCTATATTGGAATGCTGGAAGTGGTACTTGCTATTCAGGTAGTGGTAATGCTACAACAACCTGTGATTTTACTTCTACTGGACTTAAAAATGCCACTACAAGAAATCTCATATCAGAGAGTACCTATTCATTATTAGGACATAATAGTGCTTCAGTATATACAGATGTAATGTATAATAAAGAGAGAACAACAGGAAGTGTGTATAGTACTACTCCAGCAAGGAGTACCTCATGGACAGGGAAAGTAGCCTTAGCGTACCCTAGTGATTATGGATATGCTGCCGACTTAAGTAAGTGTAATCAAACATTATATAATTATTATAATAGTACATGTACAAGTAATAACTGGATGAAAAATGTAATAACAAATAATGGTAATAATGTAGGTTGGTTCTTAACCCCGTATTCGGGCGCCTCCAACGGTGTGTGGTTTGTCGTTTCGGGCGGCAGTGCGGGCAGCATCGGCAGCGCGTACATTGCTTGGGCGGTGGCCCCAGTCCTTTATCTAAATTCTAAGCAAGCTATAGGGTCGGGAAATGGATCAA
>CAYYXX010000059.1:0-3380 GCA_964475905.1 uncultured Clostridium sp. | reverse complement strand
CTCTCTCCAGTACTGTAATCAATTATTACTCCATCTTCAATATTATAGACAAAGACATTAAATTTAATTCCCTCTCCATTATCTTCTACTGAATAAGCTTCCATCTCTACACCTGTAGCAAGTAAATTATTTCCTTCAAATACTGGTGTTACTCTATATAATACATGATTATTTGTTCTTTTAATGTAGTCCGCTACTTGGTTCTCAAACTGTAACATTCCTTTAGTATTCATACTTCTAGTACAAGTAATTAAATTATTTTTATTGGCATTTTCTCCAGTTAATTGATAGCCTATTAAATGACATCTATTATATAGATACTTACCATCTATATGATCATACTTAATTGTATGCCACCCTGTAGGCTTAATACTTCCAATAGAGGTTCTTTTTTCAGTAGGCATAAGTTCAATACCAATATTAGCAAAAGCTATTCCACATCTTCCTAAGTAATCAAGATCGCTATATTTTTCAAAACTAGTTAATTCATAATCTTCTTCATTAAAATATGGAACATTATCATTTACAATTACATAACTATTACCGTTATAATTATCAATATCTTCTATATGAATATTATCTATATTATTAATATTACTTAAAGTATACTTATAAATATCTTCACTAAAATAAATAATTCCCAATAAAATAAATACAAAAATAATCTTACTAATCTTCTTCATACTCTACCTCTTATTTTATTTTAACATATTTTAACTATTAAAGTAATACTTTTTTAATAAATATTTCATAACCTGCATATATTTAATCAGGAGGCAAATACATGAGTGAACTAAATAATGTAGCAGAAGCAAATGGTACTTATAATAATATACCTACTTCTGTTACATCAAATACTTCCATAGTTAATTTAATAGATGGATTAACTCTTACTAAAAATGCAGATAAACAAAACTGGACAGATGGTTTTTTAACATATACTCTAGTACTAGAAAATACTACTAATACTAGCTATCTAAATCCAATTATTACTGATGTAATAGATACTAATTTAGTAGATTTTGTAAATGACAGTGTAACAATAGATGAAACAAATTCTAGTTCATATAATTATGATCCCACGACGCATACCTTATCAATTACCTTAACCGAAGTAGGAGCAAATTCAAGAAGCACGATAACATTTCGTGTCAAAAAAAAAATATAACAAGGAATTCTACTTAAAAAGTTCTAGTAAAGTTTTATATAATGATGTAATAATAGAAAGTAATACTGTTATAGTAAGAAGTTATTTAATACCTACTAGAAGAATAATATTTGACTGCAGGAGCCCATACTGGAGATATTAAAAGTCTCTAAGCCTAAGCTTAGAGCTATGATATTACTCGCTAATACTCCATATTATTTTAGTATTATATACTTCATTTACCTTAAGATAATTATTTTCTAAATTTAATAATATACCTTTATCAGTAGAATACGTAATATTTGTTACTTTAGTACTACCCCCATTATCTTCTCCTGTATATATCAAAGTGGGTACTTCATTTAATTTTATCTCAACATCATCTAATTTTTTAAATACTACAGCATTTAAAAGTACATCACCAAGTTTAGAGGTAAGAGGAGATGATATATGAACATATAGTTTCCAGTTACTACTGCTAACTCTACTATCAAATACTGTTAAAGATATTTCCCTTTTTCTAGGTAAAATTATGGGATCATAGAGTATTGGTTCTAATAAATATGTAATATTATCATTCTCTGGTCTTATCAAAGTTATTTCTCCTAAAAATGGTACTTCAACAATTCTTGTTTTATAAATGAAACTTCCGGATAAATTAGAAGTAATCTTTACTTTAGTAGTTTCATTTATAGTATTTATTAAATTATAACTAAATAAACCATCTTGATTAGCTACAGCATATACACTATTACCATCATATTCTATTAATACATCACTATTATTTAAGGTATACCCCTCTATAGTTGAAGATGCTCTTGTTATTGGATTAATATTTATATAAGATGTTCCTATAGATAACATCTTTTTATTATTTAGAATAAAATCATCTATACTAGATATATTAGCAAATTCTTCACTAGTAATATTATTATATTTAACCGTAGTACTATTCTTTTCAAAAGTACCATTAATATATAGAAAGTTACTATCTTTATACCAATAATAATCTGGTAAATTATCTATATTACCTGCTTGAGATAAT
Organism: uncultured Clostridium sp.; assembly: GCA_964475905.1. GTDB lineage: Bacteria > Bacillota_I > Bacilli_A > RF39 > UBA660 > CAG-302. The sequence continues at coordinate 1,188 of CAYYXX010000059.1, read as the reverse complement.
TCTAAAGAAGTATTCCACATATTTATCCTACTTATATTAAATATAAAATTAATAGGATTCTCTGTATATAAAACATTTGCATTCTTACTATATAATATCATACTCTTAGGATTATTAAATAAAATACTCTGATTAGTTCCTTTAAAATGAATATTATAATTATCAGATGGAGTACTATCATAAGTATTAATGACATTAAAAGTAGCAGAAGCGTTAATTGTAAGATTACCAAATATTACCCACATAGGTATTCTTTGATGACTCTTTTCAATAAATAATAGTGAAGATCTTTCATCAATTAAGACATCTTTAGCTCCATGTGTAGTATAGGGTGAAAAGCCATTTCCTGTTATTAAATTAACTTCAGTATCAGGCATAATGGTAAATTTAAGTTTATTAGTACCGTGCATAAAAGCCATTGTATCAGAAGATATATTTACTCTACTATTAGAAAGAAAAGTAATTGTAGATCTAGGTGTATTTAAGAAAACAAATAAAGATGTCGTACTACTACTACTAATGGTAGTCATTCCCCCAATCTCAACAATACTTGATTGACATACTTCCTCGCTATTTATTCCCTCTGTAGCTTCAATAGTAATAATACTATCTATTATTCTAGTAGTACCATAGGGATTAAAAGAAAGCTGAGTACCATTAAAAGTAATATTATTATATTCTACTACTAACTTATTATATAAACTATTAGAGGGAGCATATATTACACCATAAGTATTAGCATTTATTATAGTCATATTTTTAACAACTACTTTTTTAGTAATTTCAGTTGCAGAAATAGTATCATCTAGCTCTGTACTTGTAATACCATGTAAAGTATAAGTATTATTATTATAAGTACCATCTAATATTACTATTTCTTTATTAATATTTATATGTTCAACTAAAGTAATATTATTATTAAAATATATATATTCATAGGTATTATCTCCCTCTAATACTAATTTTAATTCATCAGTATTATCTATTACAACTTCTTTATTATTTAATACCTGCATAACTCACTTCCCTACTATATATTATGAATAAATATATATATTAAATAATTATTTTTAACTAGCATATAATCTTTATATAAGTTATAAACTAGAAATCAAAATTTGACTAAATGTATATTTTATGTTAAAATGTATACAGATGCAAGAAATTGCATAAAATAAAAAGAGATAC
>CAYYXX010000058.1:0-3615 GCA_964475905.1 uncultured Clostridium sp. | reverse complement strand
TTATAAATATTGGCTTAATTAAGTGTTTTAAAAATTTTTCATTATTTTATCCTGACAATTCCTCTACAAATATTTACAAAAAACTAAATATATAGTATAATCTCAAGTAGTGGTGATGTTAATGAAAATAAAAGAAAGATTCAATAACACGGAAGTAAAAACAAAAATAAAAAACTTCCTTTCTAAATACATCTATATATTAATAATATCTATTCCCTTTATTCTAATAGATATCTTAACAAGACTATTAGGATACAAAATCCATTTCTATGGAATAATGCGAGTAGTACCAAACCTATTTACCCTATCATATATTTTTTTTGGCATAGCAACATCTCTCCTACTAGAAAAAAAGAAAGGGAAAATACTATATATAATCCTATTTATAATATCCCTAAGCTTATTTATAGTAAATAACATTTATTATTCAATGACCAATACCTTCTTCGATTTCAGTCTCCTACTACTAGCAGAAGAAGGATCAGAATATTTTACCGAAGCAATCATAAATTGCAATATATGGGTATATATATCAATAATAATAATAATAACAACTTTCATATTCGGACTAAAACAATTCAAAGGAAATAACCAAACAGACCTAAAAAAAATAATAAAAGTATTCTTTCTCTTCCTAATAATTCATACCATAACCCCAATATTATTAGGAGATCCAAACGATTCCCTAAGCTGGAGTACATGGAGAAATCCAAGAAACATATACATGAACTTCAACGACAATAATAAAAGTATGATGATATCAGGAATATACGAATACAGTATTAGAAATTTTTATATAACATTCATAAAAGCCAAAAAATCAAATAACGAAGAAGATATAGCATTACTAGAAGAAATATATAATACCGAAGAAGAAAATTATAGCACAAAATACACAGGAAAATATAAAGATAAAAATCTAATACTACTCCAACTAGAAGGAATTGATAGCTGGCTAATAACCAAAGAAGATACGCCAACCCTATACAACATGATGAATAATTCAATAAACTTCAGTAATCACTATTCATATTATAATGGAGGAGGATCAACATTCAACTCAGAGTTCGCAGTAAATACAGGATTTATAACCCCATTATCATATACCCAAAATGCTTATACATTCAATAAAAACTATTTCCCATATTCCTTAGCCAACCTATTCAAAAATTCAGGATATGCAGTAAACGCTTTCCATATGAATGACAGTGAATACTATTCAAGAGGAACAAACTACAAAAATTGGGGATATGATAACTACTATGGATTAAAAGATCTAGAAACATATAAAGATGATACCTATACGCTAGATAGAGAATTAATACTAAATGAAACATTTAATGAAAAAATGTTTGCAAGTGAAAAATTCGTAAACTATATAATAACATATTCAGGACATTTACCATTTACAACAGAAAAAGGAGTATGTAAAAAATTAGTCGAAGAAGATATATTAAAAGAACTAAACGAAGAAGAATTACCCAAAGATTATACATTACCAGAAATGACTGAAGAATCATGTGCAAGGAGACAAGCAAAAGAAACAGATTATATGGTAGAATTACTCCTAGATACTCTCGAAGAAAAAAATTTAATAGAAGACACCATTATAGTAGTATTTACCGATCACTATTTATACACATTATCAGATCAAACAATACTAAAGAAATATAAAGAGACAAATAATAATTTAATAAACAAAACACCATTCTTCATATGGGACAATAAAGAAACAAATAAAAAAATAACAACAGTAACATCCCAATTAAATATCCTACCAACCCTATTAAACCTATTCGGTTTAGAATATCATCCAAACTACTATATAGGAGAAGATGCCCTAAATAATAACTATCAAAATATAGTATTCTTTAGTGATTACTCATGGTATGATGGAAATGTTTATGTAGACGGTGGAGAAGTAACAAACAAAAAAAATATAGATCCCCTTTCATTAGAAGATAAAAATTACTATGTAAACTATATAATAAGAAAGAATGATTTAACCCTAAAATATAACTACTTCAAGAAAATAGAAGCCAATAAATCCATATAAAAAAGTTCACATCAAATTATGAACTTTTTTTAATACCCAAACCATCAATATCATCAATAGTAACCTTACTATCATGAGGAATAGGCTTCCAAGTAACTTTCGTAAATAAAGCAGCATAAGTAGTATACCTACCAATAATATCAAAAATAGGCCAAGTAAAAGTATATAAAACCTTTTTACCAAAAGAAATATGCTTAATATTCTTTCTTTCAATAATAAAAATATAAACCGCTACCCACATATTTTCAAAGTACATCCCAATTCTATAAAACAATCTAAGCCATATAGAAGCAATAATACCCACAAAAAGAGCATTAACACTAGGAGATAAACTAATTCTAATAGAAAATAAACTATTAAAAGCCTTAGCCAAATAAGTACTACCACTAAACAAATTAAAATCAACAATACCATAATTATAGAAGTAACAACCACCCATTAAAACAATAACAATAAGCCATCTAGCAAGATTAAAAACCGAAAAAGGAGTAAGCTGCATCAAAGTATCATAAGAAGCAAACCTATGTCTAATAGATTCAACAAAACAAGTACAAATACCCTTAATAGAATAATCCTTTTTCTTCTCATCATCTCTCCACTTAGTTTTCAAAAATAATTTACCAAAGAAAATATTAAGAAATAAATAAGGTCCACTTTCACAAAAAGCAAGTAAATGACCCTTAGACCATCTAAGTCTCTGTCTTAAAGCAATTTTCAAATTAGTAGGCTGCTCATCATAAAACATAGCTTCATCATTATAAGTAATCTGATATCCCTGAGCAACAGCATCCGCTGTCAAAGCCCTATCCTCAGTAAGAGAAGTATATTTCCAACCATTTTTTACAATTTCATTAGTAAATAAAAAACCAGTTCCCTGAATATTCGTAGCAAGTCTAAGTACCGATCTAGCTCTATGATTACACCTAATAGATCTAATCCAATGAATAGCATAAGTAGAAGCAATCCAATTCTCATCAAAATTCTTAGTATTACGATAAGAAGTAATAATCTTCTCTCCCGAATCAAAAGCATCATTCATTTTTGAAATATAATTCCTATTAAGAAGATTATCTGCATCAAAAATAAAATAGCCCTCAAAACTCATCCTGCCATAATCCTCTTCAATCCTCTCCAAAAGATATTGAAGAGCAAACCCTTTAGTTTTATGCTCATCATCAAACCTCTCATAACAAATAGCTCCCTTATCCCGAACAATTTGAGCAGTATTATCAGTACAATTATCCGCTACTACAAAAGTAGTAAGAAGTTTTTTAGGATAATCCTGTTTATCAATACTATCAAGAAGATTACCAATAACAGTCTCTTCATTTCTCGCAGCAATCAAAATAGCATACTTATGTTTCTTTTTAGCGGGCTTAAACTTTCTAGTAAAAAAAATACCAATAAGCCAATAGATAGTTTTATAAAATAACATAACAGTTAAAATCTTCCCAATAATATTATAAATATTTTTCCAATCTAAATAAGCATCCCCAATAGAATTAATAATATTAAAAAAATACATCACAAACAACCTCACTTCAAATTACAAAAGTATT
>CAYYXX010000057.1:0-4082 GCA_964475905.1 uncultured Clostridium sp. | reverse complement strand
ACTATTCATACAGGGCATCTCCTTTCAATTATTTACATACTAATAATATCATAAACTAAATATAATTTCAATATATAATTTTTAATTTATTTAGATTCATAAAAAGAAATATAACTATCGTTAATATTAAAACTCCTTTTATTATTTTGGACTGCTATTAAAGTAATTATTACTAATAATAAATAAAATATTATTACCCCCTTATTGTTTTTTATAAATTCCATATCTATCACACTCCCTTACATTATTATCTTATCACATACTTATGTTCGTGTCAATGATGAATGTTAAAATTAACGAATAAATGTTTGACATTTTACACTTAATGTGTTAATATTATAAATGAAAGGAGTTTAGTTATGACAAAAGATAAGAAATTAACTAAAAGACAGAAAGAAATACTTGAATACATAAAAAAATATTCAGCACAAAAAAAGTATCCTCCATCAATTAGAGAAATATCTGCTAATTTTAGCTTAAGTTCTCCTGCTACAGCACATGTACATGTTAAGAAATTAATAGAAAAAGGATACTTAAAAAGAGGTAAAACAAGTAATCATTTATTGGAATTACAAGTACCTAATGAATACGAATATAAAAATGATGATGTTGTTACTGTACCACTACTTGGTAAGGTAACAGCGGGTAATCCAATTGAAGCTATTGAAGTACCTAATGAAGTTATTAGTCTTCCTGCTTATCTTCTTCCTAAGAAAAAAGAAGTATTTACTATCAAAGTATCAGGAGACTCTATGATTAATGCTGGAATTCTTGATAATGATATTGTAATAGTAGAAAAATGTAAAACAGCTAAAAATGGGGAAATTGTAATAGCTATGGATGAAGAAAATCAAGTAACTATTAAGAGATATTTTAAGGAAAATGATTATATTAGATTACAACCTGAGAATGATTATATGTTACCTATTATATTAAAAGAGGCTACTATATTAGGGAAAGCTATTGGATTATATAGAAAATTTTAGTAAAATACCAGAAGAACTGGTATTTTATTTTATCTATAAAAATAGTTATTTAAAACACTTGGATAATTATTAAATAATCTAGGATTTAATGTATAAATATTAAAATCATTAACATGGAAGCCCTCTACTACGGCATAGTGTAAATGTGCCCCATTAGTTCCTTTATCATAACCTCCATTAATATAAGCAGTAGATTCTCCTCCTAATAGTCCTATTACAGTATTACTATTTACTATATCTCCTACTTTTACTTTTACTTCAAGTAAATGTCCATATATAGTAGTATACTTCTTACCATCAATTATATGATAAATATATATAATATTACCTCCATATGTAGCTTTATAAGTAATAAAACCTACTACTCCTAATGAAGCACTATATACATTAGTTCCCTCTAAATTACAAGCTAAATCTATTCCTTTATGTCTACTACTATAATCTTTAGTAACACATCCTTTATCTAAGGGATAAATTAAATTATTACCATCTTTAATATTTAAACAAATAGATAGATCCATATATCTAGAACAACCTATACTCTCATATAAAGCTATTTCTTCTTTTAAATTATTAATATCTTCTATAATACTACTACTAATACTATCACTAGTTAAATAGCCTCTACTCTTTAATATCATTTCAAGATGTCTATATTTATTTCTATTACTATATAACTTATTAAGTTTATCATTAATTATTTCTTTCTTATTATTTAGTTCTATAATTTCATTATTTAATTTATCAATTAAACTATTATTATACTCAGTAAGTTGTTTCATTATCATATATCTATATATCATATCTGAATAAGAATTAGCATCAAAAATATACTCTAAATATATATTTTCATCTTTAGATATTTGATTAAATACTAAAGCATTATCTATATTCTCTTTTAATAAAGTTATTTCTTCTTCTTTCTTACTAATATCTTTATTTATTATATTAATATCTTCTTCTAGTAAATTAACAGTATTACTAATATCTAAACTATCATTAAATATAATATTAATATCATCATCATCTAAGTAATTATATACATCTTTATACGCATTTAATATATCTAATTCTTTATATAGATCATCTATACTATCAGCGGATACTAAAGGAATAAATAAAATAAATAGTAAAATTAATAATATAAGTCTCTTCATAATTCTCCTTAATAATTGTTATATATTTTAACTTAAATATTAAAAGATGTCAATTCAAAAAAGAAGCTTATTTTAGTAATAATTTTAAAGCTTCTTTTATTTGGTTTTCTAAATCCAATGTTGGATCTACTTTATTAATAACTTTTTTTACATCTACTTGTTTATATCCAAGGCTTATCAAAGCCTCAAATAATTCATTACTATGATCATCTCTTTTAAATAATCCTGTATTAATGACATTTAATTTTCCTTTTAAGTCTAGTATTAATTGCTTAGCTACTTTATCTCCTATCTTAGGAAATTTCTTTAAATAATTAATATTTTCTGTCTCTATAGCTTCTTCTATCATACTAATGGAACCAGTAGCAAGCATAGGAAGAGCCATCTTTGGGCCTAGTCCTTTTACAGATATTAATTTTAAAAATAATTCTTTTTCTTCTTTAGTCTTAAATCCATATAAAGAATATTCATCTTCTGCTACTTTGGTATAAATATATATAGTATATTCGTTATTAATTATATAGCTATATGGATTAGCAACATATATTAGATAACCTATACCATTATTTTCTATAATTATATAATTTGATTCAACACTAGTAATAATACCTTTAATATATCCAAACATTATTTCATATTCCTTATATCTTTACTAGTAACTTTCTTAAATAACTCATCATTAGTAGTGTGAATCATATCAGATTCTTTATGAATCTTATCTATAGCTTCTTTAATCATAATACCAAGTAATTCTCTATAATCAATATTCTTATCTTCAAATAGATGATGAGAAAAGAAATTAGGAATAGTATTAATTTCATTAATATATATTTTTTTCTTCTTAGTATCATAAATATAATCAATTCTAGCTACTCCACTTAAGGCTAAAGTACTATAAGCCATCTTAGCTATTTTTCCTATCTCTTCACTCAAAGTTTTACTTATATCAGCAGGATATACTCTTTTAAATGTATCATCATTATCATCATCTTTATGATATTTATCATAATAATTACAAAAACCATCTTTTATAATCTCTTCTGATATAGAATCAATAAGTTTTCCTTTACTTCTTAAAATAGCAACATTAAATTCTCTCTTATCAGAAATATATTCTTCTACTAAAACATTATTATCTAATTTACATACTTTTTCAATAGAAGATTCTAATTCTTCTTTTCTATTTACTATTTCAATACCTATACCACTACCTAATCTAGTGGGCTTAATAATTAGTGGATAAGATAATTTATCAATCTTCTTAAATATTTCTTCTTTATCTTCTTTATAATCATCATCAGTAAAATGTACATAATTAATAACTGGTAAGTCATTAGCGGTTAATATTTCTTTAGTAAATACTTTATCTTGACATATACAAGAAGAATAAATATCACTACCTACAAATGGTATACCAAGAGTCTTTAGATAACCAATAATACTACCATCTTCAGTATTATTACCATGTACCATAGGAAATGCTAAATGAATTTCTTTATATTCTCTTTTTATACCTTTAGCTTTTTGTAATATAAATTTACCATTCTTATTAACTAAATGTACTTTAGTAGCATATCTTTCTATTAATTTAAAATCTTTATAACTATCTATATATCTTAACATTCCACCAGTGTAAATAGTTAAATTCTTAGTAATATATATGGGTACTACCTCATATCTTTCTTTATCAATATTATCCATAGCTTGAACTGCTGTTAAGATAGATAATTCATGTTCTAGGCTATTACCACCAAATATTACTCCTATACTTAATTTCATATTTTTAACACCTCTCTTGTATATATTATAATATATATTTAAGTATTTTAAAAGAAAAAACTATCATCTTTACACAAGATAATAGTTATATTACTATTTGAAAGGGATTATCTATTGTACCAGTAGAAGAGTCTTCTACTGTAGTATCTGAATTTAGGTA
>CAYYXX010000056.1:0-4110 GCA_964475905.1 uncultured Clostridium sp. | reverse complement strand
TTTCAATACTATTTTTTAATTACTAATTATAATATTAACTATTTTAAACATAATAATACTGAGGTGTTATATGAATAATAAAATTATTAATAAATTAAAAGAAGATACTAATAATAGTTCATATATTATATATAGAGAAAAATATATAAAAAATATAAAAATAGATATAATATATAACGAAACACTAACTGATCAAGATAAAATGTCAAACTATATATATAGAAGTTTAGATTATATAGATAAAATATATAATGAAAAAGAACTATTATATGAAGTAATAAAAAATAATATTAGTAATATAAAAATAAAAGAAATAAATAACTATAAAGATATATGTAAATACTTAAATAACGGTTTTGTTATTCTCTTAATAGAGAATGATTACTCATTAGCCCTAGAAGTAAAAAGAAATCTATCTAGAAGTATAGAAAAACCAATGACAGAAACCACTATTCGTGGACCTATGGATGCCTTTACTGAAAATATTGAAACCAATATGGGATTAATAAAAAGAAGAATTAGAAGTAATAAACTATGGAATTATGATATAGAATTAGGTTATTATACAAAGAATAAAATAAGTATTCTCCTAATAGAAGATATTGCTAATACTAATATAAAAGATGAAATAATAAAAAAATTAAATAATATTAAAATAGATAGTGTTACAGATACAGGAACATTAAAACACTTAATTAATAAAGAAACAAAAAGTATTTTCCCTACTATTATTACTACAGAAAGACCAGATAAAGTAGTATCTTCTCTATTAAGAGGAAAAACAGTAATAATTATAGATAACTGCCCCTTTGCCTTAATTTTACCCGCAGATATTAATGATTTCTTTATGTCGCAAGATGATCGAGATGCAAACTTTTTAAATAATTCACTAATTAGAATCTTAAGATATCTAGCTTTCTTTATTACTATTCTTACTCCCGGTATCTATATAGCACTTACTACTTTTAACCAAGAAATGCTCCCCTTAGAATTCTTAACTAGTTTTGCTGCTCAAAGAAGTACTGTACCCTTTCCCGCATTCTTTGAAGCACTCCTTATGTTTATTTCCTTTGAAATACTAAGAGAAAGTGATTATAGAATACCAAATGTATCCAATTCAGCCCTATCTATAGTAGGAGCCTTAATACTAGGAGAAGCCGCGGTTAACGCCGGTATTGTATCCCCTATTATGATTATTATAGTAGCAATTACCGCTATTAGTGCCCTAATAGTAGTAGAACCAGAACTTTCTAATGCCATTAAATGGTATAGAATATTATTTATGCTAGGTGGTACCACTATTGGTATATATGGAATATTTATAGTATTTATTATATTTACTATTAATTTATGCAGTATATATTCTTTTAACTATTCTTATACTATGCCCTTTATTCCAATCAATGATGATATCAAAAATAGTATTATTAAATTCCCTTTACTTAAAAGAAATAAAAGAAATAAATATTTAACTAATAATATTATAAGGGAGGTAAATAATGAAGAAAATTAAATATCTAATTTTATTATTACCACTACTTAGTGGATGTTATGATTATAGAGAATTAAATGATCTAGCTATTACAACTGCTGTTAGTATTGACTATAAAGATAATAATTTTAATGTAATAGCGGAAGTAATTAACCCATCTAAACAACAAGATGCCACTAGTGCTAATTCTTCTTCTTTTGTTATATATAAAAATACTAGTTCTTCTCTTCAAGAAGCATTTAGAAATATTGTCTTAGAATCCCCTAGACAACTATATAATGCCCAAATAGAAATTATTGTTATTACTGAAGATGTAATTAATTATAAATTAGATGAATTACTAGAATTCTTCTCTCGTGAACCAGAAATTAGAACAGAAATTAAAATAATAGTAGCCAAAACAGATAAAAGTATGGAAGCTGTTACTATTCAAACTCTTCTTACTAATTTTTCTTCTTCTAATATTTTAGAATCTTTAAATACACAAGCTGAAGTTCTTGGTATTACTTATGAAGTTACTTTAAATGAACTACTTAATATGTATTTAGATCCCCATCTAGAGATTATACTCCCATCTATGGAATTATATGGTGATATTAATATAGGTGAAGATAAAAGTAATATTGAAACTTCTAATCCTAAAGCATATACTAAGATCGGTACTTCTTTAATTACTAAAGATAATAAAATAGTTTCTTACTTAAATAGTGAAGAATCTAAAATAGTTAGTCTCATGAATAATAAACTAAAAAAAACAATTATTAATCTTCCATATAAAGATGGTTATATTGTATTTGAACCTAATAGAATTAAAACTAAAACTATAGCTAATTTAAAAGATAATAAGGTTTCTTTAGAAATAAATGGTTATACTAAGATAAAAGGTTTTCAAGCTAGTAGTAATATTAAGGATAAAGATGAAATACAACATATTAATAATTATTTTAATAAAGAATTAGAAAAACTAGTTACTAAAACTTTTTATAATATTAGAGATAACTATAAAACAGATATCTTTGGATATCAAAGATTATATTATATTACTGATTATAAATATTTTATAAATAATTGTAATAACTGGTATATAGATATCTTCCCTAATATAGATATTGAAGTTAAATCTAATATTAGATTATATGAAAAAGGTAATACTTTAGGAGGAGTAAAATATGAGAGTAAAAATTAATAATATAAATATATCTTGTCTATTCTTTCTTAGTTTATTTTCTTGTGCATTAGGTATAGCTCCCTATGTTATTATTAAGTTTAATAATATTAATGCTTATATTAGTATCTTACTAGGTATTATTCTAGGTACTATTCCTTTTTTTATTTTACTATATTTATTTAATTATGAAATAGATAAACCCATCTATGAAAAAACTAAACTAATATTTGGTAAAATACTTGGTTCTATTATTAATATATTCTTACTTATATCTTATCTTATTATTGCTATTACTATTCTATTTAATATTAGTAATTTCATTATTTCTCAGTATTTAACTAATACTCCTATTATTCTAGTAATTATTATTTTTTGTCTTACTAGTCTATATGCTTCTAATAAAGGAATTACTACTATTGTTAAAATTAGTTTTATATATACAATAATAGTAATTACATTATTTATACTAGGTATTATTGGATTAATACCTGAAATAGAAATTAGTAATTTAAAACCAATACTTGCTTATGGTATTAAAAAACCATTATTTGGTAGTTTCATTTATACTTTAATATTAATGGTACCCGCTAATGGAATACTTCTTATTCCTAAAAATAATATTGAAAACAATAATAAAACTAATAAGTATTTAATTATTACTTATATAATTACTACTATTATGATATCTCTAATTTCTTTTGTAACTTGTTCTGTTCTTGGTAAAAATCTATTAGAAATATATCAGTACCCTACCTATATAACTTTAAAAAGAATATCCATATTTGGCTTTATTGATAGAATAGAAAACTTCTTATCTTTCCAATGGTTTCTTAGTGCATTTATTCTTTTATCTTTAAATATTAATGCTATTAATAGTTATATTAACAAAGGAAAAAGTATCATATTTAAGCTTTTTAGTACTCTAATTATTATACTAAGTACTATAATATTATTTAAAAATAATACTAATTTTAATCACTATCTAGATAGTTATTATCCCTATATTTTACTTACTACTGAAATTATATATTTTATTATTTTCTTAATTATTATAATAAAGAATGTATATAAAAAGAAAAAATGTATATAATAATAATACAGTAAGATTAATTACTGTTTACATATAGAAACTACTTTCGTAGTTTCTCTTTTTATATAATAAGAGAACTCTATTACATTAACAGAGTTCTCTTATATTTTCGTCCGGAATAATTTATACTTCGCACCATCCGGGAGCGACTAACATTTTCATGTTACTGCATTCTTTCAAATGCAATAATAATATACTATATTTTATACTGATACCACTTATATTTATTCCTCTTAATAATGCTATATATTTCATAATAATTCTCACATATTTAATTTTCTACTTTCAAATATTTTATGTCTGTATCATTAAGTATTTGCATTTGTGATATTGCAATTTTATTTAGCCTTTCAAGTCTTT
>CAYYXX010000055.1:0-4262 GCA_964475905.1 uncultured Clostridium sp. | reverse complement strand
TTAATCTTTCAAATTCTTTAATAAGTAATAATTTAAACTTTGGACTAATCCACATACCAAATTCAAAAGCAATATCTTTATGAGCATAAGTTCCACCATATCTCCCTGGTTTTGACATTATACCAATTGCATTTGTTTTCTCCACCCATTCTTTAACACTAATTTTATAACTATTTAAGCCTGCCCTGCTTTTAATTATGGCGAATTCGCCATAATTAAAATTAGGATTATGAATTTCTTCCCAAATACCCAAAAATTCAATTGTGTTTCTATTTCTTAACCAATCAGATACAAAGAAATCTCCATCTTTAGATTTAAGCATATCAGTAATTGAAATATAATCTTCGTCTTTTATTTTAAAATAAGATATTTTTTGATCTAAAACTGTTAATTCTGCCATTTTCTATACCTCCTGTTATTTCATTTTTAATTAATTTTTTTTCAAATAAATCTCTTTTAATTTTGTATATAATCATATTAGAATCAAATAATACGCATAAAGAAACTATAACTGCTCCAACAGTACCAAATGCTGATAATCCACTAAATATTAAAATTAAAATTTCTTTCTAATAAAATTATACTTTATTTAAGCTTTTTTCCATACTACATTGAATTTTATTAAAAAATTATACATAATTATATGCAGAAAGAGAACAAAGTTCGTAATTTGTATGCGACTCGCTCTATTAACATCATGCACATGATCAATATATTTTTCTAATGTTGTAAAATTATTTCGTAGTAAAATTACATAATCCATATTTTTCTATTTTCTTATCATTTTTTTGATATTTATCTATTTTACTACTAAGTGGAATAAACCAAAGAATATCATTATCTTTAATAGTAAAATAAGTAGGACGCTTTTTACCTCTCTCATGATTTACCATAAGATTATCATTAACTATATCAAAAAATTCATCTTTAATATGGTATAAATAACCAGTTTCTACTTTCATGTTATCAACTCCTATTCATAATTCAATTATAAATTAAAAGAGAACTCAATTATATTAACAGAGTTCTCATATATTTTCTATCGGGATCATTTATTACTCGCACCACCCGTAAGCGAGAAACATTTGCATTTTACTTGCATTCTTTCAAATGCAAAAATAATATACTATATTTTATACTGAAAGTCAATAGGAGTTCACTAAGTTTTCACTAATAATATATGCAGTTAATATTAACTAAATAAATTATAGCCCATACTATATTTAATTATAACCATAAAATACTAGTATGGAGTTGATTATATAATGTTAGATTTTCTAAGCAAACAAAATCCTATTCTACTTGCATTTTTAGCAACATTATTTACTTATAGTATAACTTTACTTGGAGCAAGTATTGTCTTCCTCTTTAAAAAAGTTAAAAAAAATATTATGGATGCTATGTTAGGCTTTGCTGGTGGTATTATGATAGCAGCTTCTTTCTTTTCACTATTAGAGCCCTCTATAAAAATGTCTGAAACTCTTAACCTTACTCCTTGGCTAGTAGCCACTAGTGGATTCCTATTAGGTGGATTACTTCTTTTTATCTTTGATAAACTCTTTATTCATATTGATAAAAAAATATCTAATAATAATTGTTCTAATAATAAAATAAAAAGATGTATTATGTTAATTCTATCTATCACACTTCACAATATACCAGAAGGCCTTGCCGTTGGGGTGGCTTTTGGTGGTATTGCTTATGGTATAGAAGGGGCTACTTTATCTTCCGCTATTATGATAGCACTTGGAATAGGTATTCAAAACTTTCCTGAGGGAAGTGCCGTTAGTATTCCTTTACGAAGAGAGGGATTAAGTAGAAAAAAAGCTTTCTTCTTTGGACAATTAAGCGGTATTGTAGAACCACTATCAGGTGTAATAGGAGCTTTATTAGTATTAAAAGTAAGAATACTTCTTCCCTTTCTATTAGCTTTTGCCGCAGGAGCTATGATCTATGTAGTCGTAGAAGAATTAATACCTGAATCACAAACAAACAAAAAAAAAGAATTAATGGCTATATTTACTTTAATTGGCTTTTCTATTATGATGATATTAGATGTAGCCTTAGGATAAGAAAAAACAAGTATAACTGATGTAAACCCTAATTAGAAGACATCAAATATACTTGTTTTATTTATTACAATCACTAGTACATAAATTAGTCTTAGTATCTTCAAACATTTTAGATAATCTTGTCTTTAAACCCTCTAAATCTTCATTCTTCCAATACTCTTCAGGAGTCTTATAACCCTTTGTATCCCAAGCAGTCTCATCATCAAAAGATAATATTTTACCCTCTTTTACCGCTATAACAGCAGGTACATATATTCTTTTATTTCCCTCATCATCAAACTTTAAATAATCTTTTAATATCTCTACTAATTTTTTATAATTATCATTATTTTCATTACGATCATTATAAATATTATAATAATATACTTTTTCACAATCATTATCTTTAGCTACTTCATTTATATACGGTACATAAGCCTTACACCATGGACACTCAGGAAAACCTAAATATACTACCCCAGTACCATGATTTAAAATATTAACTATTTCATCAATAGTTCTATATACAAAAACATTATCTTCTGTAACAGTTTGATATTCCTCACTAAATTTCCTACTATCTACATTACTATTCTTTGTATAATATATATAACCTCCTACTAATAATAGTACTATAACCATTACCCCAATTATTATCATTAATATTTTTTTATTCATACTTCTCACCTCATAATAAATATACTATACTATTATCTTTTTGACTATATAAATATAGTTGAATTAACTAAACCTTAGGTTGAATTAAACTCTATAACTATACTAGTATTGTTCTAATTCTAATTAACTAATATACATTATTTATATTACTAGCAACTATCATTTATAGATAGAGGAATTTCATAATTTACAGTTTTATTATCTACTTTAGCCTTAATAACTAAATTCAAAGTATTATTTGAGTAATCCCTACAAACTTTATTATAATTATCTATAACAAAAGTTACATTCTTTAAAAAATCTTCTAAAGTTATTTTTTCTTCTTTCTCATAAGTATATGAACTAATCTCTATTTTCTTTTCCTTTACTTCTTCATATAAAATACATTCAATCTCATCATACCTAGTACTATCATCTCCACCACAATAATTTATATTAGAAATGTAAATAGCGGATTTCTTAGTATTATATGATATATTACCAGATATATTAAAATTACTACAACTACTAGTTAATGTTTTAAATTCAAAACTATCATTATCTCTCTTACTAAAAATAACAAGCATACAAATACTAAATATAAAAAGAATAAATAAAAGTATAATTATATATTTCTTCTTCATCTTTTTTTTCCCTACTTCTCCATTTAATAATTCATTAATATTTATATTATAATCATCACATATTTGCTTTAATAAAGATATATCCGGAATATTCTTTCCATTTTCCCATTTACTTACAGCCTGATAAGTAACACCATATCTTTCAGCAAATTTTTCTTGAGTTAAATTATTTTTCTTTCTAAGTTCTTTTATTAAATTACCTATTTTATTTTGATCCATATATTACTCCTTATTTTCTCTTTATTTTAATTTGATATTTAGAAATTCCCCTATAATTATTATTTTCATCCATATCATCTTCATCATAAGTAAAAGCTGTTAACGTTATATATTCAATATCAGAAATATTATCAGTAGCATATATCTTTATAGAAGACAATATAGTATTATCTTCCATCTCTTCTAGATGGCTATAAAAGCCATCAGGAGCATTAACATCATCATATAAATATACATAAAAATAATCCCCATATCTATAATTATCTGGCTCTAAAAAATTACTCCCATCTTCTTCACCATCTTTCAAAGTATAAGTAATATTAAACCCTACCTTATATTTATCTATATCTAAATAATTATTATAATACTTATTCCACGTATCTTTAAAATTATTCCCATCTACTGTAGTATCTCCAGTTAAAAACACTTCAAATGAACCAATATCTTCTCCGCTATTAAAAGGAGCATAATACTCATCTATAATCACTTCTTTACCATGATAATTACCATTCGCAGGAAATATTCCTAATTTTATAGGATTATCATCCATATATTCTTCCTTTTCTTCAATAATATTTTCTATATCAATATCTAATTCTTTATTTTCTTTATGTATACTACATCCACTTAATAATAATATTATAAATACTAACTTAATATATTTCATAATTACCTACTTCCTTTTAACATT
>CAYYXX010000054.1:0-4340 GCA_964475905.1 uncultured Clostridium sp. | reverse complement strand
ATTTTTGAATAAAACTATTTACAAAATAATAAAATTATTATATAATTTAGGAGTAATGCCAGTCTGGCGGAATGGTAGACGCGGTAGACTCAAAATCTACTACTAGTGATAGTGTGAGGGTTCAAGTCCCTTGACTGGTACCAATGTTGTATAATGGGTTCTTACTTAGTAGGGATCTTTTTTTATTTGAAAAGGCGAACACCTGAATTGTTTTGGTTGGGGAAAATTTGGAAAAAATTGAGTTTTAGGAAACAGGGGTATTTATAAAATAAGAAAAAAATTAAATAATTTACAAAGTTTATAATTAGGAAAACTGGGGGTTTTCCTTTATTTTATAAGGGAGTGGGGGTTTTAATATACAGATGGTGTTTTTGGGGAAAAGGGGGATTTTATAAATATTTAGATTTGGGAAAAGTGAAAAATTGAGAAAAATTAAAAAGCAAACAAAAATGTATTGACAAAGATAAATTACTAATATATAATTATGCTTGTAAGGTAGGAGGAAGTTATGATTGAGACAGAAGAGAAATTAGAGACTATTGAGGTTGTTAAGAGAAATGGTAAGAAAGTAGAGTTTGATGGTACTAAGGTGGCTCTTGCTATTAAGAAAGGCTTTGATAGTATTTTGGTTGAGGATGAGAAGAAGTATAGTGAGAAAGATATTCAGAAAGTATATCAGGCTGTTATTAAGAAGATAGTTAAGGAGTATTTGCCTGTTGGTAAGATTAAGATAGAAGAGGTACAAGATTTAATTGAGGATAATTTAAAGAAGTATGATTATATGGATGTGTATGAGTCTTTTTCTGAATATAGGCAGAGAAGAACTGCTGCTAGGATTGCTTTTAGAGATGATAAGATTCAAGCTAAATTACAAAAGAGTATAGAGGGGCTTGGGCTTAAGAGTGCTAATGAAGAGGATAGTAAGAGAGAGAATGCTAATATAGATGGTAATTCTGCTATGGGGACTATGCTTCAGTTTGGTAGTACGATATCTAGAGTTTTTACTGAGACTTATTTGATGAAGAAGAAGTTTGCTGAAGCTCATGATAATGGTGATATTCATATACATGATATGGATTTTGAGGCTATGGGTACTACTACTTGTATGCAGATTGATTTGAATAAATTATTTAAGGGTGGGTTTTCTACTGGACATGGTCATTTAAGGGAACCTAAGGATATTATGAGTTATTCTGCGTTAGCGGCTATTGCTATTCAGTCTAATCAGAATGATCAACATGGTGGACAATCTATACCAGCGTTTGATTATTATTTGGCTCCGGGGGTTTTAAAAACTTTTAAGAAGATGTATAAGCAGGCTATATATGAGCTTTTAGATTTTACTGATTTTATTAGTTTTGTTAATATGGATAAGGTAGAGAAAGAGATTGATAAATTATCTAGTATTGATTTGGATATTAGTATATTTGAATCTATATATAAGGATAGTAGTGAGGTTAAGAGAATATTTGATAAGGCGTATACTACTGCTTATAAGAAGACTGATAGGCAGACTTATCAAGCTATGGAGGCTTTTGTACATAATTTGAATACTATGCACTCTAGAGCGGGAGCTCAAGTACCGTTTTCTAGTATTAATTTTGGTACTGATACTTCTCCTGAGGGAAGAATGGTTGTTAAGAACTTTTTGTTATCAGTAGATGCTGGTCTTGGTAAGAATGAAACACCAATATTTCCAATATCTATATTTAAACTTAAAAAGGGTGTTAATTATGAGGTTACTGATCCTAATTATGATTTGTTTAAATTAGCTTGTAAAGTATCTTCGAAAAGATTATTTCCTAATTTCTCTTTTATGGATTCTTCTTTTAATAAACCTTATTATAAAGGGGATTATAATACTGAGGTTGGTTATATGGGATGTAGAACTAGGGTAATTGGTAATGTTATTGATGAGGATAAAGCTGTTACTCCTGGTCGTGGTAATTTATCTTTTACTTCAATTAATTTACCTAGACTTGGTATTAAGCATGGTATAGTAAGAAATGATAAAACTGATATGAAAGGTTTTTATGAGGAATTAGAGGAATTAATGGATTTAGTTAAAGAACAGTTACTTGAAAGATTTGAAATACAATGTAATAAGAGACTTTATAATTTTCCTTTCTTATTGGGTCAAGGTGTATGGATGGATTCTGATAAGTTAAAACCTAATGATAGATTAAGAAAGGTTCTAAAGCATGGTACTTTGTCTATTGGTTTTATTGGGCTTGCGGAGTGTCTTAAGGCTTTGATAGGTAAACATCATGGTGAGAGTGAAGAGGCTCAAAAATTAGGGCTTGAAATTGTTGAATTTATGCGTAATAAATGTGATGAATATGCTAGAGAGTATAAGCTTAATTTTACTTTGCTGGCTACTCCAGCTGAGGGGTTATCGGGAAGATTTATTAATATTGATAAGGCTGTATATGGTAAGATAAGAGGTGTTACTGATAAAGAGTATTATACTAATTCATTCCATGTACCGGTATATTATAATATTTCTATAGTTAGTAAAATAAAGAAAGAGGGTCCATATCATAAATATACTAATGCTGGACATATTAGTTATATTGAGTTAGATGGGGATACTACTACTAATGTGGAAGCATTTGAAAAGATAATAAGATTAATGTATGAGAATGATATGGGATATGCCGCTATTAACCATCCGGTAGATAGGGATCCGGTATGTGGTTATGTTGGTGTAATAGGAGATGTTTGTCCTGGATGTGGAAGACATGCTTATGAGGGTGTTCCTATTGAAAGAGTAAATGAATATAAGAATAGTTGTAATTGTTAAGGAGGTATAAGAAAATGAAAGAAGAAACAAAGGAAAAATTAGTTGGTGAGGGTGTTGGTTTTGAGAGGATTAGAAGAATTACTGGTTATTTAGTTGGTACAGTAGACAGATTTAATAATGGTAAGAGAGCAGAAGAAAGAGATAGAGTAAAGCACGGTACTGAGGGCTTAATAGATAAGAAGTAATGAAAATAAGATTAGCTAGTCCTGTTCTTATGCCTGATAGTATCGTTGATGGTGAGGGTATAAGAACAGTTCTCTGGACTCAAGGTTGTCTACATAAATGTCCCGGATGTCAAAATCCTCAAACGCATTCTTTTACTGATGGTTTTATATTAGATATAGAGGAAGTAAAGAAACAAATTGATGATCTAGATGGACAAGATGGTATTACTTTTTCTGGAGGAGATCCTTTCTATCAAGTGGATGAGTGTATTGAAATAGCTAAATATATTAAAAGTAAGAAGATGAGTATTTGGTGTTATACTGGTTTTACTTATGAAGTATTGTTAAAATTATCTTTGGATAATCCTAAAATACTTGAGTTTTTAAAGTTAATAGATGTATTAGTAGATGGTCCTTTTATATTAGAAAAGAAGAGCTTAGATTGTGCGTTTAGGGGATCAACTAATCAAAGAATAATTAATACTAAAGAGAGTTTAAAGTGTAAAAAAGTAGTATTAGTAGAAAAATATTATGTTGTAAATAAAACAAAAAAAGATAGGATATATATCTAATCTTTTTTTGTTTTAAGATACATTTTTGTATAAAAAGCTTATTTAATGTGCATAATATTGTTGGAGGGATATGATGAAAGAAGATATTAATGCACTAGATGAATTAAATAAGGGTAGTAATATGGGGGTTAATTCTATAAGTTATATTTTAGATAAAATAGAAGATAAAAAGTTAAAAGATGTTTTAGAAGAACAATTAGATAAATATAAAAAGATATGTAATAGAATTAGTAAAGTATATCCTAAATATGATAAAGATGGTACTCCACATGAAACTAATACTATTGAGAAGATGATGACATACTGGAGTATAGAGATGAAAACTATGAAAGAAGATGATGATTCTAAAATAGTAGAATTATTAATTAAGGGTACTAATATGGGAATAATAGAGGGAAGAAGAATATTAAATAATAAGAATCTTGATAAAGAAGTTCATAAAATAGCAGAAGATTTTACTTTATTAGGAGAAACTTCTGTTGAAAATTTAAAAAAATATTTATAAAATGAGAAGAGAAGATATAATTGTAAATATTGGAAGTGATATTAAATCAGTTTGGATATTAAAAAGTACTGAAAAAAAACACTGAAAAGCACTGAAAAAACACTGAAAAAGCACTGAGATTAGAAGAGAAAAAAGTAAAATTTGTGAGTAAAAGTCTATAAATGTATAAAGGTATTAGTAATTGTAATTTTATTCTGAAAGAGTTATTTAAGCTCTTTTTTCTTTTTTTTATATATGGTATAATGTTAAAAGGAAGTAGGTAATTATGAAATATATTAAGTTAGTATTTATAATAT
>CAYYXX010000053.1:0-4569 GCA_964475905.1 uncultured Clostridium sp. | reverse complement strand
AGTAAGAAAAAGAATATTAGCAATATGCTAATACCCCCTAAAAATTTTTACGCCCGTGAAAAAATGTAATAAAAATATATAGTTCAAATTTTTTAATCTATTAATACAGTAAGTGTTATATTTGATAATTGTTTAGTCAGAAAGGTTTTAAAAATGAAAGAAGTAAAAGAATTATTAAATATTAAAGACAAAGATATTGATGTTATATCAATAGGTAGAGAAAGTAAAAAAGGAGAACAAGTAAATATAGTGACACTTAAATCAAAGAAAAGAAAATATAAATGTCCTAATTGTGATAGATTTACATCAAGTGTTAATGACACATTAAAACCAGTTAAGATAAGACATTTAAAAGTTGTTGAAATTAAAAGTGAACTTTATGTTATAAAGAGAAGATTTGTATGCCATAATTGTGGAAAGAAGTTTGTTGAACCACTTAACATTAATCCTTATAATAGTAGTATATCAAATGAATTAAAAATGAAAATAAGAAAGGACTTATTAGTTTATAATTATTCTCTTAGTAGTATAGCAAAAGAAAATAATGTATCATGTTCAACTGTAAGAAGAGAATTAGAGGAAGCAATGAATGGATATCCAGAGTATTTAAAAACTCTTCCAGAAGTAATATCAATAGATGAATTTAAAGCAGATACTAAAGAAGGAAAGTATGCACTTATAATAAATGATCCAATAAGGAAAAGAGTATTAGATGTTTTACCAAGTAGAAAAAAAGATTATTTATTAAGTTATTTTACAAGAGTAGAAAATAGAAATAATGTTAGGATTGTTATTAGTGATATGTATGAACCATATTTATTAGTAACTAAGGCAATGTTTCCAAAAGCAAAGTTTGTAGTAGATAGATTTCATTATGTGAGATATGTGATGGATGCACTTGATGATATAAGAATTAGAACTCAAAAAGAATATGGATATAATTCTAAAGAGTATAGATTACTTAAGAATAAAAAGAATGTATCATTACTTAGAAAATATTATAATGATATAGATTGGTATGTTTATACAGGAAGGTATGTTAATGGTAGGCTGATAAGAAGATTACCTATAGAGATATTAAATGAAATACTTGCGATAAGTGATGAAATAGATAGGGGTTATCAATTAAAAGAACTATTTTTAGATATTATTAAACATGGTACTTATGAAAATGCAAAAGGGCAATTACTAGCTTGGATAGATTTGTGTAAAGAAAGTAATATACCAGAGTTTATAGAGGCAAGTAAAACAATAAACAATTGGTTAGAATATATTGTTAATTCATTTATTGATAAAAGATATTCAAATGGATATACAGAAGGATTAAATAACAAAATAAAGGTGATTAAGAGAAATGGTTATGGTTATAGAAATTTTACATTTTTTAGATTAAGATTATTATATATACTTAATGGAACTATAAGCGGTAGAGGTAAAAGAAAATGATAAATAAAGATGAGTTAATGTATAAACTAGATGCAGTTATAGAGTACCTTAAAAATAATGGTGGTTATGAATATAAAGTGTATAATCATCTATGTTCGAGTATTAGTGATGAACCAGATTCTAATATGGTAGAATATGCAGAGGATGTGAAAGATATTATAGTTAAAGTATTGAGTGAAAAAGAAGAAGAAAATAGTGTAAATATTTATCTATAAAAAATTGAAAATTAGTAAAAAAGATTGTTTTCATTTTTTTCTAAAATTACGAAATATGTGATTTATAAAAATATCAAAAGTTATGTGTTATTAGCAGTAAAAAACAGGTATTTAAAATCAAACATTAAAAATACCTGTTTTAACCTTATTTAATAAAGGTTTATATAAATTTTACTCCCCACCAGAAAATGTTGAGCCAAAGATTCTTTGAATCTTTTAATTTTAGAAAAAAATTAGCAATCTCTATTGACAATTGCTAAAATAGTGATATAATTATAGTTGTAAATACAAAGGAGAGATGAGAATGAAAAAAAGACAATTTAAGACAGAGAGTAAGAGGATACTTGATCTAATGATTAATAGTATTTATACTAATAAGGAGATATTTTTAAGAGAACTTATTTCTAATGCTAGTGATGCTATTGATAAATTATATTATTTATCTCTTACTAATAAGGATATTAAGGTAAATAAGGATGATTTATTTATTAGGGTTGATTATAATAAGGATAAGAGGACTATTACTATTACGGATAATGGTACTGGTATGACTGAGGAAGAACTTGAGAATAATCTTGGTGTAATAGCAGAATCTGGTTCTCTTAGGTTTAAGGAAGAGAATAAAGATGATAATGATGTTAATATTATTGGTCAGTTTGGAGTAGGTTTTTATTCGGCTTTTATGGTTAGTGATAAGGTTACTGTAGAGTCTAAATCTTATAAGGATGATAAGGCTTCTATTTGGGAGAGTACTGGGGTTGATGGTTATACTTTATCTTCTTCTGATAAGAAAGATAATGGTACTGTTATTACTCTTCATTTGAAAGAGGATAGTGATGATTATAATTATAGTGAGTTATTATCTGAGTATAAGTTGAGATCTATTATTAAGAAATATTCTGATTATATTAGTTATCCTATTAAAATGGAAGTAGAGAATAGTAGGAAAAAAGATGATAGTGATGAGTATGAGACTTATAAGGAAGTTGTTTCTGTTAATAGTAGGATTCCTTTATGGAAGAGGAATAAGAAAGATATAAAGAATGAGGAATATAATAATTTTTATAGTGATAAGTTCTTTGATTATCAAGAACCTCTTAAGGTAATACATTTTAATATTGAGGGTAATGTTAATTATACGGCTTTATTATATATTCCTAGTCATGCTCCTTATGATTATTATAGTAAGGAATATGAAAAGGGTCTTCAATTATATACTAATGGTGTACTTATTATGGATAAGTGTAGTGATTTACTTCCTGATTATTTTGGTTTTGTAAGGGGTGTTATTGATACTGTTGATATTCCTCTTAATATATCTAGAGAGACTCTTCAAGATGATAAGAATATTAGGTTGATTGCTAAGAGTATTGAAAGTAAGATTAAGAAAGAATTATTAGATTTATTGAAGAATGATAGGGATAAGTATATTGAATTTTATAAGGTGTTTGGTACTGGTATTAAGTTTGGTATTTATAATGATTATGGTATGAATAAAGATAAACTTATGGATTTGGTTATGTTTTATTCTTCTAAAGAGAAGAGGCTTATTACTTTAGAGGAATATGTTAGTAAGTTAAAAGATGATGATAAGAATATTTATTATTGTCCGGGAGAGACAGTGGATAAGATTGATATGTTACCTCAAGTAGAGGCTATCAAAGATAAGTATGAGATATTATATTTAACTGATTATGTTGATGAATTTGCTATAATGGCTATTAATGAGTATAATGGTAAGACTTTTGTTAATGTTACTAATGAGGCTACTGATTTATCTACTGAAGAGGAAAAAGAAAGTATTAAGAAAGAAAATGATAGTAATAAGACTATGCTTGATGATATGAAGAATATATTGGATTCTGCTGTTGGGGAAGTAAAGTTTACTAATAAATTGAAAAGTCATCCTGTATGTTTAACTACTACTGGTAGTGTATCTACTTCTATGGAGAAAGTTATTAATGCTATGCCGGGTGATGAGAAGATTAAGGCTAGTGAAGTATTAGAAATTAATGTTGATCATAAGATAGCGGATAAATTAAAAGAGTTATATGAAAGTGATAAAGAAGAGTTTGAGAAATACACAAAGGTTATTTATTATGAAGCTAGGTTAATTGAGGGTCTTCCTATTGATAATCCTACTGAGTTATCTAATCTTATGTGTGATATAATGGCAAATAAATAAAGAAAGGAAAGTGATTGTTATGTTGCCAAGTAGATTGTTTTTTGATGATAGTTTTTTCAAAGGAGATGATAATATTAAGAGTGATATCTATGAGAAAGATAATAAGCTAGTAGTAGAAATGGAAGCTCCGGGATATTCTAAAGATGATATTAGTATCTCTATAGATAAGGGTACTTTATCTATTACTTTTGAAAAGGAAGAGGAAGAAGAGGAGAATAAGAAATATCTTCATCGTGAAAGAAAGAGTTATAGTAAGGTATCTAGAAGTTTTTATCTAGGTGATATTGATGAAGAAGAGGTTGATGCTAGTTTTAAGAATGGTATTTTAATAGTTAGTGCTCCTAAAAAGAGAGAGATTGAAACTAAGAAGACTATTAGTATTAAGGACTTATAATATTAAGTTCTTTTTTTGTTTTGTAAATTTTGTTATATTAATAGTAAAAAAGGTAAAAGATGTGATAATATATAGTATATGGAGTATTTAGTGTTATAGATTTGATATAGTGGAGATATAAAGAGGAATTTAATTAATAGAAATGGAGGTAACAATGAATAAGATAATTAAGTATAATGAAACACTATTTGAAAATATCAAACATATTGATGAGTATGGTAATGAGTATTGGCTTGCTAGAGAACTTTCAAAAGTTTTAGAATATAGAGATTGAAGAAATTTTTTAAAAGTTTTAAACAAAGCAAAAGAGGCTTGTATAAATTCAGGAT
>CAYYXX010000052.1:0-4649 GCA_964475905.1 uncultured Clostridium sp. | reverse complement strand
ACAAAAAACTTATAAATTATTGACAAAATCATAAAATGATAGTAAAATCATAATCGGTACATTTTGTTGGAGAGTATTAGGTATTGGGAACACCTGATACTTAACAATAACTTTTAAAAATAAGAAGGAGAAAATAGAAATGAAAAGCACATTTATGCAAAGTAAAGAAACAGTTAATAGAACTTGGTATGTTATTGATGCTAAAGATATTCCTCTAGGAAGATTAGCTAGTAAGACTGCTAGTATATTAAGAGGAAAACATAAAGTAACATACACTCCTCATGTTGACTGCGGAGATTATGTTATCATTGTTAATGCTGATAAAGTAGCTTTGACTGGTAACAAATTAGAGGATAAAATTTATTATGATCACTCTAGGTATGTTGGTGGTCTAAGAGAAAGAACTGCTAAAGAGATGAAAGAAAAATATCCAGTAGAGATGGTAGAAAGAGCAGTAAAGGGTATGCTTCCACATAATAGACTTGGAAGACAAATGTATAAGAAATTATTTGTGTATGCAGGAGAAGAGCATCCACATACTGCACAGCAACCTAAAGTATTAGAAATGGGAGGTAACAAATAATGGCTAAAGAAAAAAGAAGTTTTTATGGAACAGGTAGAAGGAAAGGTTCTGTAGCTAAAGTTACATTAACTCCGGGAACTGGTAAAATTACTGTAAATGGTAGAGATGTTCATGAATATATGCCTTATGAAGTATTAGTTACAGATTTAAAACAACCACTAGTAGTAACAAAGAATGAAACTACTTTTGATGTTGATGCTAGTGTTAGTGGTGGTGGTTTTTCTGGACAAACTGGTGCTATTAGACTTGGTATTACAAGGGCGTTACTAGTTTATGATGAAGGAAATGAAGCAAATGAAGATTCATATAGAAAAGTTCTTAAGGCTAAAGGATTTGTAACTAGGGATCCAAGAGCTAAAGAAAGAAAGAAATATGGTCTTAAGGGTGCAAGAAGAGCTCCACAATTTAGTAAGAGATAATTATATAGAGTCTACATATATTGTAGTCTCTTTTTATATATAAATAGCTTATATATGATAGGTATGTAGATACATTATTCAAAGACAAATAATTGGCTTTGAATAACAGCGAGAGACTTTAGGCTCAAGCTGAATAAAAAGTGTAAAAAAAAAGTAAAGAAATGGCACTAATATTGCCTTTTTACTTTGATTTTGATATTATATGATAGTGAGGTGAAAGAGATGATAAAATATGTATATGCCTTCAAAGAAGGTAACAAAGATATGAAAAACTTACTAGGAGGTAAAGGGGCTAATTTAGCAGAAATGACTAATTTAGGATTACCAATACCACAGGGATTTACTATTTCTACAGAAGCTTGTACTAGTTATTATGATAATGGTAAAGAAATATCTAAAGAAATAGAGGCTCAAATCTTTACTGCATTAGAAGAATTAGAAAAATTACAAGGAAAGAAATTTGGTGATACGGAGAATCCTCTACTAGTATCAGTAAGAAGTGGAGCTAGAGCAAGTATGCCTGGTATGATGGATACTATACTTAATTTAGGACTTAATGATATAGCAGTAGAGGGATTTGCTAAAAAAACAAATAATCCAAGATTTGCTTATGACTCTTATAGAAGATTTATTCAAATGTATTCAGATGTAGTTATGGAAGTAAATAAATCATTCTTTGAGAAGATTATTGATGAATTAAAAGAAGAAAGAAAAGTTCACTATGATACAGAACTTACGGTAGATGACTTAAAAGAATTAGTAAATAGATTTAAAAAAGTATATAGTGATCATATGAATGGAGAAGAGTTTCCACAAGATCCTAAAGAACAGTTATTAGGAGCTGTAAAAGCAGTATTTAGATCATGGGATAATCCTAGAGCTATAGTATATAGAAGAATGAATGATATACCAAGTTCATGGGGAACCGCGGTTAATGTTCAATCAATGGTATTTGGAAATATGGGTAATACTTCTGGGACTGGTGTGGCCTTTACAAGGGATCCTGCTACGGGAAAGAAAGGTATTTATGGAGAATATTTAATTAATGCTCAAGGAGAAGATGTAGTAGCGGGTATAAGAACTCCAGAGCCAATTACTAAATTAGAAGAAGATTTACCAGAATGTTATAAAGAATTTATGACTCTTGCTCAAAAATTAGAAAATCATTATAAAGATATGCAAGATATGGAGTTTACGATAGAAGAGGGTAAATTATATTTCCTACAAACAAGAAGTGGAAAGAGAACAGCTCATGCTGCTATTAAGATTGCTTGTGATTTAGTAGATGAGGGTATGATAGATGAAAAAGAAGCAGTACTTAGAATTGATGCAAAAAGCTTGGATCAATTACTTCATCCAACTTTTGATCCTGATAAGTTAAAAGAGGCTGTATCAATAGGTGAGGGATTGCCTGCTAGTCCTGGTGCAGCTGCAGGAAAGGTAGTGTTTACTGCCGAAGATGCTAAAGCACTTGGTAAAGGTGGAAAAGGAGAAAGAGTTATCTTAGTAAGATTAGAAACAACTCCAGAAGATATTGAGGGAATGGTAGCATCACAAGGTATCTTAACAGTAAGAGGTGGAAGAACATCACATGCTGCAGTAGTAGCTCGTGGAATGGGAACTTGTTGTGTAGCAGGTTGCGGAGCTATTAATATTAATGAGGAAGCTAAAGAGTTTACTTTAGGTGGAAAAACTTTCCATGAAGGGGATTATATATCATTAGATGGAAATACTGGTAAAATATATGCTGAAGATATCCCTACTAAGGAAGCTACTGTTGATGGAGACTTTGGTAGAATAATGAATTGGGCTGATAAATATAGAACTCTAAAAGTAAGAACTAATGCAGATAATCCTAGAGATACAAAGAAAGCTGTTGAATTAGGAGCAGAAGGTATTGGACTTTGTAGGACAGAGCATATGTTCTTTGAAGAAGATAGAATACCTAAAATAAGAAAAATGATATTAGCAGAAACAGTAGAAGCTAGAGAAAAAGCTCTAAATGAATTAATACCATTTCAAAAGAGTGATTTTAAAGCTATGTATAAAGAATTAAAAGAATTACCTATGACTGTTAGATATCTAGATCCACCACTTCATGAATTCTTACCAACTTTAGAAGAAGATATTATAGCACTAGCTAAAGATATGAATGTTACAGTAGAACACTTAAAAAATAAAATAGCAGAACTTCATGAATTTAATCCTATGATGGGACATAGAGGTTGTAGACTTGCTGTTACTTATCCTGAGATAGCAAAAATGCAAACAAGAGCTTTGATGGAGGCTGCTATTGAAGTTAATAAAGAAGAGGGATATAATATTGTTCCTGAAATTATGATACCTTTAGTAGGAGAAGAGAAAGAATTAAAATTTGTAAAAGATATTGTAATTGAAGTAGCAGAACTAGTAAAAAAAGAGAAAAATTCTGATATGGAATATCATATTGGTACAATGATTGAAATACCAAGAGCAGCATTAACTGCTGATGAGATTGCTAAAGAGGCAGAATTCTTCTCATTTGGAACAAATGATTTAACACAGATGACTTTTGGATTCTCAAGAGATGATGCTGGTAAATTCTTAGATTCATATTATCAAAATAAGATTTATGAAATAGATCCATTTGCTAAATTAGATCAAATTGGTGTTGGTAGTCTTGTTAAAATGGCAGTAGAAAAAGGAAGAAAAACAAGACCAAATATTAAACTTGGAATATGTGGCGAACATGGAGGAGAACCATCATCAGTAGAATTTTGCCATAATATAGGTCTTGATTATGTGTCTTGTTCACCGTATAGAGTTCCAATTGCTCGTCTTGCAGCAGCACAAGCTTCAATTAAAAATGGGAATAGAAAGTAAAATATATAAAATACTATAGATTTTATATATTATGTAATAAATGATTCAGGTTGAAAATGTAGAGTAACTTCATCATATGATGGAGTTTTCTTTTATTTTGTGATATATTATATATGGAGATGGTGCATATGAAAATAGAAACTGGTTATTTATATTATTAAAAGATGAATATTTTGATGTAGCAGATGATGATAGTTTAATGCAAAATCATGAAAAAGGTAAAAAAAGCCCAACTAATTTTACTATTAAAGATAAAGATATTTTATGGTTTATACTAATAAGTTCTAAAGTAGATAAATATAAAAAGATAATTGATAAGAAAATAGAACAATATGGATTTTGTAATACAATTATAATTAGAAAAATAGCAGATGAAAATGTAGCGATACTTCTTCAAAATGCTTTTCCTACATTAGAAAAGTATATAGATCATGTACATACTGTAGATGGTGTTCCATTAAATGTTCCTACAAATTTGCAAAATGAAATAAAGAGTTTATTTAAAAATATGATTGGATTAAAGAAAAGAGGAACTAATTTTAAAGAATAAGTAATTATATTTATATTAAAACTTACCAAATTTGACTGTACTAATAGGAGATGATTATGCTTGAAAAAAATATAGAATTAAGACCTATGATGAAAATAATTGATATGGTTCCTTATTTAAAAAGTAAAAATATTAAATTTGAATGTTGTTCAGAACAAAATGCTGAGATGTATTTAAAAGAGGGCGTAAAAATTTTTAGGGGGTAATTACATTATCCTCTATTTTTTGATATAAT
>CAYYXX010000051.1:0-4759 GCA_964475905.1 uncultured Clostridium sp. | reverse complement strand
ATCCAAACGATAATGGCTATGGACAAAGTCTTTATTGGAATGCCAGTAGCGGTACTTGTTTTAAGGAAATAAATAATGCGACAACTGCTTGTGATTTTACAAGTACTGGACTAAAGAATAATACTACAAGAAATCTAATATCAGAGAGTACTTGGTCAATAAGAGGACATAATACCAATCAGGTATATGCTGATCAAATATATGAAAAAGAGAAAACTAGCGGTACTGTATATTCAGGAAGACCAACAAGTTGGACAGGATATGTAGCCTTGGCGTACCCTAGTGATTATGGATATTCAGTAGACTTAAGTCAGTGTAAAGATGAAGACGGAAATGCCTATATGCTAAATAATTATAGCCAAGATGTCTGTAAAAATAATAATTGGATGAAAAGTATATTTTCAGGCTATAGTTGGTTATTAACCCCGTATTCGGGCAACTCCTACTATGTGTGGTATGTCAATTCGGGCGGCTATGCGGGCGGCAGCAACCACGCGAGCAATGCTTGGGCGGTGGCCCCAGTCCTTTATCTAAATTCTGAACAAGCTATAGGGTCGGGAAATGGATCAAATAATTTGCCATTTCAATTAACGGTAACGTAAACTTGGCAAAAATGGACCCTCGCGGCGACGGGGCCGCGGGTGTCCCGGTAAGGCGAAGCCTTGTCGTCATGAAACTATCGTGTACGGTAGAAAGAAAAAATAGTCATGGTGGAGTCTAAATATGGAGTCGGAATGGGCGAGATCCCGCGTTAAGCGGGAAAATTAATATTGGATTTTACATAATATAACTATTATTGTTAATACTAATAATGGTGAATATATATATGAAGAAGAATATAATAATTAGTATATTAATAATAGTACTTATAAGTATAAGTACTATTATGGGTACATATGCTGTAATTATAAATGTTGTAAGTGAAGATAATGTAGATAAAATAGTAAATACTATATATATAAAAGATTTACTTACAGATGATAATAATAATTATAATAGTAATTATTATGAAGTAAAAAATAAATTAAATATTACAGATGAAGAAATGAATATACTAATGAATTCAACATACTTAAATGAAAGTTTAAAAATAGTATTAAATAATGTAGTAAGTTATAAATTAAGAAATAATCCTAAACTATCTAATGATAATATATATAATATGATCGTAAGTGATATCAATAATGATCCTAATATCAGTAGAGAGTTAAAAAGTAAAGTAATAGATAAAAGTAAAATATATATAAATGATATAAGTAATTATATTTATGATATAAACATTAATCTTATTAATATAAGTTAATGCTACTAATATTATTTATTCTAATATTAATAATATTAGTAGCAGTCCTACTATTAGAAGAAAATAAGATTAATGTTTTATATAAAATATATTATACTTTTATCATATCTGGTAGTTTAATATTAATAATAGGTATATTAATGAAATATATAATAAAAAATAATATAAATTTTATTAATATAAATAATGCTATAAATATAATATTAAATAGATTTATAATAGTAAGTATAATATTCTATATATGTGGTGTTATTAGTTATATAGGATATTATTTAATAAAGAAAATAGTTTAATAAATTATTTCTTTTTTTATTATTATGTGGTATTATTAATATGGAGATGAAAGTATGAAAAAGGTAATAAAAAAAGCTAAAGAAAAAGAGAAGAAGAAAAAAGAAAAAGAAATATATACAACTAGAGAAGTTATTACTATTATGATATTCTCAATAGGAATAGGAGTATTACTATGTTTTGGACTAATAAGTATCTTTACAGGAAAAAATTATTTAGCAGTTACAAAAGATTTAAAAAAGGTAGTAGATACATACTATGCAATAGTAGATAATTATTATGGAGAATTAGATAAAGATTTATTAATAGATGGAGCTGTAGAGGGAATGATCTCTTCAGTAGGAGATACTTTTACTAGTTATAGTGATGCTGATAGTACCTTAAGTTTTAATGAAACAATAAATGGTACATATGATGGTATAGGACTATCAGTTACTAAGATAGATGAAAATATAACTGTAGTAGAAGTGTTTACTTCTTCACCAGCAGATAAAGCTGGTATTAAAGTAGGAGATATTATTACTAAAGTAGATAATAAAGATTATACAGATAAAAAAACATCAGATCTATCTAATTATATAAAAAATAGTGGTAAGAATAAAGTAGTTCTTACTATTAAAAGAGAAGATAAAGAAGAAGATTATACTATAAACTTAAGTAAAATAGATATACCATATGTAAGTAGTGAGATAATTGAAAGAGAAGATAAAAAGATAGGATATATAAATATTTCATTATTTGCTAATAACTCATATAAACAATTTAAAGATAACTTAAAAAAATTAGAAGAAGATAAGATAGATAGTCTTATAATAGATGTAAGAAATAATAATGGAGGATATTTAACAGCAGTAACAGATATATGTAATTTATTCTTAGAGAAAGGAAAAATAATATATCAATTAGAAGATTCAAATGGTAAAGTAAAGAAGAAAGATACTACTAAAGAAAAAAGAACTTATGATATAGCAGTATTAATTAACGAAGCAAGTGCTTCCGCTAGTGAAATACTAGCGTCCACTATTAAAGAAAGCTATAAAGGAGAAGTAGTAGGAACAAATAGTTATGGAAAAGGAACAGTACAACAAACAAAAAAATTATTAGATGGAAGTATGATTAAATATACAACACAAAAATGGCTAACACCAGATGGAAACTTCATAAATGAAGTAGGAGTAACTCCTACTAAAATAGTAGAATTAGATAGTAAATATTTAGATAATCCTACAAAAGAAAATGATAGTCAATTACAAGAAGCAATAGAATTATTAATAAAATAAAAAATATAGTAAATAATAAAAGATATAAGCATATAATTAAGTGGTGATATAATGATAGTAAAATATACCGAAAAAGAAAAAGAACTGCTAGCTAGACTTATGAGAGCAGAAGCTGTAGGAGAAGGTAACTTAGGTATGCTTATGGTAGGAAATGTTTGCATAAATAGAGTACTAGCGGACTGTTTAACATTTAAAGATATAAGAACAATATCAGAAATGATATATCAGTCTCCGGGAGGCTTCTCAGGAACAAATAGTTCATTATTCTATGGTAATCCTACGGAAAAAGAAAAAGAATTAGCAGAAAGAGTAATAAGAGGAGAATACTATTATCCTGCTACTAATGCTCTATGGTTTTATGCTCCTAAAACAGGAGTATCCTGTTCAAATACATGGTGGGAACAAGATTTAGCAGGAAGATATAAAAATCATTGTTTCTATAAACCAGAAAAAGGAATATGTAAAGAATTACACTAGTTATGAATTTAATAAAAGGATTTATTATAGGAATAGGTAAAATAATACCGGGAGTAAGTGGAGCCCTCTTAGCAATACTAATGAATGTATATGACAAATCAATAGATTATATCTTAAACTTCAAGAAAAATAAAAAAGAAAGTATCAAGTATTTAACCCCAATAGCCATAGGTATAATAATATCAATAATAGTATTTAGTAAAATAATAAACTATGCACTAAGTAAATATTACTTTGAAGTAATGATGTTATTTATAGGACTAATAATAGGAACAATACCTACAGTAACAAATAAAACAGAAAAAAAAGATAACTATCTAACTATTATAAGTTTCATTATCTTTTTCTTTATATCAATAAATAATATCAATAATAATTATACACTACAAAACAACTATATAGATACCCTAATGTTTATATTATCAGGTATAACTGAAGCCATAGGTACAGTAGTACCGGGTATAAGTTCCTCAGCTCTCCTAATGATAGAAGGAACATACAGTATAATTATTGAAACAATAAGTAATATAACCAATATAGATACCCTAATAAATAATATAAAAATAATAATACCATTTATACTAGGATTAACTATAGGACTAATAATAACTATAAAACTAATAGACTACCTATTAAAAAAATATAGTAGCAAAGTATATAGCATAATACTAGGAATACTATTTTCAAGTATAATACTACTAATAATACAAGCATTCAAATACAAAATAACTATAATAGAACTATTATTAGGATTAATAATCCTAGTAGGAGGCCTAATAATATCAACTATATTAAAAGAAAAGTAATTTATATAATTATACTTTTCTTTTTAAATTCTTTCCAATTCTATCCATATTACCTCACTTATTACCATTTATATTTTATTATAAAAAAGTAGAAATATAAACCTAAGTAATACATAAGTACAATTCAAAACAATATTTAGAATATTATATATATAACAAGATTTAACGCAAGAAAAAAGAGTATTAAATACTCTTAATTCCCATACTTATATTTCTAAAACATTTAATAATGTTTTAATCAAATTGGTGACCAGTATGGAATTGTTAACCATTTATTAATTAATCAGAAAGGATTATTTTGAATTATAAAAGTAAAAAATTTATAAATGAGAATTATTTTGTGCTATATGATTTAAACGATAATATTGTTTGCTATTATGATAATTTTTATGAATTGTCAAAGATATTGAATTATTGTTTATCTGATTTAGTACATGAATACAATCGAAATAAAACTAATATTATTACAGTTATAATTTCTAATGTTAAATATAAATTAGCAACTTTTTGCTAATTTTTTTTGTTTTTACGGAAGTAAAAAAAAATAATGTTATTATTAATTTATGAAAGGAGTGTAATAAATGGAAAATAAAAAAATTGAT
>CAYYXX010000050.1:0-4956 GCA_964475905.1 uncultured Clostridium sp. | reverse complement strand
TAGCGTTACCATATCCCAGTGATTATGGCTATGCTGTCGACTTAAGTCAGTGTAAAGATGAAGACGGAAATGCCTATATGCTAAATAATTATAGCCAAGATGTCTGTAAAAATAATAATTGGATGAAAAGTATATTTTCAGGCTATAGTTGGTTATTAACCCCGTATTCGGGCAACTCCAGCTCTGTGTGGCGTGTCGCTTCGGACGGCAATGCGGGCAGCAACCGCGACGCGAGCCTTGCTTGGGCGGCAGCCCCAGTCCTTTATCTAAATTCTAAGCAAGCTATAGGGTCGGGAAATGGATCAAATAATTTGCCATTTCAATTAACGGTAACGTAAACTTGGCAAAAATGGACCCTCGCGGCGACGGGGCCGCGGGTGTCCCGGTAAGGCGAAGCCTTGTCGTCATGAAACTATCGTGTACGGTAGAAAGAAAAAATAGTCATGGTGGAGTCTAAATATGGAGTCGGAATGGGCGAGATCCCGCGATAAGCGGGAAAATTAATATTGGATTTTTAGTACTTTAGTTGGAATATTATAAAAAGAAAGAAAAGAGGTATAAGATATGAGTTATGAAGAGGAAATGATGTTAAAGGCTAAACAAGAGAAGAGAGAGAAAGTTGATATAATGATTGCTTATGGGTTAATTGTTATATTACTTATATGTATATTTGTTATATTATATTTGAAGTTTATTAAGAAAGAGGATAAAGTAGAGGAGTATACTCCTATTTATGCTTCTATTAGTGATGTTGCTACTAACTTAAATAATTCTAATTTGAATATTAGTGCTACTACTAGTGATAATTCTATTATTGTTACTAATAGTGATAATAGTTTAAATTTAACTATTCCTTTACTTAATAATGAACTAGTAGTTACTTATAATAGTAGTAATGAAGAGATTGTTACTAGTATTTATAAAGAAATTACTGAGGATCTATGTATGTTTTATAATAATAATGCTAGTACTTGTAATGCAGTAGTAGGTACTATTACTAAGGATAGTAATATTAATGGTATAAGATTTACTACTGATGGGGATAATACTAAAGTATATATTAATTTACTTAGTAGTATAGATATTATGAATAGGTGATATAAATGAGTACTCATATTGAAAGTAAGAAAGAAGATATTTCTAATATTGTATTAATGCCGGGTGATCCTAAGAGATGTGAATATATTGCTAAAAAGTTTTTAACTAGTTCTAAGCTTATTAATAATGTTCGTGGTATGACAGCTTATACTGGTTATTATAAGAATAAGAAAATAACTATATTTCCCTCTGGTATGGGGTGTCCTAGTATGGGTATTTATTCTTATGAGTTATTTAAAGAATATAATGTAGATTCTATTATTAGGATTGGTACTATGGGTAGTTATACTGATTTAAAATTAAAAGATATTGTATTAGTAGATAATAGTATTACTAATTCTAATTATGGAAGATTTTTATGTAATTATAATAATATGAATATTAATGGGAATATTAATCTTAATAATATTATTCTTAATACAGCAAAGAAAATTAATACTAATATATATAAGGGTAATATTTATTGCTCTGATGTTTTTTATGAAGTTAATAATGATTATAAAGATAAAGTTAATAGATATAATGTACTTGGTGTTGAAATGGAGTCTTTTGCTTTATTTGTTAATGCTAAATTATTAAATAAAAGAGCTAGTACTTTACTTATGGTAAGTGATAGTTTTACTTATACAGATAAGTTATCTAGTATAGAAAGAGAACAGGGGCTTGATAAATTAATTATATTAGCATTGGAAACATGTTTAAATCTATAAAACTAGTATATACTATAAGAAAGAGGTGGAACTATGACATTTGAAACAATTAATATGGGGGGATATAATCTCCACCTAATTAAATCTAAGAAGTTTAAGACTATTACTGTTGATGTTGATTTTTATAGAAATATTAAAAAAGAAGAAATTACTATTAGGAATTTACTTAAGATGGTTTTACTAGATTCTAGTAATAATTATAAGACTGAGAGAGATCTTATTATAGAGAGTGAGAATCTTTATGATATTAAGGTATCTTCTAGTATATCTAGAATTGGTAATTTTAGTAATTTATCTTTTCAGACTAAATTTTTAAATGAGAAATATACTGAGAAGAATATGAATAAGGAATCTATTATTTTCTTTTTAGATCTTATTTTTAATCCTTATGTTAAGGATAATGCTTTTGTTAATATTGATAAGCAAAAGAATAGATTAAGACAAGATATTTTGAGTATTAATGATAATAAGATTAAGTATTCTGTACTTAAGTTAATGGAAAAAATGAAAGATATGCCTTATTCTTATAATACTTTTGGTTATATAGAAGATATTGATAATATTAATGAGAAGAGTTTATTTGATTATTATAAGAAAGTTCTTAGAGAAGATCAAATAGATATATTTGTTCTTGGAGATTTTTCTTCTAATGAGATGAAAGATATATTTAAAGAATGTTTTAAGATTGATACTTTTAAGAAAGATAATAAGAAAGTTCTTGTTAAAGAGTTAAATATTCGTAAGAGAATAGTTCGTTATAGAGAGTTTGATAATGTTAATCAATCACAATTATTACTTTTATGTAGTTTAAATAATTTAACTGATTATGAGAGAAAGTATGTTATTAAATTATATAATGAGTTATTAGGAGGTAGTTCTAATTCTATTCTTTTTGATACTGTTCGTGAGAAGAATAGTTACTGTTATTATATAAATTCTTCTGTTAAGGCTTATGATAATATTTTAATTATTAATTCTGGAGTGGAATCTAAGAATATTGATAAGAGTATTAAGCTTATCAGGAGATGTTTAAAGGATATATCTAATGGTAAGATTAGTGATAATGATATTGCTAGTGCTAAGAATACTATAGTATCTGCGATTAAGTCTAATAGAGATAATCCTTTAGCTTGTATTAATACTTATTTTTCTAAAGTACTAGTGGGTAGTGATAGTGATGAAGATAAAATTATTAATTTTGAAAAAGTAACTAAGGAAGATATTATTAAAGTAAGTAAGAAAGTTACTCTTCATACAGTTTTAACACTTGAAGAGAAGGGGGATAATAATGGAGAAGATTAAGATTAATAGATTAGATGAATATGTTTATTATGAAAAATTAGATAATGGTTTAGAAGTCTATTTATATAATAAAGATGATATTTATACTAATTATGTTACTTTTACTACTAAATATGGTTCTATATATAATGATTTTACTCCTATTGGAGAGAGTGAAATTAGATCTTTTCCTAAGGGAATTGCTCATTTTTTAGAACATAAAGTATTTTCTCAAAAAGAAGATCCTCAACCTATGGAATTTTTTGCTAGATCAGGTTCTATTTGTAATGCTTTTACTACTTTTACTAATACTACTTATTTATTTTATGCTACTAATAATTTAAAGGAAAATATTAGTTTTTTACTTGATTATGTTCAAAATATTTATTTAACTGATGAATCAGTTGAAAAAGAAAAAGGTATTATATCTGAGGAAATTCATATGTATGATGATAGACCGGGAGAAGTTTTATTTGAGAAAGTAAGATTTAATACTTTGAATAATAATCCATATCGTAATAGTATTATTGGTACTACTGATGATATTAATTCTATTACAAAAAAACAACTTGAAACTTGTTATAATACTTTTTATAATCCCTCTAATATGTTTATAGTAGTTACTGGTTCTTTTGATCCAGAAGAGATTATGAAATTAATTAGAGATAATCAGAATAATAAGAATTTTAAGAAGTTGGATACTATTAAATTTAAAGATATTAAAGAAAGCAATAAAGTATTTAAAGAGAAAGAAATTGTTACTATGTCTACTAATATTCCTAAAGTTGCTTATACTCTTAAAATTCCTCTTGATAATATAAAATTAACTAGAAGAAAACTTCATCTTTATATGTATATTTTATTTACTACTTTGTTTGATGAAACTAGTTTATTTGATGAAGAACAAAAAAAAGAGGGTATTATATATAATACTACTTTTGTAAGTTTACTTAATACGGATAGTCATTTATTAGTTTCATTAGTTAATGAAACTAATAAGTATGATGAATTTTTAACTAATCTAAAAAATAGATTAGATAATCTAGAAATTAGTGAAAAAGATTTTAATAGAAAGAAAAAAGTATTAATTAGTAATGAAATATTTGCTTATGAGAATGTCCAAAATATTAATGAAATTATTACTGATAGTATTATTTTTAATAATAAGCTTGAAGATGATCCAATAGGAGTTATTGATAGTCTTAATATTAAAGAATTACTAGAACTATTAAAAAAGATTGATATTAGTAATACTAGTACAGTTATAATAAAAAAATAAAAAGAGATTACATTAATAAATGTTTCTCTTTTTATTTTACACAATCTTAATCCTTAAAAAGGATTAACTTAAATGAAAACACCGAATCAACTTTTGAGTCGGTGCTTTCGACACTATTTAAGCAGAGAATGCACCTGACAACACAATATCAAATGTATCTCTTTTTATTTTATGCAATTTCTTGCATCTGTATACATTTTAACATAAAAAATATATTTAGTCAAATTCTGATTTTTATTTGTTGAAATTTATACTTATATAAGGTATAATTATATGGGATACATGAGATAGTTAGGTGTTTTACTCTGTTCCATCATCTTTTGATGATAGAATCGAGGTGGTTTCTATGAAATTAAAAATCGTAGAAAGGATTATTCCAAATGGAATTAGTAGTTGCTTTAGCAATTATTGTGTTTTACACAATCTTAGTCCTTAAAAAGGATTAACTTAAATGAAAACACCGAATCAACTTTTGAGTCGGTGCTTTCGACACTATTTAAGCAGAGAATGCACCTGACAACACAATATCAAATGTATCTCTTTTTATTTTATGCAATTTCTTGCATCTGTATACATTTTAACATAAAA
>CAYYXX010000049.1:0-4979 GCA_964475905.1 uncultured Clostridium sp. | reverse complement strand
GGGTATCTTAAAAGGAATCAAGAAAGGCTTAAGAGAAGGCAAAAAAGAAGGAAAAATAGAGGGTATCAAGGAAGGCATGAGAGAGGGCATGAAAACTGGTATCAAAGAGGGCAAAGCCGAAGAAAGATTATCCATTATTAAAAACATGCTAATAGAAAATATAGAATATAGTGTCATATCAAAAATAACTGGAAGATCCATTCAAGAAATTAAATCAATAGAAAGCAGTATGTAATATTAAGAAGTTAAAAAAGCGATATAATTCGTATAGGAAGTATCTTTAGAGCAAAGACGCTCGAAGAACTATCCACTTTACTAGGAGGTGATTTACTTACAATGGAAGAGAAGAAAGAATTAATTGAAGCCGTAGATATGGCCAATAGCAATAAAGAATTATTAGATTCATGGGCAGCAAGATTTAACTTAGAATTAAAAGAAAGAGCCGTAAGAGATGGCTATACTAATGAGGGTATCTTAAAAGGAATCAAGAAAGGCTTAAGAGAAGGCAAAAAAGAAGGAAAATTAGAAGGCATCAAAGAAGGAAAAATAGAGGGTATCAAGGAAGGCATGAGAGAGGGCATGAAAACTGGTATCAAAGAGGGCAAAGCCGAAGAAAGATTATCCATTATTAAAAACATGCTAATGAAAAAAGCTGAATATAGCTTTATATCAGAAGTTACAGGAAGATCAATTCAAGAAATTAAATCTATAGAAAGTAGTATGTAAAAAAGCTTAATAAAAAGTTAAAAAAGTGTTCGAAAAATGTTCGCTTTTTTAACTTTTTTTCATTTTTTTTGACAAATTTTCAAAAAAATGGGAATTTTCAAAAAAAAAATTGTTTTATATATTATGAAGGGAGGCGTTTAAATATGAAAAGCAAAAAATAAACCAAGTTGAAAAAATAAACAAGTAAAGAAAGGAGGATGTACATGAACATATCGGTACTAAAAAAAACAATAAATAGCACATGAAACAAAAAATAATATAATTCTATTTTTATAAATACTAGACATAAAAAAACAAAAACAATAAAAAATATAAGGAGGTAAAATGAAAAAGAACTTAATAATCATACAGGATGGAGCAAAAGATTGTGGGACAGCATGTCTTCTTTCGCTTATTCACTATTACAATGGAAATATATCTAAAGAGAGACTAAACGAATTAACAAAAACAACAAAAGATGGCACTAATTTTTATAACTTAAAAGAAGCAAGCGAGGAACTTGGACTAATGACCAAATGCTATTTAGTTGAAGATATAGAAAAAATAAAAGAAATAAATACACCTTTTATTAGTCAAATAAACAAAGAAAACTATATGCACTTTGTAGTAGTATATAAAGTAAACAATAATAAATTACTAATAATGGACCCAGCTATAGGAAAGGTAAGTATGGATATATTTGATTTCAATAACATATGGACAGGCAACATCATGCTATTCGAAAAAGTATCAGCACTTCCAAACTATAAGAGTCCAAAACAAATAAACAACATAATAAAAGAAGTATTAAAAAATAATAAAGGTAATATTTTATTCATAATAATTCTATCATTAATATCCACAATACTATCATGCTTAACCAGCCTATATTCACAAATAATATTTGATAAAATAATAGATACAGAAATAAATAATCTAATATTAATAACCATAGTATTCTTCATTTTGTTTATTATAAAAAATATAACTAATTATATTAGAAATCATCTTCTTATCTATATAAATCAAAAACTAGATATTAGTATACTATTAAGTGCCTTTACCAAAATAATTTTACTTCCCTTTAACTATTATAAAAATAGAAGTACATCAGAAGTATTATCAAGAATAAATGATTTATCATACATAAAATCATTTATTTCCAAAATTATACTAGCAATATTTCTAGATCTACTACTACTCATAGTCTCATTCATCATCATATATTTAAAAATACCCAAAATATTAATAATTCTAGTTATTACACAACTTCTGTATATATTACTAATAATAATATTTAATAAAAGTATTAAAAATTATACGATAAAAAGACAAGAAAAAATAACCAAAAGCAATAAAACGATAATAGAGGCCGTAAGTTCTTTTGAAACAATAAAAGGCCTAAATATCGAAGATATTATGATATACAAATTTAGTAAAGATTATTCAAAGTTATTAAATACAACATTTCAAATAGAAAAATTAAATAACATATTAGAACTTTTAAAAGAAATAATTACAGACATAAGTACTCTAAGTATCAATTATTATACATTTAGCTTAATAATGAATAATAAATGCACCATAGGAACATACTTAACAATTACTCTATTATCCAGTTATTTAATTTATCCAATTCGAAACATTATAGATATAATCTATGAATATCACTATATAAAAAATAGTATAGATAGAGCTAATACTTTCTTTGAAGTTGAAGATGAAAAAATATATGAAGATAAAAAATTAGAAGTAAACGGCAATATCAAAATACAAAACTTAAGCTATACATTTAATAATAAAAATTACATATTAAAAAATATCAATCTATTTATAAAAAATAATGATAGAGTATTACTTTTAGGACCATCAGGAAGTGGGAAATCAACCATATTAAAACTATTATATAAATATTTACCAGCGGACAGAGATAAAATATATATAAATAATTATGATATAAATGATTATAGCATGACTGATATCAGAAGTAATATAACATATGTATCACAAAATGAATTACTATATAATGATAGCATTCGAAATAACATAATACTAGACCGTCAAGTAAGCGAAATAGAATATTTAAATATCTGTAAAATACTACAAATAGATGAAATCATAAAAGACAATATACTAGGATATGACTATATGCTAGAAGAAAACGGTATTAATATATCAGGAGGACAAAGACAAAGAATAATATTAGCACGAAGTCTTTTAAAAAATAGCAAGATAATAATGATAGACGAAGGTTTTAATCAAATAGATATAAAATTAGAAAGAGAAATATTACAAGACATATTCACATATTACCATAATAAAACATTTATAATAATATCCCATCGCAAAGAAAATTCAGATCTATATAACAGAATAATAAAAATAAAAGATGGAGAAGTAATATCTTTACAGGAGGCAAGCACATATGAATAATTACATAGATAGTGAAATAATACTACATAGAAAAATAAATTACATAGTATATATTTATATAATGATAATAATAATAATAGTACTTTCCTTAATTATATTATCCATGTTATCAAATTATAAAATATACTATAAAGTAAAAGGAATAGTAGCAAAGGAAGAAAACAACTACAGTATAAAAATATATATTCCTCTTGAAGATACAAAGTATATTATAAAAAATGATTATCTAATAATAAATAAAGAAAAATATAAATACCAAATAAAAGATATAAATAGTGAATATGTAACAGATAATATAACAACTTATCAAATTATAACTTTAGATTTAAACCTTCCCAATAAATATAAATATAACAATTTAATACTAAATATAAAAGTAATAAAAGAAAACAAAAAAATAATAGATTATCTATTAAGAAAGTGAGGAAACATATGAAAGAATTAAATAAAAAAGAAATGTTAAAAATAACCGGAGGAGCAAATGCCCTTTTAATAGGAGGCATTGTAGCAACCATAATAACACTAGTATCAGGAATACTAAAAGGATATTCAAATCCCCAAAAATGTAATTAAGAAAGGATGATAAAATGAAAGAACTAAATAAAAAAGAGCAGCTAAATGTAGCAGGAGGAACAGCCTTAACATCAGCAATGTTGACCGCTATTTACAAAACTATGGAAGTAATATTCACAATAGGAGAATCATTAGGTAGTTTTATCCGTAGAAAAGTAGAAAATAAAATGTGTGATATTTAATAAAAAAGATAAAGTCTAGTCCTTTAAAAAATAAAAAAATATAGTGATAAAACAAAAGAACACTCCACTTGTCTAAAAAAATAAAAAAAAGTCAAAAAAAGTAATATTATACCCTTGTAAATTACAATAAATAATGATATAATCTAAATGAAAAAGCGGAAGGAGGGATAAAATGTCAGCAGGTACTAAAGTAACCGTTAGTGTAAAAAATAATGATGTAGAGTTTGCTT
This sequence comes from uncultured Clostridium sp., assembly GCA_964475905.1. Lineage (GTDB taxonomy): Bacteria > Bacillota_I > Bacilli_A > RF39 > UBA660 > CAG-302. The sequence goes on along the minus strand of CAYYXX010000049.1, from coordinate 856 downwards.
TACGCAGATTTAAAACTCAAGTAGCACGTAACGGAAATCTCTCTAAAGCTAAAGAAAGAGCAGAGGGCTACAAAAAGCCAGGAGTTAGATTAAAAGAAGAAAAAAAGAAAAATACAATTAATTCAAAAAAGAAAAATAAAAAAAATTACTAAGGAGTGATTCTATGACTTTGTCAGAAAGAATTAATAACGATTTAAAAGAAGCAATGAAAAATAAAGATAGCTTTCGTCTTAGTGTAATTAGAATGGTTAAAGGTGCAATGCAATTAGCAAAACCCAACCCTCGTGAAGAATTAACAGATGATGAAATAATTACAGTAATATCAAAGCAAATAAAAATGAGGAATGATTCAATCAAAGAATTTGCTTCAGCAGGTAGAGAAGATTTAGTAGAGCAAAATAAAAAAGAAATAGAAATACTAAATACTTATATGCCAAAACAACTAAGTGAAGAGGAACTAGTAGAAATAATAGATAAAGTATTTAATGAAGTAAAACCTACATCTTCAAAAGATATGGGACTTATCATGAAAAACATTTCTCCACTTGTAAAAGGAAAAGCAGATATGTCTTTAGTAAATAAGCTAGTTAAGGAAAGACTTGGATAAAGGTCTTTCCTTTGATAATTTAATAAATACTACCTATAAAATATAAAAAAAACACAATTAATGTGTTTCTTAATTAAGAATATTTAATACTACCCATCAAGATTTTAATAAAATATTCTTTATATTAAAACATTTATAATGTTTTAATCATTAGTGGGACGGAATGTGGGATTTGAACCCATTTAAAATAATCGGAAAGGATTATTTTGGAATATTATGTTATTTATGATAAAAATGACAACGTTGTTG
>CAYYXX010000048.1:0-5661 GCA_964475905.1 uncultured Clostridium sp. | reverse complement strand
AAATTTGTCTAAAAAATTGCAAAAAAGTTAAAAAAGCGAACATTTTTCGAACACTCCTTTAACTTTTTTTAATCAGAATAATAATTAATTATATTACTCTTCTTACATCAATAATAGGCATTATATACATACTAGTTACTACTATTCCAACATTAGAATTAAGGGCATGTACTAGTTTACCATCTCCGATATATAACGAAGCATGACATACAACGCCATCATAACCAGATACAATAATATCCCCCGGCATAATATTTTCTAAATCAACATGAACGCCAGCATAAGCTTGTTCTGGTGCTGACCTAGGTAAATAAATACCGTAGTTTGCAAATACTAGCTTAGTAAATCCTGAACAATCCGTACCACTTGTCAAGGAATTACCACCATAAACATATGGATAACCTACAAATTTTAAGGCATAATTAACAACTTGATTAGAAATAATTTCATTATAAGGAAGTACATTTTCCATACTTTCCGCTAGATTAATACTATATACTTCATTATTAGAAATAATCTCTAAACTATCATTACTAACCTCACTTATCTCTTTATCTTCCATACTTTCATTTACACTATCAATGTTCATACTAAGCGGAACTACCTTAATTAATTCATCATTAGATAAAGAAATTATATCCATAGTAATTTCTTCTTTATTATTAATTTTACTCATAGAAAGTAGTTCATTATTCAAAACAATTTCTTGTTCGCTCCCCTTAATATTGCAATCGTAAAATGCATAACATAGAACTCCAAGTAATAGAGTCAGTGCTGCAATTTCCATTTTATGCTTTTTCACTTCTACACCTCTTATTTTTTTAGCGGACGTTTATTATCTTAGCATAAATGGAAAAGTTTGTCAAATGCAAATTTATAAAACCTTATAAAATAAGGCTTTTATAGTTTTCCTATTTTAGTTACTATTATTATAAATTATTAAATTATGTTGACTTCTTGTACAAGCTACATAAAACAAATATTTATCTTTTTCAGTATATTTGTTATCTTTATCACTATATACTATTACAGAATCAAATTCAAGTCCTTTAGCTATATAAGATGGAATTACTACTAATGATCTCTTGATATGACTAAAACCATCTATCAAAGCTATATCAAAGTCATCTTTTAATAATTCATATACATATTTAGCTTCCTTATCATTCTTAGTAATAATAGCTATACTTTCAGATATATCCATCAAATTATTAATATCCAAAACAAAAGTATCTTTAGAAATATTATCTCTAAATATAACATCACTTGCATTATCATTTCTAATTGCAGTAACATAATCTAAACCTAATATTTTATTAGTATAATCAATTATTTTACTAGTAGAACGATAAGTTTTGGTCAAAGTAATATACTTAGAAGATGCAAAAAGATCCGTAAGTTCTTCTAGTGAAGCATATTTATAATATGGGTTAATAGTCTGATTAGTATCTCCAAGAATGGTATAATTAGCTGTTTTAAAAATATTCTTAATAATCAAATACTGCATCTTATTATAATCTTGAGCCTCATCAATTACTACTTGTTTAATAATATGATTGGTATCAAAACCCTTTAAAAGGCTTTTCATATATAGAAATACTAAAGCATCCTCGTAGTTTAAATAAGTGTCTTCTGGTAAAGTAGAATACTTAGAAAACCTACTACTATAAAAATTATTATAAAGAAGCTTCAAATCAAGTTTAATATTAAGTAATTCTTGCAATTTCTTTTCAATAGAAGCTGAATTATTTATGCTACCATTATAATAATCACTAGCTATTTTCTGAGACATTTCTTTTATCCTCTCAAATAATGGAAATCTATTATATTTATATAATAACATATTATTTAACTTATCTACATCTATTTCAATAAAATCATCATATATTAACTTATCAGTAAACTTAATATTACATAATAGATCATTAACATAATCATTCATAGAATTAATTATATCATCAGATTGTTTATATTTAATTAAATCATAATTAATATTATCATCTTTATAATATCTAGATATAAAATCAGTATAATTTTCAATATTCTTATATTCACTAATATTTTGACATAATAAATCATAGAAAGTCATATTAAAAGTATTATCTTCTCCTAATTCAGGTAAAACATTAGAAATATACTCAGAAAAAATCCTATTAGGAGTAAAAATAACAATATTATTCGAAGATAAATTAGATATTCTATAAAGTAAGAAAGCAATCCTATGTAAAGCTACTGATGTCTTACCTGAACCCGCTATTCCCTCTACTATAAGATTCTTATCATCAGTATTTCTAATTACTTTATTTTGCTCTTTTTGAATAGTATTAACAATATTCTTCATCTTTTCCGAAGATTTTTCCGCTAATACCTTTTGTAGAAGATTATCACTAATATTTAGGGCATTATCAAAAACAGACTGTAAAGTAGCATTTTCAATTATATATTGTCTTTTTCTAATAATATTTCCTTTTATAATTCCTAAAGGAGCTTTATACTCAGCATTACCTAGTTCATAATCGTAAAACATACTACAAATAGGACTTCTCCAATCATGGACATAATATTCTAATTTATCTTCTACATGAGTAATACCTATATATATATCTTCACTTTCACAACCATCTTCCTTAAATCTAATAGAAGCAAAATATGGCTTATTTTGTACTTTAAATAGTCTTTCTAAATAATTACCTTTATTTTGCATAATAGCTACTTGAAGATCTGACTCAGCCATCATACTTCTCATTTCATTAGGATCAATCTCACTACGAGTATCCCATATCATTTTCTTAAATTCAAGTATTTTATTATCATCATCATAAAGTTCTTGTCCTAATTTTGATATTTTTTTTCTAATTAACTGAACAGTTCTATCTAAGTAATCTACTTCCCTTTCAAATTCTTCTTTCTCTATCATAAAAAATACCTCCTACTTTTCTTCTTTTCTTCACAAACATTGGGTATAAAACTATCTAGCAAACTAGTACTTACTTTATTAGTACCATATAAGTTACTCTTCTTAATCTTATCAATTATCATTTTATTTTTAGTTAATTTATAGTAAGCTTCTATATAAAGTTTTTTCATAATATTAAAATAATAAACCATAATATTTTTCTTCTTATCACTAAGTATATAATCTTCATCTTTATAATTTAATAGTTCAAAAGCATAAAAATATGCAATAGGTATAATAAAATCATAATCACTATTTATATTTAATATTTCTTCTTTTCTATTAAAATTCATTAAATCATATGTTTCATCAATAGTATACATAAGTTCATACTTACTAATTATTAATTCATCTTTTAATTCATAATCATTAATTTTTTTTATTTCATTATCTAGTAATTCTAAATATGTTAAATAGAAATTAATAAGTTCTAAATCTCTAATAGTAAACTTTTTATCTTTTCTCTTAATATTTACAATGAGTCTATTTTTAATAACAAAATCAGAATTAGTATCTTTTAAAAAGATAGCTCGATCCATAGGATTATTAATTAGCTTACCTTCGTCAAAAACGGGCTGACATATAGTATAGATTTCGTTATCTTCACTTCCGATAGCGGCTACTGTTTCATTAGCATAAGTGGCTATATTTTTATACTCTGTCATACTTAAATTATTTTCCATATTAATATACATACAATTAATAATTGCTTTCAAAGCTTTAATTCTTTTTTTCTCAATACTTACATCCAAACTACTCATTAAATCTCCATATCCTAAATGTAAATATTCTTTTTCTATTTCATTTTCTATTTCTAATATAACATTATATATATCCTTATTAATATTTATTCCAAGTATTTCTAAGAAGCAATAATGACTACTGATAGTTTGATAAATATCTATAAGAAAATCTTTATCAAAAGAACTATCTTTAGCTTCTTCTAATAACAATAGTTTAATGTCTTCTAGCTTTATTTGACTAGTTAAAATAATATTATTATCATCATCTATTTCAAAATATTCATCATATTTATACATAAAGAAATATATTTCATCATTAAGATTAAAATCAAATATCATATCCTCTAAAGTATCTTTATCAAAATTAAGTATACTGAGTAACCTTTTTAAATAAACTATTAATATTTTCTTAGGTAATATTAATTCTCTATTATTTTCTTTTAATACTAGCATTATATTCAATATAATACAATTTAATGGAATATCCAAATTACCACTTCCTTAAAAAATATACTATCATAAAATAATTATTTTAACAAGAAAAAAGTATATATTATGATTAAAATATATACTTTTCATCCTATTTCTTTTTATCAATCATTTCATTAACTACTGTACCAAAAGAAGCAATACCACTCATATCTGATGGAATAATTATTTTAGTAGCACTACCATCTGCTAATTTAGATAAAGCTTCATAACTTTTAAGTGTAAGTACTGCGGTATCTGCTTTAGCTTCTTTTAGTAGTCTAATACCCTCAGCTTCAGCCATCTTCATTTTTAGAAGAGCTTCGGCTTCACCCTCAGCCATTTTAATTTCTGCTTCTTTATGTGCCTCAGCTTTTAAAATTGCTGATTCTTTTTCTCCTTCGGCGATTAAAATACTAGATTTCTTTTCTCCCTCAGCTTGAAGTATTTTCTCTCTTCTTTCTCTTTCAGCACGCATCTGCTTCTCCATAGCTTCTTGAATATCTCTAGGTGGAAGTATATTTTTTACTTCTACTCTATTAACTTTGATACCCCATGGATCTGTAGCTTCATCTAAAATACTTCTCATCTTAGAATTAATTATATCTCTAGATGTAAGTGTTTGGTCAAGTTCTAAATCACCAATAATATTTCTAAGTGTAGTAGCAGTTAAATTTTCAATAGCATTTATTGGTTCTTCAATTCCATAAGTATATAATTTAGGATCGGTTATTTGAAAATAAACGACTGTATCTATTTGCATAGTTACATTATCCTTTGTAATAACGGGTTGTGGAGCAAAATCCTTAACAATCTCTTTCAAAGTTACTTTATTTGATATCTTATCAATAAAGGGTATCTTAAAATGTAGCCCATTATTCCAAGTTGTTAAATAACTACCTAATCTTTCAATTACATAGCTTTTAGCTTGTGGTACAATTTTTATATTTGGAATAATAAAAATTACCACTATTAAAAGTATAACAATTAATATATCCATATTATTCATCCTCCCATCTTTCTACTTTTAATTTAACACTATTAATAGATAATATTTTTACTTTTTCATCTTTTAAAATATCTGTATCTGCATAAGCTGACCATCTCTTACCATCTACTTTTACTTCGCCAATATTACCCATAGTAATGTCTTCAGTAACAACCCCCATCATACCTATTATTCTATCAATATTAGTCTTTGTATCACTTTTCTTAATTTTTTTATATACTTTTTTACTAAGTGGCATAAGTATAATACCGAGTGCTACAAAAACTGTTACTTCTACTAAAACATTCGTGGTAAACTTTGATATTATCATAGCAACTAAACTACTGATAACAAACCAAATACTAACTAAATTGGTCGTAGCAAGCTCTAATATTCCAAGAAATACTGCGACTAAAAACCATACATAAAACATTTTACCACCCACTTCATAATATACAATTTCAAAAATAGTATAACAAATTTTTAGCTAATTATCAAGATAATTT
>CAYYXX010000047.1:0-6021 GCA_964475905.1 uncultured Clostridium sp. | reverse complement strand
ATAATAATTATAACAAAAAATTATTGCGAAGAAAATTCATTCTATTTTACTGAATTTTTAGGGGTGTAAAAAATTTTTGTGGGTAAAATAGTGGTTAATGATATATTTTATCAACTACTATTTTTTCTATTTTATTCCAATTATCACTTTCTACATAGCATCTTAATGTTAATATTGCATTAGCACCATCAACACTCCAACGCATACCAGCTTGTTTTAATCTTAATTGAACCACAGTTTTATTAGAACTCTCTATTGCACCACTACCAACAAACCAACCATTGTGTTCATATAGTGAATAATTTATTTTATCCTTATTATTTTCTAAATAAACTGGTAAATTACATATCATTTTAGGAAGAACTATATCTTTATATTTATTTAATTCTTTAATTATTAAATTGTATTCTCTTGAGTAGCAATAATCAATAATTTTATCTTTAAATTTTTCTACTTTTTTAATATCTTCATTAAAAATAAATTTAGCATATTCATAAATATTTTCAATTAAATGATACTTGTCTAATATTTGTATCGCTTCTGGAAATAATTCGCTTATCATGTTTCTAAGCCAAGTAGCACCATCAGATATAAATACTATATTCTCATACTTCCAATATTCTAATTCTACTGCTTTAGCAAATACTAATATTCTGAATGTATCAACATTTCCTATATATGATACAAACTCTTTGTGATTAATTATATTTGATCTGTTTTTTCTTTTATAAATATCATTTTCAGAAAAGAATATACCAAGTTTATTTTCTTTCCAAGTAGAACCGTTTTCATCTTCTATTCTAGTATTAACCGCTGCACCATCTGCTTGTATATAAAGTGTCCCACTTTTCACAGCTGTATTTATATCTATATTTGCACGGTCATTCCATATTTTTACCGAATTATTAAAATTATAATTATAAACTATTTTTCCAATAAACTCGGTTATGTTTTTAACCGTAATATATGATATATTTATATTATGAACTCTATATATTATTTCGCTTGCTTTTTGAAAAGAAGACTGATTTTGTCCCCAAAAAGCAATTTCTATCATAGCTTTAATTGATACTTTAAACGGAAGCTTATCTATTCCTAAATATTCATCTAATGGTACAATTTGTTTACTTTTTAAATTATATTCTTCTAAATCAATATTTCCGATAATTTGAAGTACTGTTCTATATATTGTTATTTTTCCAGTGATTAAAATAAACTCTAATTTTTCTTTTTCCAATATTCTTTAATTTTATTCCTTTGCTATTCCATTCGTTTTTTTTTAGAAATTAATTCTTTTTCATCTATACAGTTTATTAATAAATCCTCTGTACATTTCAATAATTCCTGTTTATATTCTTCTATATTTTCAATCATTAAATCTTCAATATTTGAAATATTCGCTTTATTTTCTTTTACTAATTTTTTAAACTTATTTTTATATTCATCTTTTTTGTTCATATCATGTTACACTCCTATCATATTTAGTATAACACAATATTAATTTACCCACAAAAATTTTTTACACCCAATTTTTAGTAAAAAAATTGACAAAAGAACAAGTGTTTGATATAATTATTTTCGTAATGGGGCTGTTTTTGGCTTCGACGAGAATGTAAGTGTTTAATTGCAAGACGGATTCTTCCCGTAAAAGAAGAAAAATTAAAAATAACTGGAAACAGCTATAAAAATGCTGTTGCTTATGCCTAATCTATAGGTGCAACAGGTTCTACTAATTCTTTGTCTGTGAGAATTAGATAGGACTTATAAAGCAGACTATATTATGATTTATGTTTAGACTTCATAATGAATATTTATAAACTAGTAAGTAATTATGATTGTGAGTTATCTATTTACTTATGAATGTTAATAACTCAATAATCTTGTAGATGATTAAATAACTTTATTTGCGGACAGGGGTTCAACTCCCCTCAGCTCCACCATTATATTTTTAAAATGCTTATAAAATAAGGCTTTTTATATTTTTATGTATGTTTAGATACATTTTAGGTACACATTTTAACTAATTTTATTAATTTTCCAAGAAAGGAAGATTAATAATGAACTATTGCATACATCTAAAAAAATGACCTACATGAAATATATGCAGGTCATAATAGGCTTAATTCTATTAAATATAATTTTGTTCTTCCTCTATGTCGTGAATGTCATTCTCTGAACCAAAATAATCCATTTTTTAATGATTACTGGCACAAGCAAGGACAAGAATACTGGGAATGTAATATTGGTTCTAGAGAAGAGTTTATTAAGGTATTTAGGAGAAATTATTTAAAATAAAAAAATCTACATTTGTTTATTGCATTTGTAGGTTATTTCTTTCTTTATATTCATCTTCTGTCATTAAATACTTATTGTATATTTCTTTTTTTCTTTATTTTTAACCTTTTCATCATTAACTGGAAAGACTGTCTTTACTTTTAATTCTCTACCGCTATCAACTCTAACTCTAACCGTAACATCACCATCTAAGTTCTTATAATATTCCAAAGTATATCTTTCAACTTTTTTTATTTTGTTAGTATTTTTATTCTTAATTTCATCATAACCTTTTGTATAAAAAACATGGTCAGGTTCTGCAATTATATATTCTAAATTATCCATTACATAATGAAATGTTTTTTTATCTTTAAATTGATGTGCGTGTTTTATTTCACAATGTTTTCGGTCATTATCATATAATACTATTTTTTTATTTTCGTGTTCATACAAACCATATTTCTCAATAATATCTTTTTCTATTCTTCCCAGTATTCGTTTCATACACATCATCCTTACTTGCAAATTAAAACCCGTATCCGAATAGAATACGAGTTATTAATAAGTAAACGGCCGGCACAACTTCGGCATCTCATCGAAGTATCAATGATACTCCTACACTTAAGATTACTAGTAAACTAGTATCCGCTATAGTTAGTGACTTATCTATCCTCTATTTACCTATTTCAATATAACATAACTTTTTAATAAAAATTATCGTATTTTGTAATTAAATTATGTTATCCTCCTTTGTCCTTTCAGACACCATTATAATAGCATAACTTTGAGAAAAATGCAATTATTTTTTAACATTTTACAAAAATAATTTTTTTACTAAAAATTATTGTAATATTTACTAATTTAAGGTATAATTACTATAGTATAAAATAGGAGTGAGAGTATGAATACTGAGATAAATGAATATAATAATTATTTTGGTGTAAGACATTATAAAGTACATGTAATTAAAGAAAAAATAAAACCTCTTAGATTTATAACTAGTGTTATATCATATGCTTTATTTATATGGTTATTACTAATAGGACTTACATTAATAGCATATATAGGTGATATAAAAATAAGAGCAATGAAAGGAGATAATTCTCCACCAGCATATAATGCTTATGTTGTTGTTACAGGTTCAATGGTACCAGAAATAATGCCTAAAGATGTAGTAATAACAAAGAAAAGAGAAGCAAAAAATTTAGAAGTAGATGATATAATAACATTTCTATCATCAGATGTAAGATTATCTAATATAATAGTTACCCATAGAATAAAAGCTAAATATTTTGATTCAACTACTAATAAATATACTTTTCAAACAAAAGGAGATGCTAATAATACACCAGATTTTACATTAGCAGAAGATTCAAACATAATAGGAGAAGTAATATTTAAAATACCTAAATTAGGCTATATTCAAAGTATTTTAGCCACTAGAGGTGGACTTATTATCATAGTTCTTATTCCGTGTTTAGCAGTATTATCTTATGATATAGTTAAATTAATTAGAAGTATAAAAAATAATGTAACTAAAAAGAAAAAAAATATTACTGTTGTTAAGAGGTGATTATGTGAAAAAAACAGGAAAATTCTTTATAAAAAAATATCAAAAAGAAGAAAACAAAATAGTATTAGAAGAAGAAAAAAAATATCATAATCCCTTTATCATATTTTTAATAAATAATGGTAAATTAATATTTACCATTTCCCTTCTATTATCAGTAGCAGTATTCATAATAGCAGTATCCCTATCACTAAATGATATAGGAGAATCATCAATAGTTATGTATGAATCAGATGGAGTAGTAGTAGCATTTAAAGAAACTGATAATAGTATCATAAACGGTACACCAATTACTAAAGAATATGCTGAAAAAGTCTTCTATAGCAATATCCATGAAGATAACTATCTAAAAGGCGTAGTAATAAGATTAGATCAAAAAGTAATAAATGGTAATACCTATATGTATTATTCAGATAAAACAATAATAATAAAATATAAAGACGGAAGTTTTAAAAAAATATATCCATTAAATTCAAATTATGCTATAAATAAAGATAACTATATAGAAAGTAGTACTATTACCAAAGAATTAACAGGAGAATACCAAAAGAATACTAAATATAATATAGATATAATATATTTATCAGATGGTAGCATAATAATAGAAAAAGATAATATAAATATATATGTTCGAAATAGTGATATAACAAATAAAGATTATCTATATACAAATCTAAGTGGAGTAAGTATCTTAGTAAATAAAGATAATAATAAATACTACTATTCAAATGGAATAATAAAAGAAAATAATTATATCATCGTAGATGATATAAAATATTTAAAAGTAGATACTAAAAAAATAAATAATAATATAGAAATAATATATTATGATAATGATTATGCTGAAATAATATATAATAATCAAAGTATAATGGTAGAAAAAAAAGAACATATAAGTTATAAAAATAATATATTAGAAATAATAGATAATAATAAAACTGAAGAAAATATAGATATAAAAGATATAATGAATATGAAAAATATAACCATAAAAAATACTAATAATAAAAAAGAAAACTATATGATAGTATTAGAAGAAACAAAGAACTATAATAAATATAATATAAATAAAATATTAGATACAAAATATATAAACTATAATATCCATGTAAATGGAAATATAATAAAAAATAAAGTATTAGATAATAAAATAAAAATAAATAGTAGTAATAAAACAAACTATTTAATATATGAGGGAGAAATAGATAGATTAAGTGAAATAACCTTAGATATAGGAATGTGGATTAGTTATGAAAATATTACTAATGAATATATGAATAGTGGCTTTATAGGTACAATGAAAGTATATGTAGAAAGTAAATAAAAGGAGAGTGCTATATGAATAAAGATATCATTATAAAACATAAAAAGAAAATAATAATAGTAATAATAATATTAGCAATATCTTTAATAGGAATAACCCTAATGAATTCAACATATTCCTTATTCTATCATGAAAATATAGCAAGTAATACTGATAGTTATACAACAGGTCTTCTATCAATAACAGCAACAGAAGGAGAAGTAGTAACACTAGCAAATACTCTACCAATATCAGATACAGCAGGAGCATCAACAACACCATATACATTTACTATTACAAATACTGGTAACTTAGATTATAAATTTGATATAAAACTATTATCAACAGGAGATAGTAGTACTACTATTAACTCAAGTTATATAAAAGTAAAAGTAGATAATGCTAATGCTGTAACACTATCAAGTTTAGCAAACAGTATAATAAAAGAAGATGTATTACTAGAAGCAGGACAAAGTATAAGTATAAGTATAAGAGTATGGTTGTCAACGACAACACCAAATACTGAAATAGGAAAAACATTCTACTCCAAAATAGTAACAGACGGCGAAGCCGTATATACTTCTACTAATAACTCAATATACGCATCCTATACAGGATTAGCTAAAACAATAGCAGATCTATATACAAGTTCCCCAAAAACTAAAGTAGTAAATAATAACATAACCTATAGATATGATACTACTAATAACTTAATGGTAGATATAGATAATAATATTAGATATTATGGATCTAATCCTAATAACTATATATATTTTAATTGTAGTGATTACTCTAATCAAACAAGTGATACTTGTGAACTATGGAGAATAATAGGAGTCTTTAATGGTAAAGTAAAGATAATGAGAAACTCCTC
>CAYYXX010000046.1:0-6117 GCA_964475905.1 uncultured Clostridium sp. | reverse complement strand
TTTTCTATTTTAAATACGAAATTAATGACTTTTCGTTAGAAATTTGGTACAATAATTATGGTGTGCAAAATAGATTAAAAATATATTAATAAATACATCAAATAAACAGAAAGGAGTACAATAAGCAAAAAGAACTAAACATAAATAATATTGTATAATGTAATGGAATATAAAAATGAAGAAGAACTATTTTATAGTTTAAAAGGAGCTTTTAATGTAAAATTAAGATTAATCAAAGATAACTATGATTATATAACTAGTATGGATATATGGAATTATTTGAAAATAAATAAATGGATTAAAACAAAAAATTTATCTATATCCGAAATGGTGAATGATATAATAGAAGTTGATATAGAGAAAGTAGATATATTTATAAAAAGCAAAGTAAATTAGAAAGAAGGACATAAGATGAAAAAAGAAAAGAAAAACAAATTAAAAGTATCAATAGGAGTACTTATAACATTAATAGTGTTATTAGGTAGTGCTTACCTATGTATACCAATATTTAAAAATATAAACTATGGTTTAGATCTTCAAGGAGGCTTTGAAGTGTTATATGAAATAGAACCATTAGATGATAATAAATTAACTTCTGATATGGTCTATAATACATATAAGGCAATCCTAAAAAGAGTAGATATACTAGGAGTAAATGAACCAGAAATATCTATTGAAAATAATAATCAAATAAGAATAGCCTTAGCAGGTATAAAAAATAAAGAAGAAGCAAGAGAAGTAATATCTTCAACAGCAGTATTATCATTTAGAGATTACAATGATAATTTACTTATGACTGCTGATGTCTTAGGTAAAGAAGCTAAAGTAACCACTGATCAATACGGTAGACCAGCAGTTTCATTGGCTATTAAGGATACCGATAAATTTTATAATGTTACAAATAAAGTTAAAAATATGAGTAATAATTTAATAGTTATATGGCTTGATTATGATGAAGAAGAAGACTCATTTATCAAAGAAAAAGATAATTGTGGTTCATTATCATCATCAAGATGCTTATCCGCTGCTAGGGTAGATAAAGCCTTTGCCAGCGATGTTATAATACAGGGTAATTTTACTACTGAAGAAGCCTCTTCCTTAGTAGAACTTATTAATTCCGGTTCACTTCCTACTAAATTAAATGAAATATCTTCAAGAACAGTAGAAGCAACTTATGGGGAAGAAGCACTAAATAAAACACTATTAGCAGGTTTAATAGGAGTAATACTAGTTCTCATAATAATGATGATAATATATCATTTTAGCGGATTAGTAGCGGGCAGTGCTTTAGTATTATATACAATGTTATCATTTTTAGTATTCCATTTAATTGAGGGAACACTTACCCTACCAGGTATAGCAGCTATGATACTAGGAATAGGAATGGCCGTAGATGCTTCGGTAATTAGTTTTGAAAGAATAAAAGATCAGCTAAAAATAGGAAAATCGCTAAAAGAAGCCGTAGAAATAGGAAATAAAGAATCACTATCTAGTATTTTAGATGCTAATATTACGACAATAATAGTGGCAATAATACTATTTATATTAGGACAATCAAGTGTAAAAGGCTTTGCTACTATGTTAATAATAAATATTATATTAACTATAATAGTACTAGTATTTTTATCTAAGTCAGTAATATCATACTTTGCCAAAACAGAAGTATTTGAAAATAAGCCAAACCTATTTATTGGTCTTTCTAAAAAGAAAATAATTCCTGCTAAAGAAGTAAGAATACCATTTAAAAAAATAGATTTTGTAAAATCAAGAAAAATAATATTACCAATAGTATTATTAATAATAGTAGGAGGATTTATATATTCAAGAGTAACAGGATTTAATTTTGCTGTAGATTTTACTGGAGGTACAAGTATAACAATAAATACAACAAATGATATATCATTAGATGGTTATACAATAAATAAATTAAGTAAAACCAAAGATTCAACAACAATAATAATAGATGAAAAGCTAACTAAAGAAGAAATAAATACTTTATCTGATTCTTTAGAAAAAGAATATAATACGACATCAAATATTTATGTAGTATCAGATGTAGTAAAGAAACAACTAACAAAAAATGCTATAATGTCCGTACTTATTTCATTAATAGGTATAATAATTTATGTAAGTTTTAGATTTAGATTTAATTATGCCTTAAGCGGAATATTAGCTTTAGTACATGACGTATTAATAACAATAGTATTCTTTGGTATATTTAAGCTTCAAATAGATTCAGTCTTTATAGCGGCTATTCTAACCATAATAGGTTATTCAATAAATGATACAATAGTAACATTTGATATGATAAGAAGAAACTATAAAGAAAGAAAGGTAACCAAAAAAGAAGACCTAGCAGAACTAGTAAATGACTCAGTAAGATTAACATTCTTCCGTTCACTTATGACTACTACTACTACAATAATACCAATTATTAGCTTGATAATATTAGGTTCTCATGAAATATTAAACTTCAATATAGCATTATTAATAGGCTTTATAGCAGGAGTATTTTCATCAATATATATATCAAATAGCTTATGGTTAATCCTAGAAAATAAAAGAATATCAAAGCCCAAAAAGAATGTTCCAAAGAAAGAAGAAAAAGAAGAATTACAAATAAAAGGTATAAATTGTTAGAAATCATCTATAGGCTTACATTGTATATGTAAGTCTTATAAATATAAGAGGTGAAATATAGTGAGTAAAAAAACAATAAATATAACAATAGATGAATTAATAGAAAAATTTAAAAAATATAATAATAATGAGCAAAATATAGATCTAATTAGAAGAGCATATAAATATGCAGAAAAAAAACACTTTGGACAAAAAAGAATATCAGGAGATGATTACATTCTTCACCCATTAAATGTAGCACTAATACTTACTGATGTATCTGCGGATGCACAATGTATGGCTGCTGCTCTATTACATGACACAATCGAAGATTCAGATGCTACTAAAGAAGAAATAGAAACACTATTTGGGAAAGAAATAGCTTTATTAGTAGATGGTGTAACTAAAATAAATAAATTAAATTTTTCATCTGATTCTGAAGCTACATCTGCTAATCAAAGAAAAATATTAGTAGGTCTATCAGAAGATCCTAGAGTAATAATCATAAAATTAGCCGATCGTTTACACAATATGCGAACAATAAATGTACTATCAGTAGAAAAGCAAAAGAAAAAAGCAAAAGAAACATTAGAAATATTAACACCCGTAGCCCATAGACTTGGAATATATAAAATCAAAAGTGAATTAGAGGATCTATCTCTAAGATATCTAAAACCCGAAGCATATTTTGATATAGTTGAAAAATTAAATCAAAAAAAATCTGAAAGAGATGAAGCAATAAGTAAAATGATAAATGAAGTATCTGAATTACTAAATGAGCATAATATTCCTCATGAAATAAAAGGAAGAAGTAAAAGTATTTATAGCATTTATAATAAGATGGCAAAAGGAAAAAGATTTGATGATATATATGATATATTAGCTTTACGAGTATTTGTAGATACGGAACAAGAGTGTTACCTAGTATTAGGACTAATTCATTCAAAATATAAACCAGTACCAAAAAGATTTAAGGACTATATAGCAATGCCTAAAACTAATCTATATCAATCACTACATACTACAGTATTTGGAATAGATGGTAATTTATTTGAAATACAAATAAGAACTTATGAAATGGATAAAATAGCAGAATATGGCATAGCCTCCCATTGGTCATATAAAGAAAATAAAGATAGTGAGAAAACAGCAAAAGATGCTATAGAACAAAAATTACAAATATTTAGAAATATTATAGAATTAAATGAAGATTCTAATACTCCTGAAGAATTTATATCATCAGTAAAAAAAGATATATTAACAAGTGATGTAATATATGTATATACACCAAAAGGTGATGTAATAGAACTACCAAAAGAATCTACTCCTGTAGATTTTGCATACAAAGTACATAGTGAAGTAGGGGATCATATAGTAGGAGCTATAGTAAATGATAATATAGTAACATTAGACTATAGACTTCAAACAGGAGATATAATAAAAGTAAATACTAATAATGCTTCAAAACCAAATAAAGATTGGCTATCATTTGTAGTTACTACTGGAGCTAAAAATAAAATAAAAAGTTACTATAGTAAGCTAGAAAAAGATGAAAATATAGAAAAAGGAATAGAATTATTAGAAAAAGAATTTAAAAAAGAAAATCTTAGTTTTAATGAATTCTTTTCAAATAGAAATATTGAAATAATCCTTAATGAATTAAAACTAAAAGATATAAATGATATATATGTAAATATCGGAATAGGTAAATATACACCAGCTTCGATAATAAAAATAATAATAAAACCCGTAGAAGAAAAGAAAGATTTAACTACTAAAATTAATGAAACAAAATACTTTAAAATAGAAAATAATAATAATGATATTTTAGTAGAGGGAATAGATGAAATAAAAACAAGTATAAGTTCCTGCTGCAAGCCAATACCGGGAGATAATATTATTGGTTATATAACAAGAGGTTCTGGAATAACTATTCATAGAACAAACTGTCATAACATTCTAGATACTGATGAAAGACTAATTAATGTTAAATGGAATAATACTAAAGATAAAAAGTATCAATCTGATATCTTAGTTTATACAAATACTTATGACAATCTATTAGATATAATAACTAAAGCATCTTCAAATGATATTATAATAGATAGTATATATACTATTAATAAAAGTGAATACAAAGTATATAGAATGACAGTAATAGTAGAAAATAAAGAAAAACTAGAAAAATTTATCAATGATTTATTAAATTTAAACTTTGTTCAGAAAGTAGAAAGAGAGGTAATATAATGAAAGTAGTAGTACAAAGAGTAATAAAATCAAGTGTAGAAGTAGATAATAAAGTAGTAGGTACATCAGATAAAGGCTTAATGTTATTAGTAGGTTTTACAAGTACAGATACCAGTAAAGAAATAGAATGGATGGCAGATAAAATAGTAAATTTAAGAATATTTGAAGATGAAAATAACATTATGAATAAAAGCATTCTAGATATTGGCGGAAATATTCTATCAATTAGTCAGTTTACTTTATATGGAGATGCTTCTAAAGGAAGAAGACCATCATACATAAAAGCACTAGGAGGAGATAAAGCAACAATACTTTATGATGAATTCAACAATAAATTAAGAGAAAAAAATGTAGAAGTCTCTACAGGAATTTTTGGAGCAGATATGCAAGTATCACTAATCAATGATGGACCAGTAACGATAATATTAGAAAAATAGGTTTATATACTTATTTTTTTATTTTCTACTTGACATTATTTATTAATTAACTTAAAATATATAGCGAAAAAGGAGATGAAATAATGATTAGTCAAGAAACAGATAAAATAAAAGAAATAAAAGATATGACTCAAGATCTATTTATAAATAGAATAAATATAGATATAGATTTTTCTAATAGTAAATTAGCTATTATATTAAATGAAGTAATAGCTACTACTGATATAAAAAGTGAAGATAAATTAGTACTAGAAAAAATATTAACAAATGCTATATTAGAGAAAAATAAGGAAGCACTAAAATACTATAGAAATATATTCAAATATGAAAACAATGAAGAAGTAATTAAATTATTGTCTTCTATTAACGAAAGACTAGAATTAAGTACAAATAGTGAAGATATGAACAAAGAATTAAATATAATATATTTCTTCTTATATTATATATCTTCAAATAGCTATTCACCACAAGATAAAAAGAGTGTATTAGATAGTATAAAAACTTTATATAGTCTTCCAAGTAATTATGAATTACCTATATATGATTCAGTTAGCTCTTTGACTGAAGATATAAAAGAAACATATACTAAAATTGAATATCTAAAAGATGCTAAACTAAGTGTAAAAGAATTAGAAACTTCTTATTATAAAAATATTGAAAAAATGATAAATAGATTTCCTATTATGTTATATCAGTCAATAGATAGTTTAGAAAGTAAAAAATATACTAAAAAATATATTAATTAAAAAGTTAAAAAGATATGTCAATACTTTAGGAAAATGTCTTAAATTTTTTTAAACATTTGCGGGAAAAT
>CAYYXX010000045.1:0-6216 GCA_964475905.1 uncultured Clostridium sp. | reverse complement strand
AAAAAGACTATGAAAAATTACTAATATTTCTATTAGTTATTTCATAGTCTTTATAATATATTAAATTCCTTGTAAACCCTTGATTTATAAGCTTATACGAGACCCCCCCCCGTACAAATGTTCGCCTTTTTCCATACTATCTTAAATGTATTATAACTATTCATACAGGGCATCTCCTTTCAATTATTTATATACTAATAATACCATAAACTAAATATATTTTCAATAGTATATTTTATTTTAAATCATTACTTCCAAATGGATAAGGGCATAATTCTTCTACTGTATATATTATTTTTTCTCCATCATTACTATATAGTATAATTTCTGAATCTTTATCAAATAATTCACTTATCATCTGACGACATATAAAACAGCAGGTAGATATCTTAGTACTATCACACATTACATATAGTTTACTAAAATCTCCTTTTTTATAACCACTAGCAATAGCACTACTAATAGATACTCTTTCGGCACAAATAGTAGCTCCATATGAAGCATTTTCAACATTTACTCCTCCAAAGGTTTTTCCATCTTTCATAAGACAAATACTTGCTACTTTGAATCCTGAATAAGGACTATAACTATTTTTTAATAATCTTTTTAAACTTTCTTCCATTAGATTCCTCCTATTAAAGTAATTATTTTTGGTACAAAGATAATTATACCTACTATCAAAGAAATAATACATATAAATAGTACAGCAAATGCTATAATATCTTTTACTTCTCCTGCTAATTTATTATATTCAGGGCTTACTAAATCAACTAATCTTTCTATTGAAGTATTAATTATTTCCGTAGTTATAACAAGCCCTATCATAATAATCACTATAATAAACTCTATCTTACTTATTTTTAATATATATGAAGCTATCAAAGTTATAATAGCTAAAACTATTTCTCTTTTGAAGTTATCTTCATTAATATTAATAAACTTAAATCCATTAAGACAATCTTTAACACTACTTGTAAACTTTCTTTTGTTTTTCTCTCTAGAAATCATATATCCTCCATATTAGATTATCTTATAATACCATATTCATTTAATATTTCTTCTTGTTTATTAAACATTTCTTTTTCTTCTTCATAGGTCATATGATCATAACCTAGTAGATGTAATATTCCATGAGTAGCTAAAAAACATACTTCTCTTTCTCTAGAATGGTTATACTCAGCTGCTTGATCATATGCAACATCTATTGCTATATAGATATCTCCTAGTAATCTAAAGTCTTCATATACAATATCTGGATTATCTTCTAAGGCAAATGATATTACATCTGTTACTCTATTTATTTTTCGATATTCTTTATTTATTTCATGAATTTTATTGTTATCTACAAATATTATATTAAATATAGCATTGTTAATATTTAATTTATTTACGACAAATTCTATATATTTTTGTAATATTGTTATTTCTTGTATTTCTTTATTACTTTCATTAAATATTTCAAACATATTATCCCCCTATTAAACTAAATACATTAATATTAAATGAATATATCATTACTAATACTAAAATTATTATAATTAATATATCTAGTACTGTATCGTTTTTTAATATTTTTATTTTATTCCTAATAGCATCTAGGCCTATAAATATTAAGAATCCTATTATACCTCCTAGTAGATTTAATATAATATCATCTATATCAAATACTCTCCCTATATAGTATTGTACTGTTTCTATGGTTCCTGATGCTATTAATGTAAGTATAGTAACTACGGATAATTTTCTGTTTTTTAATATATATGATGAGAGAAAACCAAATGGTATAAATAATGCTATATTACCTAGTACATTTCTAAAAAATTTATATGTTCCAAAATCATATCTAAATATTTCTTTAAATGGTATAAAATTAGATTTTCCATAATTTATATCTTGAAATGTTACTACATGAAACAAACATAATATATATATAATTGCTATTAAATATATAATTTCTTTATGAAGTAAAAATTTTTTATGTTTAGTTATTAAATAAGTTATTCTTATACTTGATATTATTACAGTAATAATAATTAACATTGGCCATACATTTGGTAATACTTCCATAAATGTTTGTTTTATCATGATTGTTCCTCCTCTTTATTACATATTAATTATATCTTTTTTTTGGTACTTTTACAATATATTTTTTAGTAATTTTTAAAAATATAGAAGAGACATTTAGTAACTTTGCTTTTTTACAGTTAAAATTTTTTTGAGAGAGATTACAAGCTCGTGGGGACCCATAGAGACCTTAGGCTCTATGGGAAAAAGAAAAAACCAGAAATTAATTCTAGTTTATTTTTTAGCTTGATTTAAAGCATTTTCTAAAGCTTCATATAAAGCATCTATTTTTATAGTACAACCACTTACTGTATCAGTATATCCTTCATCATCTAATACAACTTTATCTAGTCCTTGATTTTCTACTACATTTTTTTCTAATGCTTCTACTTGAGTATACCACTCCCCTATTTGGGAACCATATGGAACATTATACATACCATAAGAATCTCCTAATGTTTTCTTTGTTGTTTCTACTCCATCTTTGGTATAAGTGGTATCTAAATCTACATCAGTAATTTTCCCTTTGGCATCTACTGTTACAATAGCAGTAGCTGTATTATTTTGTCCACCATAACTGTCAGTAGCAGTACCTGTATATACTCCTTCTTTATAGCCTTTAGAACATCCTGATAAAAGAGCTATTCCTATTAAGCCTACTAAATATAATTTTTTTCTCATAAATATCCTCCTACTTAAATATTATAAAATATTTTTTAAGATATTTCTAGTCCTAAATTATTACTTTATTCTTACTTTACACTTTATCTTACTTTTCTATTATATTTTAGATCCATAGCATAGTCTTTTAATTTTCTTAATGTATCTATTGTTGGATAAGTATATTCTTCTGGTGTTACTCCGTATGCTTCTAACTCATAATAACTTGGATTATTAAGTTTATTCATAATGGCTATGAATGCTGATTTTACTTCATTATTATTTTTATTCATTTTTTTCCTCCTATTTTTTATTTATATAGTTATATATTATTCTTATTATTTTATTTTATGCTTTCTTTTTTATTTAGTAAGCTTTGTATTGCTCTTGTTATTATTATTTTTCCATATTGATAGCTTATTGCTCCTTGTTGATAGGCTATGTATGGACTTCTGATAGGAGCATCACAGGAAAGTTCTATTGAGCTACCTTGAGTAAAACTACCTGAGGCCATTATTATTTTATCATCATAACCTGGCATTTCTGAGGCTTCTATTATGGCATTTGAGTCTATTTTAGAATTTGCTTGAATTCCTTTTACATATTCTATTAGTTCTTTTTCATTATGGAATATTATGTTTTGGACTATGTCTACTCTTTCTTCGTTATATTTTGGACTTACTTCATAACCTAGTTTTTCCATTACATATGCGGTAAAGACTGCGGTTTTTAGGGAAGAGGCTACTACTGATGGAGAGAAGTATAAGCCTTCTAATATATAGCGGTTTTGATTTAATGATGGGCCTACTTCACTTCCTTGACCCGGGACATTTAATCTTTCGGCACATAGGTTTACTAGGTCTTCTCTTCCTACTATATAGCCTCCATTTGAAGTTATTGCTCCTCCTAAATTTTTTATTAGTGATCCTACACAAATATCTGCTCCTACTTCTATTGGTTCTTTAGTACTTACCATTTCACAATAGCAGTTATCTATCATAATTATTGTTTCTTTACTTATACTTTTTATTAATTTTATTACTTTCTCTATTTTATTAATATTTATACTTTCTCTAGTACTATAACCTTTACTTCTTTGTATTTCTATTAGTTTTACTTTATTATTTTTTAGATATTCTTCTATTTTTTTATAATCAAAGTCGTTATTTGTTAAATCTATTTGTTCATATTTTATGTTATATGATTTTAATGATGATGGGTTATCTTTTATTCCTATAACACTATCTAATGTATCATATGGTTTACCTGATATAGATAGTAGGGTATCTTCGGGTCTTAATAAAGCAAATAGACATGTGGTTATTGCGTGAGTTCCTGATATGAATTGGCATCTTACAAGGGCTGACTCGGCTTTGAATATGCTAGCAAAGACTCTTTCTATTTTGTCTCTTCCTATATCATTATATCCGTAACCTGTAGTAGTACTTAAGTCGGTTTCATTTATGGTGTTTTCAATGAAAGCATTAAGTACTTTTTCACTGTTATATGCTTCTACTCTTTCTATGTCTTCTATTGCTTTTTGTATTTCTTTATAACTTTCTTTTATAATTTTATCTAACATTTTTTCCCTCCATCTATTCTAATAATGCTATTATTTATGTATGTTGCTTTATCACTTACTAGGAATTCTACTAGATCTGCTACTTCAGATGGACTTCCGAATCTTTCTAGTAGAATTTTATCTAGTTCTTTTTTGATGAATTCATCATCTAGGCTTTTATTCATATCGGTATTTATCCAGCCGGGACATATTGTATTTACTCTTACATATGGGGCAAGATAATTTGCTAAGTTGGTTGATAATGATATTAATCCTGCTTTTGAGGCGTCATAATCTAGGCTTTCTATATATGGCGTATCTATTCCATTAGTAGAACTTATGTTTATTATTATTCCAAACTTATTTTCTTTCATTTTTAGGCCTATTTTTTGACTTAAGAGAAATGGAGCTATTAAGTTTACTTCTAATGTTTCTATAAAGTTTTTTTTGGTTTTATCTTCAAAAAAGGTGTCTAGTGCTATAGCAGAATTATTTATTAGAATATCTATTTTGTTATATCTTTTATATATGGTATCTAACATATTATTTATTTCTTCTTCTTTTCTTAGATCACATTTTACTATTAGGAGAGCTTGATTATTTTCGGCAAATAATTCTTTTTTTAGAGATAATGCCTGAGAATAGTTGTTATGGTAGTGCAAAATTAATTCATAGTCTTTATTTAGCTTTCGAGCTATTTCTTGCCCTATTTTACTAGTGGCTCCTGTTAAAAGTATTGTTTTTTTCATGTAGTTCTTCCTTTCTTCATGGTATTATATCATATTTTAATTTTTTTTTGAATAAACTACTTGTCAAATATTAAAAATTATGATATTATTGTTAATGTCTTATGGCGGAATTGGTGAAGGGGTTAACACGGTGGATTGTGGTTCCATTATGCGTGGGTTCGAGTCCCACATTCCGTCCCACTAATGATTAAAACATTATAAATGTTTTAATATAAAGAATATTTTATTAAAATTTTGGTTGATAGTATTAAATATTCTTAATTAAGAAACACATTAATTGTGTTTTTTTCTTGATGTAAATATATATCAAGAGTAGTAGAAACTTTAGAATGTCCCATAGACCTAGACACAATATCAATAGGCACATTCTTATGAATCTTGCGAGTCGCATAACTATGCCTAAACTCATGCTGAGTTATACTAGGTAAATTAGCTTTTTCATACGCTAATTTTTTATATCTATCTATAGTAGTAGGTGCTAAAGGCTTTTTTCCTCCAAATATAAAATAATCATTACTAAATACACCATATCTTTTAATATAACATTTTTTTAATAACCATATTCTAAATAACATAAGAAAATTAATTTTAATAACACGCACTGAAGATTGATTTTTAGGAGTATCTAAACTTCTAATACCTTTTCTTTCAATACTATGTCTTATAAAAACATAATTATATTTTAAATCTAAAAATCTCAAAGCCATAGCCTCACTTGGTCGTGTACCATAAAAATACATAAAATTAAAAAATTGTTTTATAATAAAATCAGATAAATATCTTCTAAATCTTATAAATTGACTTAAAGTATAAGTTGTATGATTTTTAATTTCTATTTTTTTATTAAAAGGACCTACTAACGAAACTACATTTTCATCTAAATAAGAACAATTTACACAATACTTAATAAAACTATTAAATACATAATATAGCTTAGCATTATAACTATTACTATATTCATTATTTATAATTTCATTTTGCCAATTGATAACATCATTTTTTGTTAATTCACTAATTTTTTTATTCTTAAAATATGGTAATACATGTTTATTAAAATCTTGAATAATAGTAATAAAACCTTGTTTTTTATGCCGTTTTAAAGCATATATTTTAAATTCTTCATAAGTCTGTTCAAAACTCATATAACCATAACCACCTTTCAATTTTTATTCATATATCACT
>CAYYXX010000044.1:0-6571 GCA_964475905.1 uncultured Clostridium sp. | reverse complement strand
CCCCGAATTCGGGCAACTCCAACAATGTGTGGAATGTCAATTCGGACGGCAATGCGGGCAACAACAACAACGCGAACAATGCTTGGGCGGTGGCCCCAGCCCTTTATACAGTGGGATTCTACTAGGCCAAGGCTTAGTATGACAGTACTTTTAAAGGACAGAGATTATCCTTGGGATATAATAATTATATTCCTAAATGGAAGCTATAGATGGATCATATCTACGGGTATACCTAGAACTATAGTAGGAAGTAGAGATTAAATACTAAACTATTTAATCTCTCTAATAATGGAGATAATAATATGAGTATGAAAAGTAGATATGAATTTACTAAGAATAAATATAAAGATTATATTGTATTAATAAGAAAAAATAATACTTTATATTATTTTGATCAAGATAAAAAGATTTTAGATTATATAGATTTTAAAGATAAAATATATAAAATAAAAAAAAGAAATATTAATTACTTAATACTAGATGATCTAGATATAATAGAAATTAATAAATATAACAAAAATAATTATAATAAATATTTATTATCTTCATATTTAAAAGATATATTAAATGAAATAAGAAAAAGCTATAAAAAATATTTATAAGAAGGAGTATGTAATGAATAATGTTATTCTAATTAGAAAAATGGGTGGTTTTTATGTATGCTTTGATAATGATGCAATCATTTTGTCATATCTATGTGATTATAAATTAAATAATAGTAAAGTAGGATTTCCTATAGGTACAATTAATAAAGTTACTAATATATTAGATAATAATAGTGTTAGTTATATTGTAAAAGAAAATAATAATGAAGTAGCTAAAAATATATTTGGTAAAAAGAATAAATATAAACAAATATTAGAAAAAGGAAATAATAAAGTAAATTTAGATCATAAAATAAATAGTATCGTAGAAAAAATAAATAATATGGAAGAAGAAGATATTGAGAAATTACTTAATATTATAGAGAATAATATATGAATAATGATTTTATGATAGTAAAAAATATAAAAGTATTTATTAATTCATTAGATGAAGTAGTAGTAAATATACCTAATAGAGATAAAATGCTAAAAGATAAATTATATGATACTAGTTATAACATATTGTATTTAGTATATAGATGTAATTACAAAACAGAAAATAAAGAAGAATATTATAAAGATATCTTAACTAATATTAGTATGCTAGATTTCTATTTAGAAAGATGTTTAAAAAATAAATACCTTAGCAGTAGGCAGTGTGAGAAATTAAGCAAAGACTTACTTAAAATAACTAAAATGTTATATGGATGGATAAAAAATAGAAGTAAGAGTTCTTGATATCATAAATATTTATGAGAAAGAAATTAGTGTTAATACTAAGAATAAACTTAAGGTATTTAATTTTGAAAGAAACAAAATTGAAAATATTTATGATATCAAGAATATTATAGAAGAGGGTAACTATAAAATATATAAATACAATATATTTATTATTAATAGTCCTAAGTATAGAATTGTAATGAGTTTAAATATGAAAGATAAAATTATTAATCATTATGTATCAAGACATATATTAATACCAAGATTAGAAAAATATTTAGATATTAGAAATGCTGCGACTAGAAAAGATATGGGATATGATTATGCTATTAAATTAGTAAAGAAGTATATTGAATGTAATAAGAAATATGATAAGTTTTATATCTTAAGAATAGATATTAGAAAGTATTTTTATAGTATAGATCATGATATTTTAAAAGAATTAATTATAGATAAATTAACTAATGAAGAATATAAAATAGTATGTAGTATTATAGATAGTACTAATGATAGTTATATAAATGAAAGAATAAATTATTTAAAGAATAATTTATTCTTAAAGGATATAAATAGAAAAGAAGAAATAAATAAATTACCTATATATGAATATAATAAAGGATTACCTATAGGTAATATGACTAGTCAATTTTTATCTATATTTTATTTATATAAATTAGATTATTATATAGTACATGTACTAAAGTTAAAGTATATGGTAAGATATATGGATGATTATTTAATAATTAGTCATGATAAAAATAAACTTATTAATTGTTTAGATATAGTAACTAAAAAATTAGATACTGAATATAAATTAGATATTAATTTTAATAAAACTAATATCTTTGATAGTTATCATGGATTTGAATTTTTAGGATATATGTTTTATATAAAGAATAAAAAAACAATAATTAATATAAAAAGTAGTAATAAGAAAAGAAAAGAAAAAAATATAAAAAAAGTAGAGTATTTATATGATAATGGATATATAGAATATAAAAGATATTTTAATAGTATGAGTAATTATAATAATAGCTATAAATATGAAAAAAAAATATATTGAATAAAAAGTAAAAATATGATAATATATATTTATAAATAAGGTATTGGTGATGAGATGAAAAATAAAGTTATAACAAGTTTTTTAATAGTAGGATTAATAATTATTGTAGTAGCGGGTATTACTTATGCCATAATAACATGGACAAGTCCTACTATAAATATAAGTAGTACTAGTGATTGTTTCAAAGTATTATATGCCAAAGGAACAAACATAGGAAGTGATCAAAACGCTGCGACCTTAACACCATCAGATAGTTATACAGGAGGACTATCTACTACTGTTAAAATAGGCTTTAGCTCTTCTTGTACAAACATTAATGGTAGTGGAACAATAACATTAAATACCCTAAGTACTACTAGTGAAAATCTTTTTAGAGAAGGATTATTAAAATATGCCGTATTAAAAAACGGAACTAAAATAGAAGAAGGAAATATTACAAGTACTAATCCAATAGATATAGAAATAGGTACACTAAAAAAAGTAAGTAATGTTTCATCCGCAGATAGTTATCAAGTATATGTATGGATAAATAAAGTATTAGTAACTAATGCAGATGCTTTCTCAAACTACTATGGAAATATTACTGCTAGTGTTGAGCAAATACATAGTTAAATATATTCTAGCTAAGTTTAGCTTTTGTGATAATAGTATTAAAAATATATAGAATAATGCCCATCTTAACCATAGAATAATCAAGTGTATTTAGAAAAGGAAAAGAGGGCATTCTTCTATATTTCATTATAAATTCATAAAAGAAATAAAGAACGGAGAAATAGAATATGGAAAAGTGCCAATTTAGAGGGAATTGGTGTAACATATTCTGAAACACAAGCCATATATGATGGTGGTATTGTTAATGGATTAACCATGGATAAAATTATTGCTATTAACAACTTAAAATATGCTTGGGAGTTTATTTTAGAAAATGGGCTCTACAACATCTGGTGGGGAGTAACTATGAATAAAACAGAGGTCGATTGATCTCTGTTTTCATATCATATAAAAACATACAGGAATGTGATATAATTAAGTTGACTAAAAATAAAAATATAACAATAACCTGTATGTAAATTAATCATATCATAAATTCGTTAATTAATAAATGGGAGAAGTGAAAAAATGTAATAAAAATATATAGTTCAAATTTTTTAATCTATTAATACAGTAAATGTTATATTTGATAATTGTTTAGTCAGAAAGGTTTTAAAAATAAAAGAAGTAAAAGAATTATTAAATATTAAAGACAAAGATATTGATGGTAATAAAAGAGTTGGAATGCTATTTGCTAATAAAATAATGATAGATAATGGTTGCGGTATTATAACAATATCCCAAGAAAATCAACCAACCTTTTTTGAAAAACTAATTAAATTTTATGAATCAGGAGATAATACTGATTTAAAAAAGTGGATTTATGAAACAAGCATTGATGGAATTGACTTAAATAACAATGATAATTAAAAATAAGTATCAAACATACTTATTTTTAAATTAACTACATCTTACCCATATATTCAGAATAAATAATATCCGCAATCTCCTCAGGACTTTCAAGGCAATCATTAAATAACCATTTCTTAATAACTGCTGATATACCAGCTTTAAAAAACTCAATATGATAGTCAATTTTATCAGCAGTCCCATAATACTTAATAGCCTCATCAACTTCAAGATGAAAATCATAATAATTAGTAAAATCAAAATTAAGTCTAAACATAGTTCTATAATAAAGTTGATTATCCTTAATATGCCTAAATAACTTCAAATAATCATAAGAATGCTCTTTCTTTATAGCTTCATCCCTATATAACTCCAGCACATCTCTATACATATTTTCCTTTATCTTATCAGCTAAATCAAATATATCTAAATAATTAGCATAAAAAGTAGAACGATTAACCCCAGCCATCTTAATAATATCAGTTACAAATATCTTATTAATATCTCTATCTTGAATCAAAACAATAAAAGCTTTCTCAATCTTATCTTTAGCACTCTTTTTACTCACAATACACCTCCCAAAACCAACACTTTTAAGTAAAGTGTTGATTGCTTTCAGACACTTGTCTATATTATAATATAGATATATCAAAAATTCAAATAAGAGATAATGAAAAACTAGAAAAAGTCAAAGAAAGAAGAGGAAAATAATGAAAAAAGAAACATTAATAGAAATAATATTAAGTACAATAGGAGGATTAATATTCTCAGTAGGAATGTGTATGTGCTTAATCCCAGAATGGAATATGTTAGCATCAGGAATAATCACCTCACTAGTAGGCATTATTGTCCTATTATGTATTATACCAGTATATAGAAAAGAACACCCCAAAAAAGAGAAAAAAAAGAAAGATATAGCGGTCATATCAACTTGGATTATAGGTTTAGCAGGAGCACTAGTAATGGGATTTGGAATGAGCAAGATCATGACTGAAAAAGCTGAAGTATCAGATATGATTATAGGCCTTATAACTGGCGTTATTGGCCTAATAGTATGTGTATTAAATTATCCAATATATTCCTATATAAAGAATAAATAATGCAAAGAAAAATAATAAAAATATTAAATCCCAATAATAAAATAATCATAAGTGGAATCCCTATAATAATAATATCTCTATTATATCTTATACTACTAAATAAATTTAATACTCCCATATCTTATGTATTATATCTAGTTATGACTTATTCTCTAATAATTCTAATTATAAAAATATCCAAAATAATAAAAAAATATATAAATAAAATAATAGCTAATAATAAATATTTATCAAAGTATAAAAAAGATTATAAATTAAGATATAAAATATCCCTATATACATCATTAACATTAAATACCTTATACGGAGTATTTAACTTTGTATCAGGAATAATATATAATTCAATATGGTCTATAGTATTTTCACTATACTATCTACTTCTAGTAATAGTAAGAACAAATATATTAAAAGAAGAACTAAAACCCACTAAAACAATAAAAAATGAATGGTTAAAATACCGCAAATGTGGAGTAATACTACTATTTATGAATGTAATATTAACTATGATTATCCTAGTAATACTAAACCTAAATATAACCACAAAATATCATATTTATATAGCCATATTCATGGCAATGTATACATTCTATATACTAATATACAGTATCATAAATCTAATTAAATATAGAAAAATAGGTAGCCCATTAATATCTGCCTCTAAAGTAGTAAATATAATTACTAGTCTAATAGGAATGCTATCACTAGAAGTAACCATGTTATCAACATTCGGAGAAAATAAAGTAGTATTTAACAAGATAATGATTATTTCTACAGGAATTCTATTTAGTATAATTATTTTTATTATATGTATGTACATGATAATAAAATCAACAGAATGGTTAAATAACAATGAGTAATTAAATTTACTTCTTTTTTATTTCAATAACTTTAATTATTAAAAATAATTAAGTTTAATATCTTGAAAACTCCACAAACAATATGATAAAATACAAAAGGGTGGAAGAAATGAATAATATATATAAAGAGAGAAAAACAAATAGATGTAAATGGTGTAACCCTAATAATCCTCAATATATAGAATATCATGATAAAGAATGGTCTATATTAAATCTAGAAGATAATTATCTACTAGAAATGCTAATATTAGAGATCTTCCAAGCAGGTTTATCTTGGGAATGTATATTAAATAAAAGGATCTATTTCAAAGAAGCCTATGACAATTTTAATTTAGAGAAAATATGTAATTATAATAATAATAAAATAGAAGAATTAATAAATAATAAAAATATAGTAAGAAATAAATTAAAAATAAAAGCAAGTATAAAAAATGCCAAAATATTTAAAAGTATAAAAGAAGAATATG
Organism: uncultured Clostridium sp.; assembly: GCA_964475905.1. Lineage (GTDB taxonomy): Bacteria > Bacillota_I > Bacilli_A > RF39 > UBA660 > CAG-302. Next base: position 340 of record CAYYXX010000044.1, on the reverse strand, counting down.
GAAGTTTTAAAAAATATTTAATAACATTTACTAATAATAAAATAATATATGAAACAGAAAAAACTACTAATGAATTATCAGATAAAATATCCAAAGACTTAAAAAGAAGAGGTATGACCTTTGTAGGAAGTACCATAATATATTCATATCTTCAAGCTATAGGAATAATATATTCTCATGAAAAAAACTGCTATTTATATAAAGAAAAAGAAGAAATAGTTCTCTAATTAAGTATCTTAATAAAAAAGTAAACTAAAAACCAAAACAGTGTTCGAAAAATGTTCACTTTTTTAACTTTTTTGCAATTTTTTAGACAAATTTTCAAAAAAATGGGAATTTT
>CAYYXX010000043.1:0-6579 GCA_964475905.1 uncultured Clostridium sp. | reverse complement strand
TAAATATTGCATATGCAGAATATCAAAATCAGTCATAAAGTTTAACACAACTTTTCTTTAAAAATTCTTTCCATTTCAAAAAATAAATCACCAGTTTTATCATCTTTAAATCCTTTTCTGTATCCAGCTATAGAGAAAGATGTACATGGGAATCCACCAATCATAATATCAAAATCAGGAATTTCTTCAATTTTAACATCATGTATATCTCTACAGTCAACTTTATTTTTAAAATTTAATTCATAAGTTTCTTTAGCAAATTTATCAAATTCATTGGCATAAACAATTTGACATTTTTTGGTATTTAAAAATCAAAAATCAATTCCACCAACGCCTGCAAATAAACTACATACTTTGTACATATATTCCTCCTCTGCGGCGTGCCGCAAATAAATACTTGTTTTAAAAGAGTAAATTTAACTCTTCCTTTCGTATTTATTTTTTTAAAAATTCTTTTTTTCAATTATTCCTCTACGAATATTAAAAATTACAGTAGGTTCAATTTCTAAATCATTAATGATTTTATCAATTATACTAAAGTGTGGCCTTTTACCTTGCTTTTGATAGGATTCAACAGTTCCAAATGATGATATTTCTATTTGTTTTAACTGTTCTGAATTTATTCCTGTATCATATACATATAGCATATTGGTATCAAGATTAAATCTAAGGAAAACCAAATCCTCAAATTCACATTTTGGGCCAAAACTACTTAAGTCGCCATCATAATTACTTGTAGCTTTGAATTCAATCTTTTTACCATCTCGTGTTTGTGCATCTCCACTAGATTGTTTATTCCATAATAAGTCTAGACAATAACATCCCATAGGCTCACTAATTGCATCTGGCATATTGATTCCCCTAGACACTAAACTTTTAATGTATGTGTTTAAATCTTTCCATTTAAAGTAGGCATCACAAGTTTCTTGAATTCTAGGCTCATCAATTTCAACTAAATAATTATTTTTTATTCAATACTACCAAAGTGAATTTACTCATATATAAATTATAACATTTTTTTTATCTATTTGCCAATTGGAACAAGATACTTTTTCAATAAAATTCATTATGTAAAATTGGGCTAGTATAGATATATAGATATAAAATTTGGAAAGGAGAGTAGTATAGTAATAATAAAAAAGAGGCACAAAATGAATTATTTGATGTATAATATAATTAGATTTAAAGAAAGTATGCAAATAACGAATATTTTAAGTAGTAAAGATACTATAATAAAACAAGAAATATATTTACAAATGATAGCTTATGATAAATTCGTAGTATTACAAATAATCTTAATACACAAATTAATCATACAAATTAGGAATTTAGTTCTTTTTGCTTTTTTAAAAAATCTTAAGTAATAACATTGTAAATTAATGACTTTTTGTTAGAAATTTGGTACAATTAAAAAAAGAGAGGTAATTAATGAAAAAAATTAAATTAAAAAAATATATAATTTTATTTCTAGCATCCGCTATTGGAGTATTTGCTACATACTTAAATAATAATATATATAATGCAAGTTTTGATCAGTATATATATAGTTTAATAAAAGTATCTGGTATGAATGGAACAAAGGTAGTATCTATAGTAATAATATTAATATATGGTTTTATATTATTTACTATAATAAATACTATCTTAATAATACCTACGATAAATTTTAATAGAAAAATAACTATAAATATAAAAAGAAAGAAAAATGTTAAGGAATTAACTATCTTACCAATAAAAAATATTAAAAGATATAATATAGTACTATTAATAATATCAATAGTATATTTAGGGATAACAGTAGGATTCTTTGATTATATATTTGGTACTTTAAGAAAGTCTGATATGTTTCAAAAAAAATATGTAAAGGCTGAAGATGTAGAAATAATATTTCCTCTCGAAAAACAAAATTTAATATATATATTTATGGAATCAACAGAAATGACAAATGTAAGTAAAAATAATGGGGGAGTGTTTGATATATCAATAATGCCTAAACTAGAAGAAATAGCTTTAGAAAATATAAACTTTTCTAATACAAAATTATTAGGAGGAGCAAGAGAATCTTATGGTACGACTTGGACAATGGCCGCTATGGTGGCACAGACAGCAGGAATACCATTGAAAGTAAAATTAGATGATGTAAATAATAATGATAGTACTAGTTTTCGTAATATAAAAGTACTAGGGGATATTCTAAAAGAGAATGATTATAATAATTATTTATTAATGGGATCTGATGCTGGATTTGGAGGTAGAAGAGTATATTTTGAAAGTCATGGTTACAAGATAATGGATTACTATACAGCAGTAGAAGAGGGAAGAATAGATAGTGATTATCATGAATGGTGGGGATATGAAGATGCTAAACTATTTACTTATGCTAAAGAATATTTAGAAGAAATAAGTAGAGAAGATAAACCTTTTAATTTTACTATTTTGACAGCAGATACTCACTTTACAGATGGATATCTTGATAAAAGTTGTAGTAGTGTCTTTACTAATGCTTATGCTAATTCATTTTATTGTTCTGATAGTATGGTAGCAGAATTTATTTCATGGATAAAGAAGCAAGATTTCTATGAAAATACAACTATTATAATAAGTGGTGATCATCCTACTATGCAAGAGAACTTTTATGATATTGATTCAACCTATAATAGGGTAATATATAATGCATTTATTAATTCTAGAGTATTACCAGTAAATAATAAAAATAGAATATTTACAACTATGGATATGTTTCCTACTACGCTTGGAGCGTTAGGAGTAACAATAGAGAATGATAGATTAGGATTGGGTACTAATTTATTCTCAAATAGAAGAACAATTCCTGAAGAGATAGGCTTAGATGAATTTAATAAAGAATTAAAAAGTAATTCAAATTATTACTATGATTATATAAGAAAATAGAGAGATATTCTCTCTATTTTATTTCAATTGTTTTAGTAATAGTTTCAGATTCATCTTTATAATTAACTATATATTTAATCTTATAAGTACCAGCATTAAGGTTATTAATAGCTTCTTCAAGTTCTTTAACACTATTATAAGAAATATTATTTACTTCATAAGTAATTTTAGTATCAGCATACTTAGTAACATCTCTACCATTATATTTAACAACTATACCACTTTCAGTATATTCTCCGCTGGTAATAGAAGCTTCATAGTCTTTAAAAGTAACTTTTAATTTCTGGGTATTAAGAATACCATTACTTTTAACTGTAACTTTAACTTCATCACTAGCATTAGCTTTAAATGATTTATATTCAGCCTTAACAACAATATCAACATCTCCAGATATAGTAGGAGAGTAAAGATATTCATTATCAGTAACAAAGGCAATTCTTTCTAAAGAACCGGTAATATTTTTAATATATATTCCAAAGCCAATACCTCCTAAAGTATTTTCGTTATAATCAAGTCTTGCTCTTAAATAACTAGAGGACTGTTTACCAAATACTGAATTACTAAAATATTTACTTAAATAAGTTTCATCTAAAACATCAGGTGTTTTAAAATTCCAAGTAATTTTATAACCGTCAGAAGTCTTCTCACTCTTCAAATTAGTAACAGTAGGAAGTTTAGCATATCTATCTGAAACTTCAGTAGGTTGTGTACCTTTTTTAAAGTACTCAGTAATCTTCATATTATCAGGAGTATACTCACTAGGAAGTTTAGCGGGCCATGTTTCTTTTTCAACAGTAACTGCTACTACGGAAGATGGCATTTCCCATTTCTTAGTAGTTTTAGGTATAAACTTCATAACTGAAGCCATTACTCTGTCTTTAGGAGCACTAGCACTTCCTAAATAATGTTCTTTTGTTGTATTTTCATAACCATACCATAGGGCAATAGAATATTCTGGTGTATAAGCTACTGTCCATAAATCATTAACAGAACCAATAGGTATACCTTTAGCAATACAATCAGCATCAGATAAATTAGAAGTACCTGTTTTAGCTGCTACCGTAGAACCGTATACTCTAGCACCACCATTAAATCCATATTCTACAGCGTATTGAAGAACATTATTCATTAAATAAGCAGTAGAATCAGACATAACTTTTTCTTTATCTTCAGTAAATTCTACAGTTTTACCAGTAGAACGATATTCAATCTTAGTAACAGCATGTGTTTCAATATGATATCCTCCGTTAGCAAAAGTAGCATAAGCTTCAGCCATTTCAAGTGGAGTAACACCATAAGACATACCACCTATAGAATAAGCTTCATTTAAAAGATTATCAGCACCATTGGTATATTTTTTATAATTATCTGACTTAGTACTATAAGCAATATCTAATCCAAGACCATTAACAAAAGTAGTAATATTCTTTTTATCTACTTGTTGGAAAGCTTTTAAAGCAGGAATATTTCTTGATATACTAAGAGCTTGCCTCAAAGTAATAAGTCCATTAAATCTACCATCCCAGTTACCAATTTCTGGACCATTAGTATAACTCCAAGGTTCGTCATTAAATAAAGTATAAGTAGAAAAGTCATTATATTCAAATCCGGGACCATAGTCAAATAGTGGTTTAGCAGTACTACCGGGTTGTCTGTGTGATTGCGTTGCATAATTCCAATTACCCGCTACTCTATCTCTACCAGCACCAATAGCCACTATAGTACCATCATTAACATTAGTAACAGCAATACCAGCTTGAACATAATCATTATCCCAATTATGGGCATCACCACTAAGTACTTTATTAATACCATCTTGTATACTTCTATCTAAAGCAGTATAGATTTTCATAGAAACTAAAGTAGGATCGTCTCCTGTTTTATCTTTGACTTCTTGAATAACTGTATCTAAATATCCTTGATATTCACTTCTCTTTGTAATACCTACTAGCATACTCTCAATATCAACAGCATTAGCCATATTCATTTCTTCCTCAGTAATATATCCATGTCTATACATTAAACTAAGAACGGTAGATCTTCTTTTATATGCTGCTTCTGGATATTTATATGGATTATATTTATTAGGAGCCTGATACATTCCTGCTAGAAGAGCAGCTTCAGGAAGACTAAGCTCAGAAACACTTTTTCCAAAGTAATATTCACTAGCTTCTCCAACTCCATAAATAGTACCACCTAAGCAACTATCATTAACATACATTTCAAGAATTTCATTTTTACTATATTTCTTCTCCATAAAGAATACGGATAAATAAACATCTTGAAACTTTCTAATAATCTTTTTGACTCTATCAGTTTCTAAAGTATCTTTCTTTGTTAAATTATTCTTAACTGTTTGCATAGTCAAAGTAGAAGCACCACCAGCATCATCTCTACCTATTAAATTAAGAACAGTGGCTTTTAAAAATCTAGCCATATCAACTCCGTTATGCTCATAGAATCTAGAGTCTTCGGTAGCTACTAGTGCATCAATTAGAACCTGAGGTAAATCATCATAAGAAACAGATTCTCTCTTTTCATCTCCTAAAGTAGCAAAAATATTACCATCTTTGTCATAAACAACAGTCTGATCTTGATTTTTTAAGGCTTCAGGATCAAAGTCTCCTGTACTAATAACAATATATATCATAAAAGCCATCATAGCAAATATGCCAAGTATTGCAAGTCCTAGTATAACAGTAAGAATCTTTCTAATTAAACTTTTTCTTTTCTTTGGATTACTATCTTTATCTCTACTACGAGTAGACTTACTCTTTACTTTATTACCTTTCTTTTTAGTTTTTACTTCATTTTTACTACTATCATTTTTCTTTTTAAAACTAAATATTTTCTTTTCTTTTCCTTTAACCCCTCTTTTTCTATTTCTAGATTTCACAACTTCAACTTCCTTTCTTTCAAATAAATTATTTTTAAGAGTAATCCTTTTCTTATTTCTAAAAAATTTAATTATACTATTAGACTTAAAATAAATAATAAGCATAGGAATAGTAATAATAAGTATTAATAAACCTTTCCACTTAAATACGATAACACTAAGTATTGTAATAATAGTAAAAAGTCCATTGATAACTATAGGCATTTATCTATCACCATCTTATCTACATACTTAATATAATCAAGTCTAGGTGCATACTTTATATCAATCTTATAACAATTGTCTTCAAAGAATGATAAAGGTATAGATTTTCTTTCATTATTATTAATAAAATTAATTAAATCTTCGCCTTTTAATATATAATTTCTATCTAGTGTACTAAACCTGACTATTAAGAAGACTATACCACCATGCTTTATTACTTTTTCTATATATTTTATTTGATGATCGTGAACATTATTAATATTAAAACTAGTAGTACTTTTAGTTTCTTTAGCATCAAACTCAGTATAATACCCCTTATATATACCATTATAATCTAAAGTAGATGGACATTCAAAAAAACCATCAGTAACTCTCATATTTTGATAATTAGTTTTAGTAATTCTAATAGGAGTAGGCTTCTTATATATTAGTGCAATATCATACTCTCGGTAATATTTATTAGTTTCATTAATATCATTTTCAAGAGCCATTCCACGATTAGCAAAACTACTATTAAAATTTGTTCTATAGTTCACAAATACCACCCATTTAATTATACTATATAATTT
>CAYYXX010000042.1:0-7470 GCA_964475905.1 uncultured Clostridium sp. | reverse complement strand
TAAGAAAAAGAATATTAGCAATATGCTAATACCCCCTAAAAATTTTTACGCCCTTTAAAAGAAAATAACAATTACTATAATGTAACTTCTTATAAAAATAATTTTGTTAAATATCAATGTGGTGAATTAGAAGGTAAATATATAGATTTAGATTTTGCTTATTTAAAAGATTTATCTATTATAGATTATAGAGCAAGATTAGTATTATTTAAAATGATAATTGATATAGAACACTATTTAAAAATAAGAATATTAAATACTATTGAAGAAATACCAGAAGAAGATGGATATAAAATTGTTAATTTATATTTAGAAAAAGATTTTAATGATGAAAAACGGCCAAAACGGGTACATGAAAGTATTAGGAAGAAAGTTACAAATGAATATTATCAAAAAATATTTTCTAAGTATGATTTAGATAAAGATACAAAAATAGAAAATATACCTATATGGGAATTTCTTGAAATAATAACCTTTGGTGAATTAATTAATTTTTTTGATTTTTTTACTAAATATTATAATTTAGATGACAATAAATATATATTTATTTTAAGAGAAGTAAACAAATTAAGAAATGCTGTTGCTCATAATTCTTGTGTATTATGTGATTTGGATAAAAAAGATAATTTTCATAGAGTTGATACATTAGTTATTAATTATTTAAAAGATTGTGGTATTGGTAAAGAAAATAGAAATACTAAACTTTCTAATTCAAGAATAAGACAAATTACCTATACTTTATATATGTTTAATATTGTAGTTAGTAGTGAGGGCATAAGGAATAATGTAAAACATGATATTACAAAATTATTTTATGGAAGAATAATTTTGAATGGAAAATACTATAATAATAATGAACTATTGAAATCTATCTATATTTATTTTGATAAAATTATTAAAAAAAATTATAAAGAAAATTTGATCAATAGTTTGACATAGATAAATATTTATGGTATATTATCTATGCGAGGAAAAAATGTTAAATCATTTTTGTAAGGGGTCTATTTTCGGATAGAGCCCTATTTTTGCAATAAAGGTAATGATTACGGTATTTAAACTTTAAATAATATAATTTTATAATGATAATATGTTATAATTTATTACCTATATTGGATGTACTAGGAACTAGTAAAAATATTATAAATTTTATATATTATGTAATAAATGATTCAGGTTGAAAATGTAGAGTAACTTCATCATATGATGGAGTTTTCTTTTATTTACACTATTTTTGTCAAATTAAGAGAAAGATATTTACAAAGATAAATCTTTATAGTAGAATATAATCATAGAGTGGCACGAAGTGGGAGAAAGTGGGGGATTGATATGTTAATAGGTGAATATCATCATAATTTAGATGAGAAAGGAAGATTAATAATACCATCTAAGTTTAGAGAAGATATAGGAGATGAATTCATTATAACTAGAGGATTAGATGGATGTATATTTGTCTATAGTATGAAAGAATGGAATAATATTATATCTAAACTAAAACTTCTTCCATTTACTAAACAAGATGCCAGAACATTTAATAGGTTCCTATTATCTAGTGCTACTGTATGTTTTTTTGATAAGCAAGGTAGAATAAATATACCATCTTCATTAATTAATTATACGGGTATAAAAAAAGAATGTACAATAATTGGGGTAAATGATCGCCTAGAAATATGGGCTACTGATAAATTTGATAATCTAATTAATGATAATATAGATAAAATAAATTCAGTAGCGGAAAATTTATTTGAAGGATTTGATATAGATGCACAAAACAGTATTGTTAAATGAAGCAATAGATAATTTAAATATCAAAGAAGATGGAATATATGTTGATGCTACTCTTGGCTTTGGGGGACATAGTGGTTTGATTTTGAAAAGAATAAAAAGGGGCTTTCTTTTCGCCTTTGATCAAGATAAAATGGCTATAGATTATAGTAGTAAAAAACTATCAGAAATAGCTAGTAATTATGAAATAATAAAGGCAAATTTTGTTGACTTAAAAGAAGAATTAAGAAAAAGAAATATAGATAAAATAGATGGAATAGTATTTGATCTTGGGGTATCTTCTCCGCAATTTGATATTCCTGAGAGAGGTTTTAGTTATCATAATGATGCTCGTTTAGATATGCGAATGGATACTGATAAATCTTTTTCTGCTTATAATGTAGTAAATGAATATTCATATCAAGAACTAGTTAGAATATTAAAAGACTATGGTGAAGAAAAATATGCTACTAATATAGCTAGTAATATTATTAAATATAGAGAAAATAAAAATATAGAGACAACACTAGAATTAGTAGAAATAATAAAGAGTAGTATGCCATATAAAGCTATGAAAGATCATCATCCAGCAAGAAAAACATTTCAAGCTATAAGAATAGAAGTAAATGATGAATTAAATGTTTTAAGGGCTACTATTGAACAAGCTATTTCTATGTTAAAAGTAGGAGGTAGAATCTCTATAATAACATTTCATTCACTAGAGGATAAAATAGTAAAAGAAATATTTAGTAAGTATACAAAGATAGATAGTAATTTAGCATCATTACCATTTGTTCCAGATGAGTATTTACCAAAATATAGACTAATAGCTAATATTGTTCCTACTAAAGAAGAAATAGATGAAAATAAAAGAGCAAGATCTTCTAGATTACGTGTAATAGAAAGAATAAAGGATTGATAGGGTTATGAAGAAAAAGAATAAAAAGTTTAGTAAAGTAGAAAGATTTTTATATAAGAGTTCTATATGTATAATTATATTTCTTCTAGTAGGTATTGTATTTACTAGTACGGTAGTATCTAAGATGAATATAGAATTACAAGAGATGAATAAAGATGTAGAAAAGGCATCTGATACTAATCAAAGTCTTGCTATGAAGATAAATGAAATGGCCTCACTAGAGAATATTCAGGCAGTAAGTAGAAATCTAGGTCTTGCATATAATAATGAAAACATAAAGACTATAGAATAGGTGATAAATATGAAGAAAGGTAAAATAAATAATGACAAATTCAAAGTTAATAAGATAGTTATTATTATTACCTTTTTTTTGTTTTTAATATTAATAACTAGATTATGTTATTTATGTATAATAGATTATAAAGTAGGAGATACAACAATAGTAGCTTTTATAAAGAATCGAAATACTAAAGAAGAAACAATAATGCCCACTAGAGGGACAATATATGATATAAATGGGAATATTCTTGCTAATGATGTAGTAAGTTATACTTTAATAGCTTATCTATCTAAAGATAGAGTAGATGCAAGTGGTAATAAGAATTATGTTGAGGATATAGAAAAGACTAGTAATGAATTAGCTAATATACTAGGAGTAACAGCAGAGGAAATAAAAGGAATATTAGAAAAAGGAATAGAAAATAATAAATATCAAGTAGAATTTGGTAGTATTGGAAAAGGGATTACTGAAATAGTAAAAGAAGAGATAGATAAATTAAATTTACAGGGAATAGACTTTAATAAAGATATTAAAAGATATTATCCAAATGGAGATTTTGCTAGTTATATACTTGGATATACAGTAACTAAAGATGATGAGGATAAAAATAAATGGATACAAGGGGAACTTGGAATAGAAGAATACTATAATGAACAGTTAAAAGGTAATAGTGGGTATATTACTTATGAAAGAGATAAATATGGTTATAAAATAGCTAATGGAAGAGAATATATTAAACCAGCGGATAATGGGAATGATATATATCTTACTATAGATAATAATATTCAATTATTTTTGGAAAATGCAGTAAAAGAGGCTGCTTTAGAATCGGAAGCAGAATGGGTACTAATATCTGCTATGGATGCTAAGACAGGGAAAATATTAGGATATTCTAGTAGTCCAAGTTTTGATCCTAATCTTCGTAATATGACGTCTTATATAGATCCTATAGCAACTTTGACATATGAACCGGGATCAACTATGAAAATATTTAGTTATATGTGTGCAATAGATTCAGGAAAATATGATGGAAGTACTAAATATATGTCAGGTAGTAAAACTTATACATCAGAAAGAGATGGAAAAGAAACAACTATCTCAGATTGGAAAAAAGAGGGTTGGGGAGAATTAACTTATGATGAGGGTTTTGCTTTATCTTCTAATATAGCAGTAGCTAATATAGTAGAATCAGTAATTACTAAAGAAGAGTTAAAGACTTGTTATGCTAAATATGGTTTTGGTAAAAAGACGGGTTTTACGATAAATAGAGAGGAACAGGGAAGTATAGATTATAAATATCAAATAGAAGCTGCTACTGCAGGTTATGGGCAAGGAATAACCACTACTGCTATTCAGCATCTGCAGGCTTTATCAATAATAAGTAATGATGGTATGATGTTAAAACCTTATATAGTAGATAAAATAGTAGATACTGATACGGGAAAGACTATTTATACTGGTAAAACAGAAGTAGTAAAAGATGTAGTAAGTAAAGAGACAACAGAAAAAATGAAAGAACTAATGGGTAATGTAATAAATGGAGATAATACTAATTCTACGGGATATGCGTATTATATGGAAGATTATAGTTTAATAGGAAAGACAGGAACAGCTCAAATATTTGATTATAAGAAAGGTAGTTATATGACTGGTAGTTCTGAATATATTTATTCTTTCTCTGGGATGTTTCCTGAAGATAATCCAGAAATAATATTATATGCCGCTATTAAGATACCTAAAGATACGACTAATTATATAGCTCCAATGATAAAAGAAGTTGAAAAGAATATTACTAAATATCTTAATATAGAAAATACAAATAAAGAGAAAAAGGCATATACTTTAGAATCTTTTTATAATAAAGATGCTTTATTAGTGAAATCATACTTAGAAGATAAGAATATAAGAGTAATAATACTAGGAGAGGGAGAAAGAGTAATATCAATATATCCTAATATAGATAGTACTATTTATGAGGATGATCTAGTAATATTAAAGACAAATAAAGATAGTAATAAAATGATTGATTTAACAGGATATTCATATAAAGAGGTAACAAGTATATTGAAATTAATGGATATAAATTATACTATAGAGGGAACAGGTTATGTATATGAGCAAAGTATCTTACCTGATGAAGAAGTAGATGATATATTAGTAGTAAAATTAAAAGATAGGTACTAGGAGGAATTATGAACGAAGAGACAAATGAGATATCTAAAATATTATATACTATATTAATAATATTAATATGTATAATATTAGGAATATATTTAGGTAAACTACTGATAAATAAATAGAAAATAAAAAACCAGCCAATGACTGGTTTATTTTATATACATTCAACAAAAGTATCATCTAAGCATCTAAGCATACAACAGCAACCTAAATTAATAGTAAAGAATGAGTTTGTAGCTTCATAAGGAAATACACTAGATTCATCTGAATTATTAGCAAGTACTCTGCAAGTAGCACAGCAGCCATCTAATTTTTCAAGTCTAAAGACACTACTAGTAGTAGAAACACTAGGATCTTTACTAATAGGCATAGCAATAGGTGTATTTCCACTTGAACAAGTATATAATACTATAGGTCTAGTGTTGTAGCAGAAACTACTATTTTGACCTAAAAAGCCTCTATCACAAGTTTCTAGACAGCAGTCATTTTGACATACGCTTTGCTGAAGTATAAGGATAACTTTTAGTATATCCGCAATACAATTCTCACAAGAATTAGTCTCATTGTTACACATATAATCCACCCCTTTTTTATATTCAATATAACATATGACAAATATTATTAAAATTGCACTACATTTACCTAAAAACTAATTATTTTACATAAAATAAATAATTAAAACATATATATTATTATGAAAATATTAAATAAATTGGATAACTATATAAATGATAAAAATTTTAGTATACTATATAAGTATAATAAATTAGATATTATAAATTATAGTGAAATACTAGAGTTTACTTCTAATATAATTAGTATTAAATATTATGATAAGATATATAATATAAGGGGTAATGATCTAGTGATAACTAAGATGATGGATAATGAGATACTAATATCAGGAAATATAGAAAATATAACTTTTATATAGAAAGAGTTGAGTACTATGAAAGATAAAATATTAAAAATTTTTTCTAGTAGTATTAAGATAAGAGTAGAGGGAAAAAATATAAATAATTTCTTAAGTAGATTAATAAGAAATAATATAAATATAGAAAGAATAATTCCTAAATCTTATAAAGAATTATATTTGGTAGTGGATTATAAAGATCTAGATAGAATATTGGAATTAAAAACTATATATAAAGTAGAAGTAATAAAATATTATGGGAAATTAAGAATATTAAAACAAATAAAGAAATATATATTTATATTAATATCTCTTTTAATAGGAATAATAACAATAATTATTTTATCAAATATAATATTTAAGATAGAAGTAATACATTCTAATAATAATATAATAGACTTAGTAAATGAAGAACTATATAAAAGTGGTATAAAAAAATATAGTTTTGTAAAAAGTTATGAGGAAATAGAAAAGATAAAGAGGAGAATACTAGAGGATAATAAGGATAAATTAGAATGGTTGGAGATAATAAGAGAGGGTACTAAATATATAGTAAGAGTAGAAGAGAGGATTATTAAGCTGGATAGGGAAGATAATAAGATATATAATATAGTATCTTCTAAGAATGCGGTAATAAAGAGTATATATGCAGAAAGTGGAGAGAAAGTAAGAGATGTGAATACTTATGTTAAAAAGGGGGAGATGATAATATCTTCTGATATAGTACTTCCTAATAATGAGAAAGTACAAAAAACTTCTAAGGGGAAAGTACTAGGAGAAGTATGGTATACGGTAAGAGTGGAGTATCCGTATATATATAATGAAGTATTATATACAGGGAATAAGAAGAGAGTGTTATCTTTGAATATATTGAATAAGAGGATCTCGTTTTTTAATTTTCATAAATATAAAACTTTTAATAGGAATATAAAATATATATATAGAAATAATATTATACCTTTATCTTTAGTATATGAATATGAATATGAGACAAAGATTATAAATGATATATATACATATGATACTGCTAAAGAGAAAGCAGTGGTAACTGCTAGGGAGAAGTTGTTGGAGAAGTATCCTAAAGTAGAAGAGATTACAGATATTAAGATAATTAATGAAGAAGAGTTAGATTCTAAAGTAGTAGTTGATTTATTTATAACTTGTAATGAGGATATAACTGAGTATAAGGAAGTAGTAATAGAGTAGAATTTATGTTAAATTTATAAAAAATAATTGATAAAAGAATATATTTATGTTATTATTAGTATGTAAATAATTGAAAGGAGATGCCCTGTATGAATAGTTATAACGCGTTTAAGATAGTATGGAAAAAGGCGAACATTTGTATGGGGGGGGGGCTTCCGTAAGCTTATAAATCAAGGGTTTACAAGGAATTTAATATATTATAAAGACTATGAA
>CAYYXX010000041.1:3138-7546 GCA_964475905.1 uncultured Clostridium sp. | reverse complement strand
TTCCATTATATAGAGCATACTTAAAACTAGTTTCTTTTAAAGCATTAGGAAGTGTTGTTAAATCTAAATATAAATTAAATGTTAAACCTGTTGTATTAGCTTTTATACTTATATTTTTAGTTATTCCATATTCTTTACTTTCTACTGGTCTTAGATTGACTTCATTAACTACAGAACCTCCATCAAAATATACAGTCGCTGCTCCTACACTAGTTACGATCTTAGTTTCTTCATCACTAGATGTATTCCATACATAATATGCTAGTGTTACTCCTAATGATAGTATTATTAATATTATTATTCCTAATATTATATATTTTTTATTTTCTTTTATTTTTTCTTTCATTTTAATACTCCTTTCTATTTTATTTTTATCCTTGACTACTGTTTTCTAATCTCATTGTTATTTTTCCACTGAAAGTGGAAGATAATATACTAGCTGTATTACTACTATTTAATACATTTCCATCTACCCATAGGACTACTATTATTGGGGTTTCTACATCTGTTACTTCTATATTACTACATATAGTGTTTTTTCCACTACTAGTAAGTACTCCTGTATTTGCTACTGTATTTCCTACTACTACTTGATATTTTAAGGCATTACTACTTAATAGTGCTGAAGATGTAGTAGTATCTATATCTAGATATAATGTTCCATTTCCTCTAGTTATAGTACAATTATTATTTAATGATACTTTTAGTGTAGTAGTTATTCCGTCTTGAGGATTATCTACTATTTTTAAGCTATTTGATGTGATATCTCTTCCTTTTACATAGTTTACTTCCATACATTCTGACATCCCTTTTATAAATGTTCTTCCTGTCCATGAGTAGTAGGCATATGTTAATCCTGCTACTGATGCTATTAGTATTAATACTAGTATTATTATTTTACTTGTTTTCATTTATTACCTCTTTTCTATACTTACTCTACATACAAATAATATCATAAATTACTTATTTTTTCAATATGATTACTAAAAAAAGCAAAGATTTGAATGAATACTTAAATGCACCAGTAAAGAATATAATGGTCAAATTAGTCTTTTAAACATCATATTGGTAGTATCTTTTTTTGTAAATTGTAATATAATTTCTTTATCAATTTTATCCATTATTTTATTATTACAAATATAATTTTTGTTGTCTTGCAGTATTCTAGTTTTACTTATTGTTCTTATCTGTAATATATTTACATATGATATTAAATTGTACTTTGTAGAATTTGGATAAATTTTATGCAATAATTTTCCAACATTTATTCTGTTTTCTCTTTTTTTGATGTGATAGGTACTATGGTTATATTATCATTATAGATTGTATCATTGTCATTTAGAACTATTGCAAAATGTGTGTAGCATAATTCAGAGCCAATATTAATTCCAAAGTCAACTTTAATAACTTGACCTCTATGTAATTTTTTAAAAGTTTTTTTATTTATAGAAATCTCTTTTTTATAAATAGCAAATTATCACATTGGACAGAATTATATGTCTATATATCTATACTAACGTCCTTTTAGATTTTAACATCTTTTCTAACTATTTAATAAATAAATTAAAAGATATGTTATAAAAAGCATATCTTTTGTAATTAATTTAATAAGTATTACTTTATCTTTTCTTTTAACTTACTTAATATATTTATAGCTTCAATAGGAGTAATATTTAGTATATCTATCTTTTTTATTTCTTCTTCGACAATACTTTTTTTATCTTCATATACTAGGGGAATGGTCATTTGGGTATAATTATTTTTAGTATTATTTTTAGATTCATACTCTTTTAGTATTATATTTGCTCTATCTATTACTTCTTTAGGAAGTCCTGCTAATGTTGCTACATTAATACCATAACTTTTATCTACTGATCCATCTTTTATCTTATGTAAGAAAGTTATTGTTCCATTCTCTTCAATAACAGATACATGTTTATTTTTTAAATTTGGAAGTATTTTTTCCATAGAAGTTAGTTCATGGTAATGAGTAGAAAATAGTGTTTTACATTTTATATTATTTGCAATATATTCTAAAATAGCTTCTGCTATACTCATACCATCATAAGTAGCGGTTCCTCTTCCTAATTCATCAAATAGTATTAAACTATTTTTAGTAGCATTCTTTATAGCTCGAGATGCTTCCATCATTTCTACCATAAAAGTAGATTCTCCACTTACTAAGTCATCTGAAGCTCCTATTCTTGTAAATATTTTATCAAATACTGGTAAAAAGGCTTCTTCTGCTGGTACAAAACATCCTATCTGAGCCATAATAACTATTATACCTAATTGTCTCATATAGGTACTTTTTCCTGCCATATTTGGTCCTGTTATTAATTGTATATCTGTACTTTTATCCATAATTATATCATTAGGTACATATTCATAATCTTTTGTTACTCTTTCTACTACTGGATGTCTTGAAGATTTTATTTTTATTTCATTAGTAGTATTTAGTATTGGTCTTACATAGTTATATTTTTCACTTACATAGGCAAAGGAAGTAAGTACATCTATTTCACTAATTACTTTAGCATTTTTTTGTAATATACTAATATATTCTTTACATTTTTCTCTTATTTCTATAAATAAATTATATTCTAGACTTATTATTCGATCTTCTGATGATAAGATTATATCTTCTTTTTCTTTTAATATAGGATTTATGAATCTTTCACAATTAGCTAAAGTTTGTTTTCTAGTATAACCCATATCATCAGTTATTAAGGATAAATATGATTTACTTACTTCTATATAATATCCAAATACTTTATTGAATCCTACTTTTAAACCTTTGATACCAGTTCTTTCTCTTTCTTCTTTTTCAAAATTACTAATAAAGTCTTTTCCACCCTTACTTAGTTTTTTTAATTCATCTAATTCTTTACTATATCCTTCTTTTATTAAAAAACCTTCTTTTAGTCCTAAAGGGGCATCTTCATTTATAGATATATCTAATAATTTATATAGTTCTTCTAGTGGATATATTTCTTCATAAAATTTTATTTTTTCTAATTTATCTTTGATACTTGGTAATACTTTTAATGAGTTTTTTAATTGTAATAAGTCTTTGGCGTTAGCGGCTCCAAATGATATTCTTCCACATAATCTTTCTAGATCATATACTTCATATAGATCATTTCTAAGTTCATCTGCTAATATAAATTCTTCTAATAACTTTGATACTGTATTATATCTTTCATTTATCTTAGTTATATCTATTAATGGATTTTCTATAAAATATTTTAATCTTCTACTTCCCATAGCGGTCTTAGTATTATCTAAAAGCCATAGTAGTGAGTATGTTCTTTCTTTAGTTCTTAAACATTCAGTTAATTCTAAATTTCTCTTAGTATGTATATCCATTACTAGAGATGTATTATCTTTTTTTATTATTACTTTTTGGAAATGGGATAAGTTTCTTTTTTGTACTTCACTTAAGTAATATAGTAATAATTCTATTGATTTTATTATTCTATCATCTTCTATTTCATTATAGATATCATTATATTTATCTTTTAGATAATTATTTTCAAATGTTACGGGTATTTTTTCTTTCTTTATCATAGATATTATTTTTTTACTAGTATTATTATCTACGACTAATTCTTTTATATCTAGTGATAATATTTTATATATTACATCATTATCATTAGTAGATAATACTGAATATATTTCACCTGTAGTTATATCAGAATATGTAAGGGCATATCCATAGTTAAAATCATATAAACTACCTATATAGTTATTTTCTTTTTCATTTAATGAATTAGTATTTATTATAGTACCTGAAGATATTACTTCTACTATATCTCTTTTTACTATACCACGAGTATTTTTAGGATCTTCTAATTGTTCACATATTGCTACTTTAAATCCTTTTTTTATTAATTTATCTATATATATTTCAGCAGCATGATGTGGTATACCACACATGGGTACTCGTTCTTCTAGTCCAGCATTCTTACCTGTTAAGGTAAGTTCTAGGGCATGGGATACTTCTTCGGCATCTTCAAAAAACATCTCATAAAAGTCTCCTAATCTATATAATATTATGGTATCTTCATATTTATCTTTTAATTCTACATAATGTGCCATCATTGGCGATAATTTACTTCTGTCTACTTCATTTCTTCTCATATTTTACCTCTTTGCTTTATATTATATCATGTATATTATCTAAATATCAATATAGAATAATGCTAAAAGATAATTAAAAACTTTTTCTAAATAACTAGACATTTTAGTATATTTATGATATATTATTAGTGCGTAAGTGGTTATATTGTGTGCATTTTTGCATATAATAATAAGGCTACTTAGTAGCAATAAAAAAGCGGTGATTCCGACCATAACAGGAACTTAAAAAAGCGGTGATTCCGACCATAACAGGAACTTAAAAAAG
>CAYYXX010000041.1:0-3038 GCA_964475905.1 uncultured Clostridium sp. | reverse complement strand
AATATTTTAATTATTTTTTAAATATTCAATAGTTTCTTTAAAAGTATCTACTCTAATTATATTCAAATTATATTTATATTTATTATTTACCATGATTGCTTCTTCATAATTAGCACTTGGAACAAATACTATGTCGGCATTGGCTTTAGCTGCTCCCATTATTTTATATTTTACTCCATCTATTTCTCCTACACTACCGTCAGAAGAGATAGTACCAGTACCCGCTATTTTCCTATTTTTTATGATATCATCATTAGTAATGGCATTATAAATAGTAAGTGATAACATAAGGCCTCCTGAAGATCCTGATTCACTATCTTTAAATTTTATATCTATATTAGGTTCTATATCATAATCATACTCGGTTATAATAACTACTCCTACTACTTTAGTATTATTTTCTATTAATACTTTACTCTTTATTTCTTTTTCTTTATTATCTCTTTTTATTTTAAAATTAATAATATCATTCTCTTCTTTACTATTTATTATCTTCTTTATATCTTCTATACTATTTATTTCTTGTTTATCTACTGATAATATTATATCTCCTATTTCTAAGCCGTTTTCTTTTGTTACTGCTATTACTATATTTTTCTTCTCTTTAATATTTATTTTTTTTCCTGCTTCATTATAAGCTACCATAGTAGCTATATCTAGAGAGTTATCTCGCATTATTTTATTTCTAGTATTTATTTCTTTTACTGTTTCATTGGATATTTGTCTGCTTTTATTTTCTTCTATATCAAATCCTCTTAATTTAGCCATAAGCATACTAGCTGGAGTAGCAGAGTATTCACTTACATATAGCATATTTATACTACCTTTATCTTCTTTTTTATAGTTATCCATTACTACTCTATCTGTAATATCTATTACTCCTCCGGGAGCCATTATATAGTATGGTAGTTTAATATTAAAAAATAATACTATTATAATTATTATACTTATATATTTATAGTTTTCTTTAATAAATTTTTTTAATTTCATGTTCATTCTCCTTCTTTTTATCTTTATTATATCATATATTAAATTATGAAAAAATATTCAAATATAATTATTGTTATAATTTCTTTTTTTATACTTATATTAATATTATTTAATAAAGATATAGTATCTAATACTATTATTTCTTCTTTTTATATTTGGTTTAATACTTTAGTACCATCTATGTTACCTATGTTTATTCTATCAGATATTTTAATTAATTATAATTTTATTTATTATATACCTAGTAGAATAACTAATGTTATTAGTAAATTATTTAATATAAGTAAAGAGGCTGTATTAGTATTATTTATATCTTTAATAGCGGGTTTTCCCTCTAATGCTATAGCTATTAAAACTTCTTATGATTTATCTTTACTTAGTAAGAATGAAGCTAGTCATCTTCTTTTATTTACTCATTTTGCTAATCCTTTATTTATTCTTCAGACAGTAGGAGTATTTTATCTTAAGAATAATACTTATGGGATTATTATATTAATAAGTCATATTTTATCTTCTTTTATTATTGCATTTATCTTTAGAAATAAGAATAATCCTACTTGTAATAATTATATATCTAATAGTAGTAAATGTCAAAACTTTACTATTATATTTTCTAATAGTATTAAAAAAAGTATCAATACTCTTCTTATGATATCTGGTACTGTTACTTCTTTCTTAATAATTAGTACATTAATATGTCATATATTTAATCTAAATAGTTATTTATCTGTACTGGTTAAAAGTATATTGGAAATGACTATGGGGTTATCTTCTCTTGCTGATCTATATATTAATGATATTTATAAAGTTATATTATCTACTTCTATTATTTCTTTTGGTGGTTTATCTATTCATATGCAGGTATCTTCTATACTAGAGGATATTCCTTATATTAATTATTTTAAGGGTAGAATATATCACGTTATTATATCTGGTGTTATATCATTATTAATATTTATATTATTTTTTTAATTCTACTTAATTGTATTTCATTGTTATCAGCAAGATTAGTTCTTAATCTATCTTTATCTATAGATAGAGGGACTTCTAATAACTCATTCATACTTAATACATATTTTTTATATAATTCTAAGGCTAATTTCTTAGATATTTGTTTTTTATTTATTTTATCTATAAGTTGATTACTATAGATTTGTAATAAGAAATAATTAATATCTAATATATATTTATGTGATTTATTCTTCATTGTAGAGGTTATTCTATTATTTAATATATAATCCATTTTACATAGAAAATTTTTTATATTTGCTACTGAAGTATACTCTGATAACTTTTGGAAGAAGCTATATAGATCAGCATTAAAATACATTTCTTTCATAGTACTTCCTAGTGTTTGTTCTATTAATTTAGCTACTACCATTTCATATTTATAGTAGGTATTAATCTCTCCATACATTATAGAGCATAAATAGTCTGTATATCCTTCATTTAAGGCATCTCCTAGTGAAACACTTTCATTTATTTGCGAAATACCACTATAATATATTTTATTTTCTTTATCACATATACTACTAGAAAGATGTAATAATTCATGTCCTATACAGCTATTAGATAGTACTTTTTGGTAATATGTAATAGTATTAGATGTTATATCATAATCGGCATATATACCACTTATTAATATGTTATATATAATTCCCTTTATATATGCTTTTTTTATTTGAACATTATCTATATTAGAATAGAATCTTTCTAATAGTTTTTCATCAATGTTATTTATAAATAAATTATGAAACACCTCTACTGATGATCTGTATTCTTCATCAATATGTATTAAATCACCAAGTGAGTTATTATTATTTATTTTTCTTGGTGTTTCATATATTTCTTTACCGCTATCAATTATTATTTTTCTCACTATTATCCCCCTAAAACATGAATTATTATACAACATTATTTATATAAATACAATATAAAAACTAGAAAAATTAATTTCTAGTATAATTTAAAATATGGTGATCTGTATGGAATTCGAATCCATGAATGTTGCCTTGAGAGGGCAATGTGTTAAGCCACTTCACCAACAG
>CAYYXX010000040.1:0-7804 GCA_964475905.1 uncultured Clostridium sp. | reverse complement strand
ACATGAATTTTTTTGAAATTTCTTTTATTTTCATATCTTTATCCTGAAAAAATAATAAAAATGGTTGTATTTTAATATAATATATGGTAAAATTATATTCGTTATGGGGTAATCCGCCTATTAATATAGTGATTATCTGAGAAAGAAAGGAAGTGGATATACGATGGACATTATTGAAAAGATAACTAGTAGTCAATTAAAGAAAGATTTACCTGAGTTTAGAGTAGGAGATTCTGTAGTAGTAGGTTGTATTATTACTGAAACTAAGGGTGGTAAATCAAAAGAGAGAGTCCAAGATTTTAAAGGAATAGTTATTGCTAGAAAAGGTAAGGGAGTGTCTGAAACTTTTACTGTAAGAGGAGAGTATTCAGGTATTGGTGTTGAAAAGACATTCCATGTACATTCTAATAAGGTTGCCTATATTAAAATAGTAAAAGCCGGTAAAGTTAGAAGAGCTAAGTTATATTTCTTAAGAGACAGGAAGAGTAAATATAATATTAAAGAGAGAAGATAATAGCTTTGCTATTATTTTTTTATGGAGGATAGTATGAAAAATATGATTAAAGAGTTATTACCATATATTTTAATATTTATTGGGGTTATATTACTTAGAACTTTTATTATTACTCCTGTTATAGTAAGTGGTGATTCTATGAAACCTAATTTACATAATGGAGAAGTATTACTAGAGAGAAAGATTGGTTATAGTAATATTAATAGATTTGATATTGTTATAATAAAGGATGGTAATGAAGAAATTATAAAGAGAATAATTGGTTTACCGGGAGAACATATTAGTTATAAGAATAATAAGTTATATGTAAATGATAAAGTAGTAGAAGAGAATTTTAAGTTTAAGAATACTAATGATTTTAATTTAGAAGAGATATGTACTTGTTCTAGTATTCCTAATAATAAGTATCTTGTATTAGGAGATAATAGGCCTGTATCTAGAGATAGTAGAAATATTGGATTAATAGATAGTGATGATATATTAGGTAAAGCTGTATATAGAATATGGCCTATAACTAAGTTTGGTAGTATATATTAAAGAATAGACAATAGTAAAAAACAAATTATCTCTCTATCATAAAATAAAGTGGAGGGAGGTTATTATGAATAATGGTTGTCTTGATGATAAAATTAAGAATATATTAGAGTCTGGTAAAAAATGTAGATGTAATTCATTAATAGTGGGACCTACGGGACCTACTGGTCCAGCTGGACCGGCGACGATAACAGTAGGAGCTACTACTACTGGGGATGCTGGGACTAATGCTAGTGTTACTAATGTAGGGACTAATGAAAATGTTATATTGAATTTTAGTATTCCAAGGGGTGCTACTGGAGCTGAGGGTCCACAGGGAGAACAAGGGGAACAAGGGCCTCCGGGTACTTCAAGTTTAAATACTTATGGTCGTAAATATAATAATTCTAATAATGGTATTTCACTGGAGATAAATGTTCCTCAGAATATTTCTTTATCTGAAGCTGGTCCTACTAATAATATGACTACTGGTACTGAGAATGCTCTTACAATAGTAGATGATGGTATATATTTAATTAATTATTATTTTTCTGGTAGTTCTACTAATGCTGGTACTATAACAGTAGATGTAAAACAAAATGCTACCGCTATTGGGAGTACTTCAATTAGTAAGGCTGTAACTGCTAGTACTAATACTGATTTTGTAGGTAGTACTATAAATACTTTAGTAGCGGGGGATCAGATAGGACTAGATATTAAATCTAGTGTTGCTACTACTGTAACACCTAATACAGGTAATAATGCTTATCTTAATATTATTAGAATAGCTTAAGCAAGAGAAAGATTTTTTCTTTCTTTTTTTGATAAGTCCTAGTAAAAAGATTTTAAATATGGTATTATATATATAAAGATACAAGGAGGTATATATGGATAATAAAGTTAATATTAATTCATTAAGAATGATTAGAATAGTTATGGATTTGAGTATAGAACAAATGGCAGATCATTTCTTAGTTTCTAGTTCATATATAAGTGCTTTAGAAAAAGGGAAGAGAAAGATTAATTTTAGAACGCTTAAATATGGTTTAGATAATTTAAAGATTAAGATGGAAGATTATTTAGAATTAGATGATTTTAGAAATTATTTAGAAAATGGAGATTTTGATATGCAGAGTAAGTTTAGATATATGTTAATAAAAACAGTAGGAGTAGTATCTCCTAATCTAAGAAAGACTACTGATGAATTACTTGATAGTGAATTAAATATTATTAAATAACTATATTGAAATGTTTTTCTTAATATTGTATAATTAATAAGGAAGGTAGGTAATGATGAAAGATAGAAGAGGTTTTACTTTAGTTGAGTTACTAGGAGTAATTGTAATAATAGGATTAATTGTGGGTGGTAGTATTTTTGGTATTACAAAGTTAATTGGTCAATCTAAAGATAAGGGTAGTGGTGTTTCTGTATCTAGTATAGAGGATGCTGGTAATGTATATGCTACGGAGAAGAATAATGATAAAGATTATTGGATAGAGATGACTAGGACTGATATTAAAGGACTAGTAGTGGGTAAGTATTTTTGTACTACAGTAGGAGAGCTTCAGAATAAGGGATTATTAGAGAAAGATATTGATTTTAGTAGTTTACCTAATAATATTGATAAAAATACTTATGTAGGTATAGTAAAAGATAATGTTACTTTAGTAAATAGTAATGCTGTTTTATTAAATGATGTAGAAAAATGTGATTTTAAGGATAAAAATAATACTTGTAGTACTGCTAGTATTATTTATAGTGTATGTACTGGGACTATTATTAATGAAGAGATAACTGAAGAAATTGATGTAGAAAAAGGGGATTCTTATACTGATGAGTTAACTAATATTAAGTTTAGTGATATTAAAGGAGAGAATATAGAAATAGATAGAAGTGAGTGTTCTTATAAGAAAAATGGTGATAATGTAGCTTTATATTCTAGTGATAATACTAAGATAGATAAAAATATATGTAATATTGGAGGATTAGATCAGGGTAGTGGTTATGATATAAGGGTATGTACTTATACTAAGGGGGGATCTAGTAGTTGTAAAGAGATTAATATGTCTACTAAAAAGATTAGAGAGCCTGCTTATAGTAATAGTGGTATAGAGATATCTATATTATATGATAGGGCTTATATTAAGGGAGATGCTGATTATTATTTTAAGTCTTCTATGGATGGTACTAGTAGTCTTTTAGTTAATAAGTGTGATGATAATAGAGAGAATTGTAGTGATAATAGTACTATAGAAATAGAAAAAGATAAGTGGTATAGGTATAAAAGTACTGGTACTAATAATAGTACTATATCAATTAAGTATAATAGTAATGGTAAGGTATATATAGAAGCTTATACTTATGATAAGACAGGTAATTATGCTTATAGTAGTGAAGAAATAAATATAAATAAACAATATAATATTAGTTATAATGCTAATGGAGGAAGTGGGGCTCCTAGTAGTCAGAAAAAACAATATAAAGTTGATATAAAGTTAAGTGAAGAAAAGCCTACTAGAAGTGGATATACATTTAATGGATGGAATACTAAGGCAAATGGTACTGGTACTAATTATGCTAGTGGGGCTATTTATAATAAAGATGAAGATTTGACTTTATATGCTAAGTGGGTAGCTAATACATATATGGTAACATATAATGCTAATGGTGGTGATTTAGGTAATGTTCCTAGTAGTCAAATAAAGACACATGATGTTGATTTAACTTTAAGTAGGTTTTCTCCTAGTAGGTATGGATATACATTTAATGGATGGAATACTAAGGCAAATGGAAGAGGTACTAATTATGGAATAGGATCTACTTATACAGGTAATGATAATTTAACTTTATATGCTAAGTGGGAGCAGAATGTATCATGTGATACATATACAGTTGATTTGGATTTTATTAATGGTTTTCCTAGTAGAGTTCCGCATGGGACAGTAATAGGTCTTTCTGTTGCTCATAGTGTAAAAGATAATTGTGATAATGTTTATTATGGGTTTAATTTATGTGTATCTAGTTCAGATTGTGCTGTGAAAACATCAAGTGGAAGAGGAGCAAATTGTGCAAGTGGATGGAGATTATTTAGTGATTCTATTATTAATGCTTATTATTATACTAGTAATAGTAATTGGAATACTACTAATGAAAATGCTAGTAGTGGTAGTCATACTATACGCTTTAGAGCATGTTCTTCAGGTTGTAGTGGTACATGTACTAATTCTGTAGAAAAAACATATACGATATATAGATAAAGGAGTTACATATGAAGAAAAATAATATATTGAAGATACTTAGTATTATATTAATAATTACAATATTATTAGTATTGGTTATATTATTAATAAATTATTTTAATAATGATAGTACTAAAATAGATACTAAAGAGAAAGCTATTATTGCTATTAAGGAAGAATTTAATTTAACTAATGAGATAGTTAATATAGAAGAAAAAGAAGATTATTATTTATTAGATGTTACTAAAGATAATGATACTAAGTATTATAGTCTTGATAAAGAGACAGGGGAATTAAAAGAATTAGAAGTAGTATCAAATAAAATAGGTGTATAATTAAAAGGAGGCAAGAATGAAAGATAGAAGAGGTTTTACTCTAGTTGAGTTACTAGGAGTAATAGTAATAATAGGATTAGTTATAGGTGGTAGTGTATTTGGTATTTTAAAGTTAATTGGTCAATCTAAGGATAAAGGGGTTAGTGTTTCTATATCTAGTATACAACAGTCGGCTTCAGTATATGCTACGGAGAAGAATAATGATAATAAATATTGGATAGAGATGACTAGAAGTGATCTTACTGGTAAGTATTTTTGTGCTACTATTGGGGAACTTCAGAATAAGGGGTTATTAGATAAAAATTTAGATTTTTCTAGTATTAATAAGGGTTTAAGTGATGATAATAAGATAGATAAAAGTACTTATGTAGGAATATATAAGAATAGTGTTACTTTAGTAAATAGTAATCCTGTATTATTAAATGATAAAAAAATATGTAATCCTAGTATTGATAGTTGTACTGCTAATGATATGATATATGGAGTATGTACTGGTAATATTATTAATGAAAATATTACTAATGGTGTTGATGTAAGTGGTGGTACATCTTATACTGATGATATAATTGATATTGATTTTACTGATGTAGTAGGAGAGAATATAGAAATAGATAGAAGTGAGTGTTATTATAAGAAAGCTAATGATGAGAATGAACCGAATTTTAATGATAATTCTAAAACTGGTATAGTTAATAATAATACTTGTAGTATATCTGGATTAGAAGATGAAACTTCTTATGATATAAGAATATGTACTTTTACTAAAGGGGGA
Organism: uncultured Clostridium sp.; assembly: GCA_964475905.1. Classification (GTDB taxonomy): domain Bacteria; phylum Bacillota_I; class Bacilli_A; order RF39; family UBA660; genus CAG-302. The sequence continues at coordinate 2,430 of CAYYXX010000040.1, read as the reverse complement.
TCTAAAAGTTGTGATGAGATACAAAAAACGACTTTAGATGTTAAAAAGCCTACGATTGAAAAGGGTGATAATGTTAATGTAAATATTAGTTATGATAGGACTAATATTAATGGAGATGCTACTTATTATTTTAAGTCTTCTATTGATGGTACTAGTACTAAGCAAGTTATGAGTTGTGTTGATGAAAAGAATTGTAGTACTAATACTACTAGTATTGAAAAGGATAAGTTATATAGAAGTTCTGATGATAAGGTAAGTATTACTTATAGTTCTGAGGGTAATGTAACAGTAGAAGCTAAGACTTGTGATAAGACTGGTAATTGTGCTAGTAATAGTAGAGAATTTTCTATATATAAGAATACTTTTAAAAAGAGTAATGCTGATAGTATTGATGGGGGAACAAAGGATATAGATAAATTATGTATTGCTAATGTAGGTGGAGATTGTAGTGTTACTTCTCCTAGTATTGTAAGAAATGGTTATAATGTTATTGGATGGAATAGAAATAGTAATGCTACTACTAGTGAGTGGGGAGTAAGTACTAGTAAGAGTGTAAGTAGTAATGGGGAGTATTATCCTATTACTAAATTAAAAGAATATACTATTAGTTATAATGCTAATGGTGGTAGTGGGGTACCTAGTAGTCAGATTAAGTATCATAATCAAAATTTAACATTAAGTACTACTAAGCCTACTAGAAGTGGTTATACTTTTAATGGTTGGAATACTAATGCAAATGGTACTGGTACTAATTATGCTAGTGGTGGTACTTATAGTGCTAATAGTGATGTTACTTTATATGCTAAGTGGACAGCGGACTCTTATACGGTTACATATAATGCTAATGGAGGAAGTTTAGGTAGTGTACCTAGTAGTCAGATAAAGTATCATAATATAAATTTAACATTAAGTAGGTATTCTCCTAGTAGAAGTGGTTATGATTTTGCGGGATGGAATACTATGGCAAATGGAAGAGGTACTTATTATAGTAGTGGATCTACTTATACGGGTAATGCTAATTTAACTTTATATGCTCAGTGGGAGAAAGAAGAGGAGCCTTACTTTATACTTGATTATATAAATCTTCTTGATACTCCAGTTTCATGGGGAGTTGAAGATAGATTTAGAGCAGGTTTTTCTGTAAGTAGTAGTTATGGTATTTCAGTAAATGATGTTTCACTATATGTAAGTAGTTCTGATTGTGGTGTTAAGAGTTCTTCAGGTGCCAGACAAAATTGTGTAAGTGGCTGGAGAGCATTTGAAAATTCTATTATTAATGCTTATTATTATACTAGTAATAGTAATGTAAATTCTGCTAATGCTAGTACTAATGGTGCTAGGCACTGTCTTACTTTTAAGGGATATTCTAATACTTATGGAATATATACGGATAATACTATAAAAGAATGTTATTCAATAGTTAAATAAAGGAGATATATATGAAGAAAGAGAATATATTAAAAATACTTAGTGTTATATTAATAATTATAATATTATTAGTATTAACTATATTATTAATAAATTATTTTAATGGTGATAAAATAAATACTAAAGAGAAAGCTATTAATGCTATTAAAGAAGAATTTAATTTAACTAATGAAATAGTTAATGTTAAAGAGAAAGAAGATTATTATTTATTAGATGTTACTAAAGATAATGATACTAAGTATTATAGTATTAATAAGAAGACTGGAGAATTAAAAGATATAGAAGTAGTATCTAGTAATGGGGGATAAAATAAAGGACAAAAGTCCTTTATTTTTCTCTCTTAACTACTTGCAGAAACTTATACTTTATGATAAAATTAATACATAGGGTAGGAGGATTATTTAATGAAAAATATATTAAGTTTCTTTTCTAAAATATCTAAAAAGACAAAAATAATAATATTAATAGTTACTATATTAGTATTAGGAATAACTGTGTTATATCAAACATTTGCTATTAATAGTAGTGTTACTCAGACTGATAGTACTTATACTATTACTTTGAATAATAATAGTACTATAAGTGTCCCCGCTAATGGGAGTAAAACTGTATATTTTAAAGTTAAGAATACTAATAATGGTATAGTTAAATATGGTATAGGTTATTCTGGTAGTAATGTAGTAGTAAAAGCTTATTCTGATTCAGATAATCCTAGTACTGGTACTTTAGCTAAGTCAGAGAGTAAGTTTATTAAGTTATATGTAAAGAATAATAATACTACTAGTACTAATGTATCTTTAGTATCTATATTAGGTTATGAAAATGGGGGAGATCTAGTAGTACCTACTGGGTATACTTTAGTAAGTTCTACTTACTATGTACCAGTTAACTTAGCTACTCATATTACTAATTTATATACCAGTAGTAGTAAAACTACTACTGAAGTAAATAGTATTACTTATAACTTAGCTAGTAGTGTAGGTTTAATGAATGATAGACTAG
>CAYYXX010000039.1:0-8154 GCA_964475905.1 uncultured Clostridium sp. | reverse complement strand
GAAATTATAAAAAAGAATGGAAGTGATAAATAATGGATATGTATCAAAAAAGAGAAATGAGAAAAAATAAAAAGATGAATGATGGTGCAAAAAGTTTACCATCGACGGGTATCAACTGGTATCCGGGGCATATGGCTAAGACTAAAAGGGAAATTAAAGAGAAGATTGATTTAATTGATATAGTTTTTGAAGTGGTGGATGCTCGTATTCCGTATTCTTCTAAAAATAGGGAAATTGAAGAACTTACTAAGAATAAGCCTAGAGTAATAATTATGACTAAGATTGATCTATGTGATCTTGATAAGACTAATAAATGGATTAAGTATTATGAGGATAATGGGTATATAGTAGTTCCTATGAATTTAATTAATAATTTTAATATTAATATAATATTTGATAGGATTAATCCTATTATAAAGGAGTTAAATATCCAAAGAAGTAAAAAGGGGTTAAAAGATAGAAAAGCAAGAGTACTTGTAATGGGAGTTCCTAATGCTGGTAAATCTACTTTGATTAATAGATTGGTAGGAAGAAGAAGTACTAATGTAGGTAATAGACCGGGTGTTACGAAGAATTTAGAATGGATAAAGATTAATGATAGAATTGAATTATTAGATACTCCTGGTATATTATGGCCAAAGGCTCCTAGTGAGGTAGTAGCTTATAATTTGGCTTCTATGAGTGCTATTAAAGAAGAGGTATTGGATATTGAAGATATAGCTATTTATATTATTAAGAAGATGTTAAATGATTATCCTGATAATATTAAAAGTAGATATAATATTAATAATACAGATGATATTTTAGATATATTAGATCAAATTGGTAAGAAGATAGGGGCTTATAGAAATAATGAAGCTGATTATGATAGAATATATAAGAGGGTAATAAAAGATCTAAATGATGGTTATTTAGGTAGAGTTACTTTTGATGAAATAAAGAGTATAGAATAGTTCTATACTCTTATCTAATAATATTACCTAGTATCCCATATGATATAAGACTCATAATGATACTTGCTAATATAATTCCTAGCATAATATAGATAAAAGATTTCTTTTTATCCATATTAAGAAGTACGGCAAGGCCTGCTCCTGTCCAAGCTCCTGTTCCGGGTAGTGGTATTCCTACAAATATCATAAGACCTATATATCCGTATTTTTCTATTTGATCTTTTTTGGATAATATTTTGTTAATTATTTTATTAACAAATTTTTCAGTAATTTTAAACTTTTTTAGCCAATTTAAGATTTTATCTAAGAATAATAAGACAATAGGTATAGGAAGCGTATTTCCTATTATACTTATAATATAGGCAGGTAAGAAATCTAAGTTAAGAATAGTAGCGGCTAATAAGCCTCCTCTTAATTCTAAAAGAGGTAACATAGATATTATAAATACAATTACTTCTTTTCCTAAACCACTAAATAAATTAACTAAACTTTCTACTAGATTTTCCATTTGTTTTGTCCTCCACTTTTAAATTATATCAAAACTATGTTAAATAGTAAATTATATTATGTTTATTTTACACTAGTTAATTGATTTTTGATATTAATTATTGTATAATCAATATGAAAGGAATTGTTATAATGTATAAAGTTAAAAGGCAAATACCTAATATGGTTACGATATTAAGATTGATATCTTTAGTAATAGGTTTTATTTTATTTATTAATGATAAAATTGTTTTATCACTAGGGTTATATATATTAGGGGCAATATCTGATTTTGTTGATGGTTATTTGGCTAGAAGATTAAAGGCTTATTCAAAGATAGGACAATATTTAGATGCTATTAGTGATAAGTTATATTTTCTATCATTAATAATTATATTATTAATTAATAATAATTATTTAATAATAATAGTTTTATTTATGGAAATTATTATAACTATTATTAATTATTTAATTATAAAGAAAAATAAAAAGGTATTTACGGAAAGAGTAGGTAAGTTTAAAACAACATTACTTATGATAACTTTAATATTGGGTATTATTTCTATAAAGATAACTAATATTAGATATATATATTTAGTATTTTTGATACTTACGACATATTTTCATATTGAGACTATAATTGCGTATATTAATCAGTTAAATAGAAAGAGTATAGAGAATATTGTTGATTTTAAAGATAAGAGTATGATAGATAGAATGGTATTATTATTTAAAGAATTTATATATTATATTATAAAGCCAATAAGGATAATGAAATAGGAGGATAGATTATGATAGATATAAATATTATTAGAACTAATAGGGAATTAGTAAAAGAGAATATAAAGAAGAAATTTCAAGATAATAAGTTGTTATTAGTAGATGATATATATGATATGGATATAGAGTATCGTAGTATTAAGACAGAGGCGGATAATCTTAGAAGTGAGGTTAATAATTTAAGTAAAGAGATAGGGGCTTTGATGCGTGATAAGAAGATAGAAGAAGCTAATAATATAAAAGAGAAAGTGTCCTCTATTAAGAAGAAGATACCTGAACTTGAAGAGAGGGAAGTGTATTTAGAAGAAGAAATAAAAAAGAGAATGATGAGGATTCCTAATATTATTGATAGTTCTGTACCTATTGGGAAAGATGATAGTGAGAATGTTGAGATTGAAAGATTTGGAGATCCTATAGTACCAGTATATGATATTCCTTATCATGCTGATATTATGAATAAATTATGTGGTTTAGATAAGGAGTCTGCTGGTAGGACTAGTGGTAATGGGTTCTATTATTTGATGGGGGATATGGCTAGGTTATCTAGTGCTATGATTTCTTATGCTAGGGATTATATGATTGATAAGGGTTTTATTTATTGTATTCCGCCGTTTATGATTAGAAGTGATGTGGTAAATGGGGTTATGTCTTTTGATGAGATGGCTTCTATGATGTATAAGATTGAGGGGGAAGATTTATATTTGATTGGTACTAGTGAGCATTCTATGATTGGTAAGTTTAAGGGGGAAATATTAAGTAGTGATATGTTTCCTATTATGATGACTTCTTATTCTCCTTGTTTTAGGAAAGAGGTTGGTGCTCATGGTATTGAAGAGAGGGGTATATATAGAGTACATCAGTTTGAGAAACAGGAAATGATTGTTATTTGTGATAAAGAGGAGGCTATGGATTGGTATAATAGGATGTATAGTTATACTGTTGATATATTTAGGAATATGAATATTCCTGTTCGAACTATTGAGTGTTGTTCTGGGGATTTGGCTGATCTTAAGGTTAAATCTTGTGATGTGGAAGCTTGGAGTCCAAGACAGAAGAAGTATTTTGAGGTTGGTTCTTGTAGTTTATTAGGAGAAGCTCAAGCTAGAAGATTATCTATTAGGGTTAAAGGGGATAATGGTAATTATTATCCTAATACTTTGAATAATACTGTACTTGCTAGTACTAGGGCTCTTATTGCTTTGATTGAGAATAATTATAATGAGGATGGTAGTATTACTATTCCTGAAGTTTTGAGGCCTTATATGGGTAATAAAGATATAATAAAATAAACCACTTATAGTGGTTTTAATTAGATGGAGGTATTATGTATAATAATAAATTTAGAATGTTTATGTTAGGTAGGTATGGGGTTGATGAGTTATATAAGTTTTTATTAGTTATTTGTTTTATTTTATTAGTAGTTAATACTTTTGTTAATAGTATAATTATTAGAGTTATTGAAGTGTTATTAGTAGTAATAATATTTTATAGATTTTTTTCTCGTAATATTAAATTAAGAAAGAAAGAGAATAGTATATATTTAAAATATAGAAATAAGATAATTAAAATATTTAATTATAATAAGAATAAATATAAAGATAGAAATACTTATATGTATAAGAAATGTCCTAAGTGTAAACAAAAGATTAGGCTTCCTCTTAAGAAGGGAGAACATACTGTTAAGTGTCCTAGTTGTAATAATAGATTTAATGTTAAATGTAAGAGAAATGAAAAGATTAAGGTAGAAATTGTTAAGTAATTATTATTAATACTTTGAAAGGGTTTTGGATTTTTGACAAATATGTGTGTATATGCTATAATAAAATCGTTCTTAAGGGGGAATATTATGGCATATTTTTTAACTATTAAGAAACAAAATAAGGATATACTAATTGATATATCAAAATTAGATGAGTTTATTAAATTATCTAAATATAAGAATGGGGGATATAGTTTAGAAGAGATTGATCTGCTTACTATGAGTTTTTCTAATGAGTACTTTTTTAGAGAGGCGTTATATAATAGGGGGTTATTATCTTTAGAAGATATTACTAAGGATATTACTATTAGAAGTAAGAGAAATGATAAACTTGAAAAAGTAAGGTATGGATTGGCCTACTATGATGCTAAGGATTATTTTGATTTTAATAGTTTAAAATATATTTTACATAGTAAGTTAAGAGATGAAGTTTTTATAGAGAGGTTTTTATTATATTATAGAAATAGTTATATAAATGGAATAAATATTTCTAAAATGAGATATGCTGTTAATACTAATAATATAGAATTATTATATAGTGTTTTTGAAGAATTTTATTATAAAGAAGTATTTAGGATAGATAGTACTGGAGAAGTTAAACTAAATTATAGATCATTACATGATTTAGCTATATTTACATATAATTATGATAAGATAAGAAATAGAAGAGAAGTAGGTATAACTGATTCTGAAGATAAGATAGAAAGAGAACTTACTCTTAAAATGTTATCTAGTATTTTAAGTAATAAGAAGAAAGTTAAAACTAAGGAAATAGATGGACAAATAAGTATATTTTAGTAGTAGGTAAAAGCCTACTATTTTAATTTAATTATTTCTTTTTGATCTTGGATATGTTATAATTAGAATGGATAAAGGAGATATTAAATGGAAGATAGAGTAAGAAAAAGAATAGAAGAATTAGTAGAAATTATTAATAAAGCTAGTTATGAATATTATGTTAATGATAATCCTAGTATTACTGATCAGGAGTATGATGATTATTATAGTGAGTTACTTAGATTAGAAGAGATGTATCCTAGTCTTAAGAGGGAAGACTCACCAACTTTGCGGGTAGGGGGTAGTCCTCTTCTTAAATTTGAAAAGGTATATCATAAAGTACCTATGCTTTCTTTTGATGATATTTTTAATGAAGAAGAAATAATAGCTTTTGATGAGAGAATTAAGAGGGTAGTAGATAATCCTATATATACAGTAGAACCAAAGATGGATGGTTTATCGGGATCTTTGATCTATGAAGATGGTATATTAGTTAGGGTAGCTACTCGTGGTGATGGTTTAGTAGGAGAGAATATTACAAGTAATGGGAAAACTATTAAATCAATTCCTCTTAGACTTACTAAGAATATAAATATAGAAGTAAGAGGGGAAATATATATGAGTAAGGCTTCATTTAACAAAGTAAATGAAGAAAGGAAATTAAATAATGAAGCTTTATTTGCTAATCCTAGGAATGCAGCGGCTGGATCGGTAAGACAATTAGATAGTAGGATTACTGCTAGAAGAGGACTTGATTTTATGGCTTATTTTATTCCTAATCCATCAGATTATGGTTTAAGGACGCAAGAAGAAGCTCTTGAATTTTTAAAAGAATTAGGTTTTGTTACTAATTATAAGTTAAATACTATTGCACATAATGCTAAAGAAATAATAGATAGTATAGAGAGATTAAGTGATATTAGGAGTAGTCTTCCTTATGAGATAGATGGTGTAGTACTTAAAGTGAATAATTTAGATGATGAGGAGAAATTGGGTTATACTGCTAGAGTTCCGAGATGGGGGATTGCATATAAATTTCCTGCGACTAAAGTACTTACGATTTTACGGGAGATTAAGTTTACTGTAGGTAGAACGGGTAAGATTACTCCTAATGCAATATTTTCTCCTGTTCATGTAGCGGGTTCACTTATTTCTAAGGCTACATTACATAATGAGGATTATTGTTTATCAAAAGATATTAAGATAGGGGATACTATCTCTATTAGAAAAGCAGGAGATGTTATACCTGAAGTGGTTGAAGTGATAAAGGAAAGAAGAACGGGTAAAGAGATAGATTTTAAGATGATAGATAATTGTCCGATATGTAATACTCTTCTAGTAAGAAGAGAAAGTGAAGCTGATTATTATTGTCCTAATGGTAATTGTCCTGCTAGAAAGATAGAAAATATTATTCATTTTGCTTCTAGAGATGCTATGAATATTGATGGTATGGGTGAGGCTATAATAGAGGACTTATATAATGAGGGTTTTATTACTAGTATTATTGATCTATATAATATTGATAGGTATGAAGAGGAATTGATTAATTTAGAGGGTTATGGTAAAAAGAAGATTGATAATTTAAAAGAAGCTACTAGTAGAAGTAAAAATAATTCTTTAGAGAAGTTATTATTTGGACTAGGGATTAGAAATGTAGGGGGTAAAACGGCTAAGGTATTAGCTAAATATTATAAAAATATAGATGGTATTATGAACTCTAGTATAGAAGAATTAACTAGTATAAATGATATAGGTCCTATTATTGCTAAAAGTATATATGATTATTTTAAGGATGAAGATAATATTTATTTAATTAATAAATTAAAAGAATTAGGTATTAATATGGATTATATAAATAATAGTAATACTAAGGAGAAAGAAGAATTTGTTGGGAAGAGTTTTGTTCTTACTGGTACACTTATGAATATAACTAGAGAAGAAGCTTCTAAAATAATAGAAAATCTTGGTGGTAGAGTATCTTCTTCGGTTAGTTCTAAGACTTCTGTCTTAGTAGTGGGTGATTCACCGGGTAGTAAGTATGATAAGGCAATTAAGCTTAATATTCCAATATGGAATGAAGAAGAATTTATAAGTAAAATAGAAAGTTAGAGGTATGGTATGAAGAAGATTATTAATGAATTTAAAACATTTATTGAAAGGGGTAATGTTGTTGATTTAGCTGTTGGTGTTGTTATGGGTTCGGCTTTTAGTAAGATAGTTACTTCAGTAGTAGATGATTTATTAATGCCAATTATAGGAATAGTAGTAGGGGGCCATGATTTTAGTAATTTATCTATAAAAGTAGGAGAGTCCTCTATTAAATATGGAAGTTTAATTAATAATATTATTAATTTCTTTATTATAGCTTTTTGTATATTTATATTAGTGAAATTTATTAATAAAATTACTAGTATTAATAAGAAAGAAAAAACTGTTAAGAAGAGTGATGAAGTATTATTATTAGAAGAGATAAGAGATGTATTAAAAGATAATAAATAGTAGAAAAATTATTTTATCTTGGTTTTATTATATTAGGGAATACTCTAACAGTTGAGTGCTTGCCACCTTTCAAAAGAAAGGAGGCTGATAGTATGAATAAGAAAGATTTTTTAATCTTATCACTTATCCTAATTATCTTTTTGCTAATAGCCTTACTTTTTACTTTCGTAAAGTAGTAATCTATGTAAAAGAAAAGCACTCAATCTAACAAGATTAAGTGCAAACCCAATTATTGTGGCGAGTACTCAACATTGCCTTGTTAAGTATTCCCATTTTTATTTTATTCAAGTTCCCTTGATATATACATAATACCATAAATACGTTTATTTGGCAAGTAGTCGTTTTTCTTTTTTTTAAGTAAATTTGAATGAAAATTATTATTGTACCTGTTGGTATTGCTACTACTATTGTTTTTTGATAATTGTATTTTTTTGCTAAATTATAATGCGTATGACTTGTTGTTTTTCTTATTTCGTTTCCATCACTATGAAATCCTGAAAGAATAGCATTTAAGGTAAGTTTAATGATTCTTTTAGTATATCTGTTGTGCATCTTCCTAAACCGACTATTTCTAATAATAAATTATCATCTTCATCTATACTAGAAACTACACAAATTTTATGATGACTAATTCCTCTATATGGTGATGTTGTAGAAGTTCTTTTCTTTGAATATCTTGGCATATTTTAGGCTTAGTTTCTTTTAAATTAATAGAAAAATAATTTTCGTCTGATTGAATTTCTGTTGATAACTTTTATAATCAAAGACTATTTTTATTAGGTTTTATCCTCAAAAATATTTTTTTTGTTGATAGGGTGTAAATAGTTACTAATTTTGTATAGTTTTATTCAGGATAAAATAATGAAAAATTTTTAAAACACTTAATTAAGCCAATATTTA
>CAYYXX010000038.1:0-8363 GCA_964475905.1 uncultured Clostridium sp. | reverse complement strand
TGACATAGTAATACTAGTATTATTAGTACTACTCCAAGTAAACCAAGCATATGTAGTAGTAGCCACTACTAAAGTTATTAATAATATAACTAATACTATTAAAAAAGATTTACTATGTATTAAATTACTAAGTTTTTTACCCATGTTCCACTCTCCATACTCTCTTAATTAATATACTATAAAACTTATCTTTTTTCAAGTAGTTTAGAATAATTATGTAAATAATTAGTAAAAATATGTTCTAAAAAGGTCATAAAAACAAAGATCGTTATGATCTTTGTTTTGGATTATCTATTTGCTTTAGCAAGTTTTTTTCTTGATACTAGAACTGCTCCTACTGAAGTAAGGCCTAAAGTAGATAGAATAAGTGCTAAGTTCATATCACTAGTCTTAGGATTTTTCTCTTCTTTTTTAGGTTCTTCAACTTTTTCCAATTTCATATATACAGTAGTATCTTCATTTATTGGTTTAGTTAAATCATACTTAGTAGTAAATTTATTATCTCCATAAAAATCTACAAACTTATAGCCACTATCTTTTAAAGTCTTTTCTAGTTCTGTAACAAGATCTTCAACTTCTTCTTTTGTGAAAGCAGTTCCTTTTGGTATTTGAGTACTTTCACTAAAGTCTTCTGCTACAAATGTTAATGTTACAAGCTCAGTAATATTATTACTACTAAATGCTTCAGTCTCTACATTTTCTACAGCATTTTCATTATAAGCAATAGAAAAATTATCATTAGCAGTAGCTCTATTTCCTCTATTATATCCAGCATTTAGGTTAGTAACTTCACCATCACGAACTTCTACTGAAGCATTATCAATTTTACCAGTAACGCTTGCATCAGATTCACCACCAACATATAAGTCTTCTATACTTCCTCCATTGATGATAGCTTTTGAGCTTCCCATTTCACCACGATTAACGCTTTGCATAACATTAATTGTTCCACCATTTACTTCTGCTTCTACTTCATCAGTATAACCATTAGAACCACCTGTTACTAAATAATCAATAGTTCCACCATTTATTTCTAAAGTAGATTTTTTAGTGTAGCTCATTCCTTCGCCACCACCATAAACAACACCAAATGTACCATCATTAATAGTAACAATTGCATTATCTACTATAGTAGTTGCTTTATCTTTGCTCATAGTTGTAACTGTTCCTTCTACCCAAGGTCTATGACATGAAGTTTTATTATAAGAACTAGCTCCGCCTCCATTAACGCCTCCAGTTACTTTACCATCATTAATGGTTATAGTAGCAGTTCCTACATGGCTTTTATGTAATCCACCACCAAAAACATTTTTTAGTGTACCACCATTCATAGTAATACTTGTAGTATCTAATTTAGTATCACTTTCATGACTTCCACCAAATACACTAGAATACTCATTTACTTTTAGTTCGCCACCATCCCACTTAATCAAAGCACCAGCAACACCATCTGTTCTAGCTTCAATTGTAATAGGTGTACCATTAGCAAAGAATTGAACACCTTTGTTTCCACTACCATAATCAATTTCTAGATCATATTTAGGTGCACTAGCAGCCAATACACTAGGAACAAATAATGCAAAAGCCGCTACTAGAAATAATAATTTCTTTTTCATTTTTCTCTTTCTCCTTCCTTTTTAGATAGCTTTCCTATCTTTAATATGATTATACCAAGTATTAATTTTTTTTGCAACAGATTTTGCTTATTTGACATAATTAAACTAATAAATTAATTTTTGTTATTATATTAATTAAATAATCCTTTAATATCTTTAATATATATTTTATTATTTTTTATATCTATTTTATCTATTAAGGCATTATTATAAGGTATTAAATAACTTCTAGTGATATCTTTAATATTAAATAATACTACTTTATCATATCTTTCAATATTTATAATAACTCCTTTATTATTATTTTCATATATAACATTTAATCCTATTAATTCTTCATCTAAATATTCATTATTATTAAGAATAATATCACTATCTTCTACATATACATATTTACCTTTATATTTTAATACTTCATTAATATTATTATAACCTTTTAAAGTAATCATATCAAAGCATTTATGTCTTCGATAAGTATTAATAACTTCTATATCTTTTTTATTAATATATATCTTCATATTACTAATAAATACTTTATCTTTATAAGGAAAGTTTGATAGTAGTCTAAGTTCTCCTTTAATACCATGAGTATTTACTATTTTACCTATCTTAATTAACGCCATATTTATCATCCATTTCATATAAAATTATAGAACCCGCTACTGCGGCATTTAAGCTCTCTACTTCACTATTTGTTTTAATATATAGATATTCATCACATAAAGAACTAATACTATCAGAAATACCTTTTCCCTCATTTCCTATTACTAGGGCATAACAAGAAGCAATAGTAATATCTCGGACATTTACTCCTTTATCTACTTTTGTTCCATATATCTTATAAGATTCTTTTTTTAACTTCTTAATAAAACTATCTAATTCTCTTACAATTATATTAGTATGAAAGATCATTCCCTCAGTAGCTCTTAATACTTTAGGATTATACATATCTACTGTTGTAGGACTTAAAATTATTGTATCAATATTAAAGGCTTTAGATGATCTAATCATAGTACCTAGATTACCCGGATCTTGAATATTATCTAATATTAAAAGTCTATTTCCAAGGGGTAATTCTTGCTTTTTAATAGAGACTCCTACTACTACAGGAATTGAATCAGTAGAAGATATTTTCTTCATTACTTCTTTAGTTACATAGGTAGTATTAATATCTATATCTATATTTTTTCCTTCTAAAACAAATATTTCTTTTAATAAACCAGCCTTATTGGCTTCTACTACTAAATTTATTCCTTCGACTAAGAAAGTATTGGTACTATTACGATACTTTCTTTCTTTTAATTTATTTATATCTTTTATCTTACTATTACTAAGAGATGTAATTAACATCTTAAACCTCCATTCATATTTAACTATTTACTTTTAAATATTTTCTTATTTCTTTATAATTAGGATAATACTTTCCTACTAAAAGCCAAAAATCTTTAGAATGATTTGGATGTATAAAATGAGAAAGTTCATGGACAATAACATAATTTAAACATTCTATATCATACTTAGATAATTCATAATTTAATGTTACATTATGGTTTTTTATATTACATACTCCCCATCTACTTGTCATCTTTCTAATTTTTAGATTAGGCTTTGGGATATTTTCTTCAAATATATTATAATAATAATTTATTCTTTTTAAATAGATATCATAAATATACTCTGATAAAAACTTATTTAAGCTTTTTTCATCTTTAGCATATATCTTATTATGATCTACTTCTACACTTGGAAAGCCATAAATAATATCATATTTCTTACCAAATAAGCTAAAAGAAGTATCATTTATTTTCTTGTCTTCTTTTAATAACTGATTATTTATAAAAGTAGTATTATTTTTAATTAATTTATTAATTTGAAAGGAAGAAGTAAGATAATTAGTGGTGATTATTATCTTACTATTCTTTACCCGAAGATAAGTATTCTTATTATTTTTTCTTATTATTTCAATTGGATACTCTTTATTATTTAAAAGATAACTACTAGCGGATACCACCGCCACCGCCTCCTCCTCCAAAGGAGCCACCACCGCCTCCTGATGATGAAAAGCCTCCTCCACCCGAAGAATATGATTCAGCTCTTGCTTTAGCACTACTAGCGGATCCTACACTTCTTGCCGAAAGATAATTTATATATAGTAGTGTATCATAATCAATATTATTATTTATAAGAATTTCTGGATATAAATTTTTTAATTGTTTAGCTACTTTGTCTGCTACTGAAAAAAGATAAGCATACATTAAGTATTCATCCCATATATGGACTTCTAATACTTCTTTTGTATCTATTTTAGAAAATTCTTCTAAGAACTTTTTTAGTCCATATAATTTAATACTATCTTCATATATATAATCATCCATTACATTTTTCTTTTTACATTCTTTTCTATTTTGTCTTTTATAAATATGATTGTTTTCTTCTAACTTTTTAATTTCATGTTTATTCATCTTTTCAAACAAATTGAAGAACTTAGCATAATTCTTTTTACACCATTTTTCTAATTCTTTTGTTTCTAATATACCATCTATACTAGCTTCATACATAATATCAAATAATTCTTTTTCTAATTCATTATCAAATGTAGGATTAAGTGTTAAATCAATACTACTTGTATTTTTATTAAAAACACCTTTAGTTTCATTTTTAAAAGTAATCTTCTTTTCTTTTACCCATTTTAATATAATAGCTCCAAATATATTTGTTTCTTTATAATTATTAAATACTGTAGGATTTAATTTTATTAAAGTATTAGCATAATATATATCTTTATTACATGGAATATCTCTAAATAGTTTTACATCTTTTTTCTTTATTACTTTATTATTTATATAACCATAACCATTAGTAATATATTTACTAAGGACTACTATTACTATTAGAACTTCTATTAATATAGGAAGAAGAGAAGCTATAGTAATTATAAGGTTTTCAAAGAAACTTACTTTCTTTTTACTATATGAAGTACTACCCTCATTAGCCATAGTTAAATACTCATCAAAAGTTTTATCTAAGGTATTACTTATATTAAAAGTATTAGAGGGAAACTTAATTAATATAGTCATATATTCATCACTAGAAATATAGCCATCAGAATCCATTTCAATATAGCCATCATAAACATAAGTAGGCATACCATATTTTCCATATCCCCATACATCTAGTGTATCTTCATATTTAAAATCACTATATATTTTTATATATACATTATCTGGTGATGGATTAAAATCATACGGAAATAAAGTCCAATATACCATTTGATAGTTATCACTAGTACCTACTACAAAGTTACTTATATCATATGATAAAGTATATATATTACTTCCATATTTACTTATCCCTAAACATAGTTCTATACCGTTATCTATATAATTATAGCCATTAGTATATTTCTTTTCTTCAAAAGAAGCATTTACATTATAATTATCATTAAATATATATTCATTATTATCTAATTTTACTTTAAAATTAGATATACTACTACTACCTAGATTATAATATGGTTTATATATTTCTGTACCCTCAGATATTTGAGTATTCCATACTTCTGTTACATGAGCAGTACCGTTATTATCTATATATATATCTATATCTATATTTTCTATTTCATTAGCTAAAATAATACTTGGTATTAAGAATAATATCAAAGTAAATATTATTTTCTTCATTTATTTCACTCCCTACTAAAAAAGGACTTAGTAATAAGCCCTAAAATTTAACTTGTGGATTTTCTTTTTCTTTTTCACTAATATTAAAGAAATCTATTTTTTCAAATTTAAACATAGAAGCTATTATATTAGATGGAAACTGCTCTCTTAAATTATTATATGATAAAACAGTATCATTAAAGAATCCTCTAGCATAGCTAATTTTATCTTCTGTTTCTTTTAAATCACTTTGTAAAGATTTAAAGTTTTCATTAGCTTTTAATTCAGGGTAAGCTTCTGATAAAGCAAATAATTTATTTAATGCTCCTGTAACTGCATTAGAAGCTTCTAATTCTTCATTAATCCCACTAGCAGTAGCCATTTTATTTCTAGCTTCTACTACTTCTTTCAAAGTTTTCTCTTCATGTTTAGCATATCCTTTTACTGTTTCTACTAGATTAGGTATCATATCACTTCTTCTTTTTAATTGTACATCAATTTGGGCAAACTGATCTTTTACTTTATTTCTAGCATTTACTAAACTATTGTATACTCCTATAGCATAAAATACTACTACTAAGATTATTCCTACTATAACAATAATAATAATTGTTCCAATATCCATATCTCTTCCTCCTTCTTTATCATACTTAAATTATACTATATTTTTTTATGAAAGTAAATAATTTATTTTTCTTCAAATACTCTTTTTATTATCTCATTAGAGGCTACTACTGCATCATTAACCGCTGTACCTAATTGATAATATTTCTTTTGGATAACATCTCCTATGGCATATACTTTATCTATACTAGTCATATAATTAGAATTAACTATTATATATTCATTATCTTTTTTGACATTAAATATACTACTATTAGGTCTACTACCAATAGATAAGAATACTCCATCTATATCTATTTCCTCTTTATTATTAATAATTACTGATACTAGTTTATCATCTTTTATATTATAACTAGTTATATTACTATTAAATAAAAGACTAATATTATTAGTATTATTAACTCTATCTATTAAATACTTCTCTCCAGTAAAGAAATTCTTTCTATGAATAATAATTACTTCTTTACATATCTTTGATAAATATAAAGCTTCAGTTAAACTAGAAGATCCTCCTCCTACTACAATTACTTTTTTATCTTTATAAAAAAAACCATCACATAGTGAACAAGTACTTATTCCTTTTCCAAGTAATAAATCTTCATTCTCTATATTTAATAATTTCTTCTTTCTACCTGTAGCTATAATTAAGTATTCATATTCAATATTATTATTTATTATCTTTTTATCAAGATCAATACTATCAATATTCATAAATAACATCTTAATAGATAAATTATTAACTTGATTATATATATTCATAGCTAAGTCTGGACCAGATATTTTTTCATATCCCGGATAGTTTTCAATACTATAAATATTATTTAGTACTCCTCCCGGTACATTATTTTCTATAATTAAGGGTTCAATACCCCCTCTTTTTAAGTAAATAGAAGCTGTCATACCTGCTATTCCTGATCCTAAGATAACCACTTTGTACTTTTCCATTTCTTCCTCCTTATAATAATACCTATAATACCACATAATATTAAAATAATTGATACTATTTGACTTACTCTAAATACTCCTATATACAGACTATCTGTTCTAAGTCCCTCAATGAATAACCTACCTATACCATACCATATAGAATATATAAATATAAGTAAACCATCACTTTTAAATTTATCTTTCTTTCTAATTATTAATAATAAAATAAATCCAAGTAAACACCATAATGATTCATATAGAAAAGTAGGAATATAGTAAAAACCATCTATTTTCATACCCTCTATAATAAAATTAGGTAGGTGCATACTCTTTAAATGACTATAAGTAGTAATGGCTCCATGGGCTTCTTTATTGATAAAATTACCCCATCTACCTATAGCTTGTCCTAATAGTAAATATGGTATTAGGGTATCTAATATTAAATATATATTTTGTTTATATTTCTTAGCATAATATAATATATATAAAAATCCTGATATAATAGCTCCATATATAGCTAAACCACCTTCCCATATTTTATATATACTAGCTAAATCATCTTTAAACATATCAAAATTAAATATTACATAATATAATCTAGCTCCTAGTATACCTACTATTACTAAGCCAAATATTAAATCTATTAATACTGGTTTACCTAATCCGTTTTTATCTGCTACTCTACTAGAGAAATGTACTCCTACTAATATAGCAATAATAATTAATACTGAATACCAATATATAGTAATAGGTCCTATACTTATAAGTTCTCTACTCAATTTAATCACCATATAAATAATATCATATTTATTATAAAAATAAAAGTATATTATGTAAAAAGAAGATACTTTTAAATATCTTCTTATAGTATTAGTCTACTACTAATTTATAAGGATCAGTAATACTACCTGTGTTATTACTTTCTATACTTATATTGGAGTTTAGGAATAAGGTTGGGACAACAGAATAAGAGGAGGACGCGTGGTACCACCAGTAAGCATCGCCGTCCGAATAGACACACCACACACGGTCGGTATCGCTCGGACTCAGGATTAATAACCAACTATCGCCTGAAAATATACTTTTCATCCAGTTATTATTTTTACAGACATCTTGGTAATAATTATTTAGCATATAGGCATTTCCGTCTTCATCTTTACATTGACTTAAGTCTACTGAATATCCATAATCACTAGGGTACGCCAAGGCTACATATCCTGTCCAACTTGTTGGTCTTCCTGAATATACAGTACCGCTAGTTTTTTCTTTTTCATATATTTGATCAGCATATACCTGATTTGAAACATCTCCTCTTATTGACCATGTACTTTGTGATATTAGATTTCTTGTAGTGCTATTTTTTAGTCCAGTGCTTGTAAAATCACAAGTTGCTGTGGCATTATTTTGCTTTTTAAAGCAGGTACCGCTACTGGCATTCCAATAAAGACTTTGTCCATAGCCATTATCGTTTGGATCTATTTCATATACACTACTTGGATTAAGTAGTTTCATTAGTCTTGCTGTTGTCCAGTCATTT
>CAYYXX010000037.1:0-8660 GCA_964475905.1 uncultured Clostridium sp. | reverse complement strand
AATAAATGATAAAAATAATAATTGGAATTATGACTATAATGATTTTGATATAAATCAGATAAATGATGAATTAGATAAAAAATTCAATATGAGAAAGTAGGACAAATGTGGATTTATTATTAGAGAAAATGTTTGAAAATAAATCTCCAAGTGAGATATCAGGTATGTTAATTAATTTAAATAGATTTCAGTTGAATAGTAAAAAAATTTAATTACACTTTGACCATCCCCAGGTGGTGAAGGTGCCGAAGTAATATACGCCCTAAGAAATTCCGACACTCTAGCCAAAAATGTCTTAAATAATATTGGCACCACCGGCCAAACCACAAGAAAATATTATCAACGCAGACTCCCAAGTAACACCTCAAAAGATTATTATTTCATCCACAGAAACACAGAAAACACCGAGCCAATAATAGTAGAATATGGTTTCATAGATAATGCCGACGATGTAAATTTTCTAAAAAACAACTATAAAGAATTAGCAGAAGCCGTCATATCAGCAGTAGCAAACTATATAGGAGTCCCATACACTTCACCAGAGGGAATAATTACCAATACCTACACAGTACAAAAAGGCGACACACTATATAGCATAGCCCGCAAACTAGGAACCACAGTTGAAGAATTATCAACACTAAATAATCTAGTATCCACTAATCTAAAGATAGGCCAAGTATTAAAAATACCAACCAAAGAAATATATGAAGAAGAAGAAAAACTATATACTGTCAAAAAAGGCGACAGCCTATATTCCATAGCAAGAGATAATAACACCACAGTAGATGAAATCAAAAAACTAAACAATTTAACAAGCAACAACTTATCCATAGGCCAACTACTAAAATTACCAAGTGCCCTTATCCCCCAAGAAACCTACATAGTACAAAAGGGCGACAGCTTATACTCCATAGCAAACAAACTAAACACCACGGTAGAAGCTCTAAAAAAGGCCAACAATTTAACCAGTAATATCCTATCTATCGGTCAAGTACTAAAAATACCAACCCCCGAAGATATAGCAGCCATTCCCTATACCGTCAAAAAAGGCGACAGCCTATACTCCATAGCAAGAGAATACAACACCACAGTAGAAGCCATAAAAAAAGCTAACAATTTAACAACAAATCTATTAAGCATAGGCCAGCAGCTTATCCTACCAGAAGACACCAGTTTAGAAACCACATATACCGTACAAAAAGGCGATTCACTATACTCCATAGCCAAAAAATACAACACCACAGTAGAAGCTATAAAAAAAGCAAACAATCTATCATCCAATTTACTATCTATCGGTCAAATATTAATAATAGAGTAACTCAAAAATTTAACCAAACAAAAAAATAAGATTATTGCATACAAAAAGCCCCACAGTTGCAGTAATCTTTTTACTTTCAGCAAATACTCTCACATATTTATATCCACAGGTAATGGCCAAAAATACATTTTCCACAACATCTGTGGATAACTATCAAAAACACATCCAAAAAACACTAAAAAAATCAAAAAAACTAGTTGACAAAGTCCCAACAACCATAGTATAATTATTGCGATATTAAGGCCTACCAAAAAAATGAATTTTTTGAAATATTTTCAAGACAATTCATTAAAAAGATTTAATAAAAGTAAATAGATTTAAGAATGGGCGAAATTTGAAATAAGGAGGTTATATCCTAGAGTAACAACACATAACGCTCTAGTAGAAAAAAACAATTTAATTTCTAGATATTAAACAGTTATTATGAAAAATAAAATAAATAGTATATATTAAATACTCCATCCGTAATTTAATAACGAAAATAAAAAAATACAAATAGAATAATAAATATCAAAAAGTATAAATACAAAATAACTGTTAATATTTAAGTATTCACATAACCAAAAGGTTATATTACAATTCATTTTTCTCATATAGTACAAAATTTTTCTCATATATCATATATATAATGCAAAAATAAAAATCTATTTGTATTTTAAAATATAAAACAAAAAAAATAACTACTACCATCATGGTAATAGTTATTTTAATTATAAACAAAGTAACAACACCCTAATAATATAGATATCACTCTAGTAATATAAATAAAGTAATAACCATTAAATAACAATTACTTAGTTATTCCATTATCAATTATTCCACTATTAGTCAAATTGTCATCAAGACCATCCTCATCCTCACTATCATCCTCATCTTTAATTCCCATAACAATAGGCAATATAATAGGAACTCTCCCCGTTTTATCAGAAAGTATAGGAATAAGCCCATTAATAATTTCCACCTTCAAATCATTAGAATTAAACGAACTCTTCTTAAGCTCCCTATTAATAATAATCTCTGCACTATGCTGAATATCCTTAATCAAATCTGTATTCTCATTAACAATAATATAACCTCTAGTAGTAATAGCGGGCACACCCATAAGAGCCTTATTTTGCATATCAATGTTCGCAATAATAACAAGAATACCATTAGTACTCATCAGAATTCTATCCTTAATAACAGCGGAACCAACATCACCAATTCTAGAGCCATCAACATAGACTTCACCAGCCTGTACCTTACCATCACGAGAAAGAACACCCTTATCAAGTGAAAGAACCTCTCCATTTTCCAATATAAAAGTATTTCTTCTAGGAATATCACACATAACTCCCAAATCAGCGTGCTTCTTAAGCATCCTAAATTCCCCATGATAAGGAACAAAATACTTAGGCTTAAACAATCTAATCATCAACTTAAGCTCATCCTGATTAGCATGCCCTGAAGAATGAATTTCACTCATAGCATTAGTAAAAACTCTAACCCCTCTTTTATAAAGCTTATTAATTGTTTTAGATACAGAAGCCGTATTTCCAGGAATAGGAGAACTAGAAAAAACAACAATATCATTAGGCATCAAAGTAATTTGTCTATGATTACCAGCAGCAATTCTAGATAAAGCAGCAAGAGGTTCCCCCTGACTACCAGTGCAAAGCAAACACACCTCCCCAGGTTTTAAATGATTAGCCTCTTCAGCACTAATAATAATGCTCTTATCATCAAAATAACCACATTTAAGAGCAATAAGAACCATATTTTCCATGCTTCTACCAAATAAAGCAATTTTCCTATTATTTTTCTTACAAGTTTCAATAATGTGCTTAATCCTATAAACATTAGAAGCAAAAGTAGCAATAATAATTCTATTATTAGTATAAGTAGAGAAAATATCCTTCAAATTCTCATCAACAACACTTTCACTAAGTGAAGTACCGGGACTCATAGCATTAGTAGAATCACTCATAAGAACGCTTACCCCTTTTTCCCCAATTCTAGCCATTTTATGTAAATTAGCCATAGGACCAATAGGAGTCATATCAAACTTAAAATCTCCTGTCATAACAATTACCCCATTAGGAGTACTAATAGAAAGACCATGTGAATCAGGAATAGAGTGAGTAGTTCTAAAAAATTCAATATCAAAAAACTTTGTTTTAATAGCAGTATCTTCATCATAAATAACCATATTATTATAAATAATAGCTCTCTCTTCCAATTTCTTATCAATAAGCTCTTTAGCATTACTAGGAGCATAAATTATCGGAATATTGATATTTTGTAAAAGAAACGGAATACTACCAATATGGTCCTCATGACCATGTGTAATAATAAGAGCCTTAATTTTACTCTCATTTTCCTTTAAAAAAGTATAATCCTGAATAACATAATCAATACCAAGTAATTCATCATCAGGAAACATAACTCCAGAATCAACAATAATAATTTCATCATCATGTACAACAATATACATATTTTTACCAACTTCCCCCATACCACCTAGGGGAATAATCTTTGTACTCATATAAACTCTCCTCTCAAAATATTTCTTCGTTAAAAAATAAAAAATAAAATATTGAATTTAAAGAATAACTACTGCCTACTAATTATACAATAAAATAAATAAAAAAGCAAATGCTTTATAACAAAAATATTATGCTTCACCCCGAGCCTAAGGTCTCGCTGTGTTGTTTTAAGCCAGCAATAAATTGTCTTAAAACAATGTACCAACCGTACCTATTATATATAAGCCAACAATAGTTATCCCAATTAATAACAAAAAACATCACTAAAAAACTTGTTAAAAAGAAATATTTATATTATAATTATGTCAGATGGGATAAAGAATAACTTAATAAAGAAAATAGAAAAGAGGTGAAAGTCGAGATTTATCTACTCGGCAATTTATGAATAAAAAAGGATTTACATTAATTGAATTACTAGCAGTAATCGTTATAATAGCTTTAATAGGAGTATTAATAGCACCAAATGTAATAAATACACTAGAAAGTGGCAAAGAAAGCTCTTATAAAATTCTAATAAATAATATTGTAACCGCCGCCAAAACATATTATGAAGAATGTGAATATGGTGATTTATCAGATAATACCAAATATGGAGAATATGCCTGTCAAATAAATAATAATAATATAGATACAACACTAGGAGCATTAGCCAATACAGGTATACTATCAGTAAAAGATACGAATGATAACCAAAAAGTAGTAAAAGACCCAAGAAATAATAACAATTTGACTACTTGTCCAATAACAATAACAAAAACTAAAACAGAAGAAACGGATGAAAATGGAATTACAAGTCTTCAAATAACATATACAGTAGAACCAGCAAAATCTACCACCACATCCTCTGAAAATAATTGCCCAACAAAATACGGAAGTACAAACTAATGCAGTTAGTAGGAAATAATTGGGACAAAATCCTAGAAGAAGAATATCAAAAAGAATACTTTAAAAAAATAGTATTATATATAAACAAAGCCTATAAAGAAAGACCAATATACCCACCTAAAAATAACATCTTAAGAGCTTTATCCTTAACAAACTATGAAGATGTCAAAGTAGTCATATTAGGACAAGACCCATATCATGGAATAGGAGAAGCAAACGGTCTAGCTTTCGCAGTAAACAACGGTATAAAATTACCACCATCACTAAAAAACATATATAAAGAACTAAAAGACGACTTAAATATTGAAATAAGTACCAAAGGAGACTTAACATGCTGGGCAAAAGAGGGAGTATTATTACTAAATTCAGTTTTAACAGTAGAAAAAGATAAACCAGCTTCGCATAAAAATTTAGGTTGGGAAAAATTTACTGATGCAATTATAAAAAAAGTAAATGAAAAAGACACCCCAGTAGTATTCATATTATGGGGGAATTTTGCCAGAAGCAAAAAAACTCTAATAACAAATCCAAACCATCTAATATTAGAGTCATCTCATCCATCACCCTTTTCCTGCAATTACGGCTTCTTTGGCAGTAGACCCTTTTCCAAAACAAATAAATTTCTAAAAGAACATAACCAAAAAGAAATAGATTTCACAGTAAAATAGTATAAAAGAGAAAAATATAGGAAACATATAACTGGTGATAAAATGTACTATATAAACTCTTTTTTCTTATACTCATTATTAGGATTCATTATAGAAAGTACCATATTTAAAAACACAATACTAAAGCCAAGTGGAGTATTAAAAGGTCCAATAACCCTAGTATATGGAGTAGGAGGAATAACTCTTTTACTTATTAATAAATACATACTAAATAATATAAAAACAAATAAATTACTAAAAATAATAATTTCATTCATAATATATATAATAATATTAACACTAGTAGAACTAATATGTGGACATTTATGCCATTTAATATTCAATGTAGATATGTGGAATTATACAAATAAAAAATATAACATCGGGAAATATATTTGTTTAGAATACATAACAATATGGGGACTATATGGCATAATAGCAACCTATATACTAAAACCATATATAGATAAAATAATAAAAATAATACCCAAAGAAGCAACCTATATATCAGTTTTCTTACTAGCCTTAGATATAATAATTACCATAATAACAAAATAAAAAAAGATTATAATTTAAAATCATCATAATCTTCATCATTCATATCCTTTCTATCAAAGAAAAGTTTTTCCTTATATTTAGAGAAAATAGCCACAACATTACTAGGAAATTTTTTAATAAAAGAATTATAAATACTAATATTCTCATTATAATATTGAGTAGCATTATCAATCTTAATATCAATATCCTCAATCTGATCACAAATCTTTTTAATTTCATCACTCTTATCAATAATAGGATACTCACTCTTCAAACCATTAAGTTCATTAGAAGCTCTAATTAAAATTCTATAAAGCTCAAAATTACCAATCTTTCTACTTCTAAGCTTAACAATCTCACCAAAAATTTCCTTATCACAATCAACATTACCCTTAATAATAGGGATACATCTATTAATAAGATCATATTTATTTCTCAAATAGCCATCAATCATACTTTCAACTTCATTAATTCTAATAATATATTCTTGAAATTTATTATAAATAGTAGCATAAAAAATAGCAAGCACACAAATAAAAATAACAATAACAAAAATAAAAATCATCAAACCTTCCATAGTGATTCACATCCTAAATAAATTATAACAAAATAGAATAATTTTTTCAATAACAAAAATTACATAAAGAAAAAATAATACAAAATAAGTATTATTTATGTAAAGTCTTTAATAAAATTAATAGACTCATCAAAAGTAACAAAATCAAGATAAATCATCAAAATCAAATACCACTCCCCAGTAGTAGGATTAGAAACAATAATATGATCTCGACCAGATTGTTCAATAATCCCCTCAAATACTCTATCCTGCCACTTTTCTGATCCAGGTACAGTAACATGAAATTTAGCTCTTTTACCCCTATTTAATCTAAGTATATTTTCAATATAAGATTGTTCGGAAGTAGTAGGAATATTACTAGACTGTGTCATTTCATAACTAGGTACACTTTGTTGATTAGGAATAGTATTATTATTAAGACCTACCCCGGGAAATACAGGATTTTGATAATATCCATTGTTCACATTAATCACCTCTATTAAAATATATGAATATATTTTTACACTATAACAAAAAAATATGTCAATAATTGTATGTTTTGTTTACAACAATAAAAAATAAAACTATAATAAATAAAAAGTACATAATAATTAAATTGTGCAATTAAGTAAGACATTTACCCAAAACAAAAGAAAGGAATGAGATAGTGTCTAATCAACATAAAAATATGAAAATAAAAGTAGGAGTGTCAAATAGGCATGTACATTTAACAAAAGAAGATATTGAAATACTATTTGGTAAAAACTATCAATTAACTCCTAAAAAAGAATTATATCAAGAAGGACAATATTCAGCAGAAGAAACCGTAACACTAAAAACAGAAAAAAACACTAAAGAACATGTAAGAATAGTAGGACCCGCAAGAAGTTATACCCAAGTAGAAGTATTAGAAGAAGATAAAGAATATTTTGGAATAAATCCGCCAGTAAGAAATTCACAAGATTTAGAAAATTCTGAAAAAATAACAATAAAAGGTCCAAAAGGAGAAATAACTAAAGAAAACATATGTATAATTGCTAATCGACATATCCATATTAATACTAGAGATAAAAAAAACTACCAAGAAGATGATATAGTCGCAGTAATTATAGACAATAAAATTTTAGATAATATTCATATTAAAATAGCAGATACCTATAAAACAGAATTACATATAAATAAAGATGATGCAATAAAAAACAACATAACAAATGAAAGTATCGCCATACTAAAGGAGGATTAAAATGTTTTCCCACCTAAAAAGAATAATAAAAAATTCTAAAAGAGAAGTAATACATAAAGTACTTACTTCTCTTTTTATTCAAGGATTAGCTTTAATAATTCCAGTATTTTGGAGTAATACTATTAATGAAGTAACAGACGGTAATTACAAAGTAGGATACTATTTAGTAATAATAACATTACTCTTATCAATATTCTATTATATATGGTCATATCTAAATCAAAAAGTATGGTACACCTTATATAACAAAATATACACAGATTATACAACAATAACCATATCAGAAACAAAAAATATAAATAAAATTAATCTAGGAGAATATACTAATATTTTAAATAATGATATAGACATAATATGCAATTTTTTATGTAATTTAGTAACCAGAATATTTCAAATAATAGAGTTTCTTATTATATATGCCTACTTTGTAAGTTTAAATGTATTTATATTTTTAATAACAATTACTATATCAATTCTTATGCTAACATTATATATAAAAGCCGGAAAAGAAGTTCAAAAATTAAATATAAAAAGAAAATCAACATTAGATAATAAAACCATAATGCAACATAAATTATATTCAGCATTAGCAAATAAAAAAACTACCATAACAAGTACTATGAATCTTCTAAATAAAGATAATAAATCATATTTAAGAGCAAATTATAAATATAATGTAGTAATCCAAGGAATAATATACTTTGTATTAGTAATAATAGAAATATCAAGATATGCCATAATATTCTATTCAATATATTTAGTAAGTATAGGAAATATAGAAATTGGAACAATACTATTAATATATAGCTATTATGGAAAAATATTAACAAACTTTGAAGTATTAGGAACTATAACAGCAGATTATCAAAGTTTTAGTGTATCACTAGCAAGATTAAATAGAATAACAAATAAAGAAAAAGTTGATAATCAGATATAATTATGCTAAAAT
>CAYYXX010000036.1:0-9051 GCA_964475905.1 uncultured Clostridium sp. | reverse complement strand
CCTATGACCCCCTGCTTGTAAGGCAGGTGCTCTAACCAACTGAGCTAATCGCCCATTGTCTCATGACAATATATACTATACCATTTAATAGTAGTCCTTGTCAAGAAGTTTTACTAAAAAAAATTTATTTTTTACATTTTGTCAGTTATTTCTTTTATTTTTTGATTAATCCATATTTCTAGATTATTTTTTAATGGTTTAAAACCACTTTTTGTTTCAGCCATTCTTTTTAATCTAGTACCATCTTTTTTATAATCAATATCTTTTATACTTAGTTTTAATTCTTTATCATCATTATTTACTTCAACTATTTCCGCAAAAACTTTATCTCCAACTTTTAGATAATCATTGACACTTTTAACATATCCATATGATATTTCAGATATATGAATTAATCCATCATAATCTTCATCTTCAGTATTAACAAAAGCTCCATATTTTTGAACTCCTGTTACAGTTACTTTTATTATATCTTTTTTCTTCAACTTTTCCATAATTTCCTCACATTTATTATTATAACACACTTTTTTTCATTTTTTACAATTATTTCTTGTACTTTTATTAAAAAGATTATATAATAATTTTGGGTGATTTAATTGGAAAACAAAACAGTAGAAGAAAAGATTAATAAAGTATTAGATAAGATAAGACCTTATCTAGAAAATGATGGCGGATCTGTTAAATTTAACAGATATGAAAATGGCGTTGTATATGTTACCTTAGTAGGAGCCTGTGCAGGTTGCCCTATGGCCTCTTTGACACTAGAAGAGGGAATAGAGACAGCCCTAGTTAATGAGGTTGAAGAAGTAGTTAAGGTAGTAAACGAGAATTAAATTTCTCGTTTTTTAACCATTCTAGGGGAGGAATATTATAATATTTTTTAAGATATAAATATATTTTATATAAGTATTCTTCATACTCTTCATTTTTATCTATAATATTAATAAGTTCTTTTTCCTCCTTTTTACCACTTACTATTTCATCATACATTTTAAAATAATAACTAGGATAAATTAATCTAGCAAATAATATTCTAATTCCATATAGCGAATATCTATTGTAATAGAAGTATTCACTTAAATTATTTATAATATCTCTACCACTAAAAAAAGATAATTTTATATATTCTGCCAGATCTCTTGATTTATGATCAAATATAATATTTAAAGGATTAAACAAAGACATATTTAGACTACTATGTGAAAGCACCATAATATCAGTATTCTCTTTTTTCTCTTCCTTTTTAGTATTAACTATATATGATATAGCATTTTCTGCTAATCCAACATAGTAATCAAAAGATTCTCTAATTAAAGGATATTTCTTTTCATTTTCACCTACTTGAGCCTCATAGTAATCAATAATATTCCCCCATAATATTTCCCAATTATTTCTTTCTAAAGCCTTTATTACTGGTACTTGAATATTAGCTAAATTAGAAATAACGGCCAAAGATGGCAAAGAAGTTTGCCTTTTCTCTATTAAGATATATGGTATATTATTATAATGTGTTATAGGACTATTATCTCTATTTAGAATTATTTTATCTATTTCAAAATGATTAATTAAGTAATTATTTAAAAGATAAATATCTTCTATTTTAGTATTATTATAGTACGGAGTAAAGTAATAATTTCTTTGATCAGCAGTAAAAAAGTAGGTACCACTAATATCTTCAATATTATCTACTTGCATATTGTAATAAAAGTTTAGTATATTCCTCATAATATCCCTCGTTATAATTTTATTAAATGAAAATAAAATATAGACTAATATTTTCAATTGTGATAGAATTAAATGGTAAGGAGTGGTTGAATGAAAAAATGTATACAAGATTTTGACTTAGAAGGAAAGAAAGTAATTATCAGATGTGATTTTAATGTCCCAATGAAAGATAATATCATTAGTGATGATACTAGGATAGTAGCTAGTCTTAGAACAATTAAGTTTGCTATAAAAAATAACGCTAAAGTTATATTACTTTCTCACTTAGGAAAAGTAAAAAGCGAGGAAGATAAAAATAGTAATAGCCTTTATCCAGTAGCTCTTGCACTTTCTAAGCATTTAGATTGTGAAGTATTATTTTCACCAGAGACACATGGAGATATATTAAATAATATGGTAGCCAACCTAAAAAATGGAGATGTATTACTAGTTGAAAATACAAGATTTGAAGATCTTTACGGCAAGAGAGAATCAAACTGTGATTTAGAACTTTCTAAATATTGGGCTAGTCTAGGCGATATATTTATTAATGATGCTTATGGATCATGCCATAGAAATCATGCTTCTGTTACAGGAATACCCAAATATATACCTAGTGGTGTAGGTTTCTTAGTAGAAAGAGAAATAAAAAAAATAGATAATATTTTAAATAGTAATACTCATCCCTTTATAGCTATACTAGGTGGAAAGAAAGTAGACGATAAGATAACTTTGATAGAAGCTTTACTAAATAAATGTGATAAACTCCTAATAGGAGGAGCTATGTCATTTACTTTTTTAAAAGCTAAAGGCTATGATGTAGGTAAATCAATAGTAAGTGATGAAAATTTAAATTTTGCCAAAGAAATGTTATTTAAGTATGAAGATAAGATTATTCTTCCTATTGATTTTGTTACTGAAAATGAAGTACGCGATATAAGTAAATTTACTTCTAATGATGTAGGTTATGATATTGGTAGTAGAAGTATTAAACTATTTGCCAAAGAATTAGAAAATGCTAAGAGAGTTATTCTTAATGGACCAATGGGTTATTTTGAAGATGATAGATATGCTAATGGTACAAAGATGATATTCAAGTATTTAGATAAAAATAAAATTAAAACAGTAGTAGGAGGAGGCGATTCAGCATCCGCTGTTAACAAGCTAGGCTTTGATAATTGCTTTTATCATGTATCTACCGGAGGAGGAGCCACTATTGAATACATTGAAAACCAATCACTAGTAGGTATAGATGCAATTTCTAATCAGAGTTAACTAGTAGTAATCTTTATTATATTTAAGATATAAAAAGTAGTAGTAGGGGTAATTAACCTAAAAAAAATAAATAATAAGTATATAATTGTAATTGCCTTTGTAATATGATTATATATATAAGGAGAATAGTAATGAAGAAGATAATAGTTTTAAATCATAAGATGAGTCTTTTATATGATGAACTTTATAATTATATTGAAAGTGTAAATAATATTGATACAGATAATGATATAATAATCTGTCCATCAAGTATTTATCTAGAGGCATTTGTAAATAACTCATATTGGTTAATAGGTAGTCAAAATATCAATTATAATACTGATACTAAACATACAGGAGAAATATCTACAGATCAACTAAAACAACTTGGTATTGAGTATTGTCTAATAGGCCATTATGAAAGAATCAGGGATTTTAGAGAGACACCAAGTATAATTAATAGTAAATTAATAGCTAGTCTTGATGCTAATATTTTACCTATACTATGTTTTGGAGAAGATCTAGAAGAAGATTATAAAGTAGTACTTCCTAGACTACTTGATAGTTATTTAAAAGATATATCAAATATTGAATTTATTATATTTGCCTATGAGCCTATATATGCTTGTGGTAGTGGTATCTTACCTAGTATAGATAAAATAAAAGAAATCACTACCTATATTAGTGAATATTTAGAAAATAAATATCATACTAAGGCTAAGATACTATACGGAGGCTCAGTATCTTCAGATAATGCAAGTGATATCATTAATATTGATAGTCTTAGTGGTCTTCTAGTAGGAGATATTTCTTCTAATGCTCATGAAGTATCTAAATTAATTAGTAAGATATAATATTATAGAGAAGTATGTAGATATTTCTCTATTTTAATTATAGATAGTATAATTCGACATATTTTGCTTTATTTTAGTTGTACAATTGATGTAAGAAAGAAGGGATAAAATGGAAAAAATAAAAGTACTTATGATAGATGATAATGTTAATCTTATAGAGATGGTTAATGATTATTTTGAATCTAATCAAAGAATTGAGATTGTTGGTAAAGCATATGATGGAGAAGAAGGTTTGAAGTTAATTAAAGAGAATACCATAAAATATGATTTAATTATACTAGATTTAATTATGCCTAATAAAGATGGCATAGCCGTATTAAAAGAGCTTCAGAAAGATAATATACATCCTAATATAATAGTGGCTACTTCCTATAATGCACCTGATACAATAAGAAAAGTCAGTGAGTACGGAGTAAATTATTATATATTGAAGCCTTTTGAAATGACTGATTTAGAAGATAAAATTTTAGATACTTTTGCTACTAGTGAAAAGAAAAGTATTAACCTACTTAATAATAATCTTCAAATATCAATAAGCAGGATGCTCCATGAACTTGGTATGCCCTCACATATTAAAGGATATCAATATATTAGAGAAGCCATTTCTATGATGTATGAAAATCCTGAAATAATAGGAGGTATAACAAAAGAATTATATCCAGAACTTGCCTTGAAGTTTGATACTACCGTATCTAGAGTAGAAAGAGCAATTCGTCATGCCATTGAAGTATCATGGAATAGAGGAGATTGGGATTTAATGGAAGATATATTTGGCCATAGTGTAGATATTGATAAGGCTAAACCAACTAATTCAGAATTTATTGTTACACTAGCAGACAAGCTAAGATTAGAGTTTGCCAAGCAAATGGTATAGGACACTATATGTGTCTTTTTATATAATAAAAAAAATACTATTCATTTCTTTTAATTTATGTTATATTATGTAGTAGGAGGAGAGTATATGAATAAGAATAGAAGATCTTTAGAAAGAGGTTTTGGTAATAAGAAAATTATTTATGTCTTAGTAGGAGTATTATTACTTCTTTTGGTAGGTATTATAATATATCTCATAGTAATAAATAAAAATGAAGTAGATAATAATTTAGATAATAATACTGATACTGATACTAGTTATATAAATAAAGACATAAGTATTTCTTATGTATCTTGTGATGATAATACAGCTAATTTGAATGTACGAAGTACTATAGGAGGTAATATTATTGATAGCCTATCCTGCTACCAAGTAGTTAATGTTGAAGAAGAACTAGAAGGAGATTCATCATGTGATACTTGGTATAGGATTAGTTATAATAAAAGAAAAAAAGATTATACAGGGTATGCTTGCGGTCTTTATATTAAAAAAGATGGTATGATAGAGAGTACATATAAAAGTATAAAAGAAATAATAGATAAAGCTATAGATTATTATGATACTACTTTATTAAAACCATATTGTAATGCTACTGAAGATGAATTATTAGTAGAAGTCAAAACTAATGATGGAAGTATTAGTACTAAGAGATATGTTAAGTCTAAGTTTAAATCTATTGAAGAAATAAAAAATTATTTAACTACTTTTATAGATATTTCTCTATTTAATTTAAAACTTGAAGTATCTGATATTAATAATCCCCGTTTAAATGATAATTATTATATTAAAGATGATAATCTTTACTGTAGAGATTACTCTTCTAATGAAGTTAATAATAATTATACGGGTAATTATAATATTGAGATTATATCTAGTAGTGATAATAAGACAGTAGTTAATATATCTTATGAGTACTTAAATGAAGAAAGTAAATGTAATATAGATAATCTTGATAAATGTTTAAATAGTGATTTCGTATATGATATAGGTATGGCCACTATTGAAAATGGTATTATTACTAAAATAGATTTCCATAAGTAATAGGTAAATATTGGTAATTAAAAAATGTCAAAAAAATGTAAAATATACTTGATATATTTCTAATTTATGCTATTATATATAAACAAGAAAAGGAAGTGATGTATCTCTTATAAAAAAATATATTATAAGAGATACTTTTTTTACTAGGAGGTGCTACTATGATCGAGACTAATTTACCAGTATTATATTTAAGAGATGTCGTATTACTTCCCTTTAATGATGTCCGCTTAGAAATTACTAATAATTTAGATAAAGAAGTATTAAATATTTCTGAGGCCAATTATGATAGTCATTTATTACTAGTAAATTTACTTGATCCATTAGAAGAAGCACCAGATTATGATAAATTACCTAAAGTAGGAATATTAGGAAAAATAAAATCTAAGATTGATTTACCTAATGGTGTTACTAGAGTTGTCTTATCAGGTATAGATAGAGTCCAAATATTAAATATTACCAAGAATGATAAAATACTTACTTCATTTGTAGTACCCACTAAAGAGTATGATTATGATATGGTAGAAGCTTCTGCTCTACGAAGAGTTTTATACCGTAAATTAGATGAATATATTGATATATCTCCCTATATGTCTAATACAGTTATAGGAAGAATAACAGAGGTTAAAAATATTAGTAAACTATCAGATATTATAGTAGCAGAACTTCCTTTAGAATACCATGAAACATTAAAGTATATAGAAATGGTTAATCCCATGTATAGAGTTAAGGAAATAATAGAAGATCTAGCTAAAGAAATAGAGACAGTTCGTTTAGAAAATGAGATTGAAGATAATTTAAAAGTTCGCTTAGAAGAAGAACAAAAAGAATATATGCTTAGAGAAAAACTTAAGCTAATTAAGGAAGAACTAGGAGAAAGAGATCTTAAGGATGCTGATATTGAGAAGATTAAAGGTAAGATGAATGAACTTAATTTACCTAATAATATTACTCTTAGACTTAATGAAGAACTAGAAAGATATTCTCTGACTAGTCAAGCATCTCCTGAAGTTACCACTATTAGAACTTATATAGATTGGCTTATTTCTCTTCCTTGGAATAAACTATCTAAAGATAATACTGATGTAAAAAAAATTACTGAAGTACTAGATAATTCTCATTTTGGCTTAGAAACAGTAAAGAAGAGAATTATTGAGTATATAGCAGTAAAGAAGAAGACCAGTACTTCTAATAGTCCTATTATATGTTTAGTTGGACCTCCGGGTGTTGGTAAGACTTCTCTTGCAAGTTCTATAGCTAAAGCTTTAAATAAAGACTTTGTAAAAGTATCATTAGGAGGTATTAACGATGAAGCTGAGATCTTAGGCCATAGGAGAACCTATGTAGGAGCATCTCCGGGTAAGATTATACAGCAAATGAAAAAAGCCAAGACTTCTAATCCCGTATTTTTAATTGATGAGGTTGATAAACTTACTAAGGATTATAAGGGAGATCCCGCTTCAGCATTACTTGAAGTATTAGATAAAAAACAAAATAATAAATTTTGTGATAACTATATTGAAGAAGAATTTGATTTATCTAATGTTATGTTTATATTGACCGCTAATAACATAAGTAGTATTCCATCTCCCTTACTAGATAGATTAGAGATAATAGAATTATCTAGTTATACTATATATGAAAAGATAAATATTGCTAAATTTCATTTAATTCCTGATTTATTAAGTGAATATAAAGTTAAGAATATTAAGTTTACTGATGATGCTATTCAAAAGATTATTACTTTTTATACTAAAGAAGCAGGAGCTAGAGATCTAAGTAGAAAGATTGATTCCATTATTAGAAAAGCTATTATTAATAATGATAAAAATACTAAGGTTATTATTGATACTGGAGATGTTGAATTCTACTTAGGAGCTACTAAATATAATATATCTATTAATGATATTAATAATAAAACAGGTGTCGTAAATGGACTTGCTTATACTAATTATGGTGGTAATATTTTAAAAGTTACTTGTACTTTGTATCCAGGTAAAGGTAATATTACTTTGACAGGAGCTTTAGGAGATGTAATAAAAGAAAGTATTTATATTGCTCTAAGTTATATTAAAGCAAATAATATAATGTTTAAGATTGATTATAAGATATTTGAAGAGATTGATTTTCATTTTCATATAGAAGAGGGTAGTATTCCCAAAGATGGCCCATCAGCAGGTATTACTATTGTAACCGCTATTCTTAGCTTGCTTAAGAATAAAGTTATTCCAAGTAATGTTTCTATGACAGGAGAGATTACTTTACGAGGAAAGATATTACCAGTAGGAGGACTAAAAGAAAAGTTAATCGCTGCTACTGCTAATGGTATAGATACTGTTTATTTACCACTTGAGTCTTCTAAAGAATTTTCTCTACTACCTAGTGAAGTAAGAGATAACTTAAATATTATCTTAGTAGAAGATTATGAAGATGTATATAAATCTTTATTTAAGTAATTTTTATCTTACTCTTTTTGTTATAAGCAATAGAAAAAACACAATATTATGGTATACTAATATTAGTAGAAGAGGTGATAAAATGTTAGAAAACAAATTAGGTATTACTAGTGAAGTAGAACTTGCTAAAGAAGAAGAAAGAATTACAAAGTTAAAAGCCTTAAAACTATTTGATACAAATAAAATTAATGAATTTGAAGTTGGAACTTTTGATGGATTATCAAAAATTCACCAATTTCTATTTAATGATATTTATTATTTTGCTGGTAAAATTAGAAAAGATAATATTACAAAAGGAAACTTCAGATTTGCATCTATTATATATTTAGAAGATATTTTAGAAAAAATAAATGAGATGCCACAAAGCACCTTTGAAGAAATAATTCAGAAATATGTAGAAATGAATATTGCTCACCCTTTTCGTGAGGGAAATGGAAGAAGTACTCGTATATGGTTAGATATGATACTAAGAAAAGAACTTAATAAAGTTATTGATTGGAGTAAAATTAATAAAGAAGATTATCTACTTGCTATGGAAAGAAGTCCTGTTAGAGATACTGAAATAAAATTATTATTAGAGTCAGCCTTAACTGATAGTATTAATGATAGAAAAGTATATATGAAAGGTATTGATGTAAGTTATCATTATGAAGGATATAATACTTATTCTATTGAAGAACTTGATAAGTAATTTTTGGGTATTGAAAATATCTTTTATTTATGATATTATTAGTATGTAAATAATTGAAAGGAGATGCCCTGTATGAATAGTTATAACGCGTTTAAGATAGTATGGAAAAAGGCGAACATTTGTACGGGGGGGGTCTCGTATAAGCTTATAAATCAAGGGTTTACAAAGAATTTAATATAT
>CAYYXX010000035.1:0-9310 GCA_964475905.1 uncultured Clostridium sp. | reverse complement strand
AAAAAAGAATTAATTTTATTCTGTGGATACTTCATGTTCCACGTGAAACATAACTATTTTTATTTATATAATTCTAATATTATTTAAAAAAAAAGAATTAATTTTATTCTGTGGATACTCCATGTTCCACGTGAAACATAACTATTTTTATTTATATAATTCTAATATTATTTAAAAAAAAAGAATTAATTTTATTCTGTGGATACTCCATGTTCCACGTGAAACATAACTATTTTTATTTATATAATTCTAATATTATTTAAAAAAAAATAGTTTTTATTCTGTGAATACTCCATGTTCCACGTGGAACATAAAAAAAGATACACACATTAATATAATGTTAAAGCTGCTATCTTCCGATCCTGACTTAGTTCCACCAATTAATGTTGTATCAACAACATAATAACATATTTACAACAATATTTCAATGTATTCACAATACGAACGAATGTACATGTTTAATAGGAGAACAAATGTATATATATCATAAGAAAATCACCATATAATATAAAGAAAAAAAGCTTTATATACAATAAATACACTAATAATATTAATATAGTTTTCTATCTTATAAAAATGTTCTATCAACAGGTACCAGATAAAAATACATTCAATTTAACAATTTTATCGAGAAAATATATTTTTTCACCTAAATTATTTCCCGGGAAATAATTTATTACCTCCTATTTATACTACTACTCCAACAAAACTAATATAGTTTTTTATCTTATAAAATTATTCTATCAACAGGTGCTGGCTAAAAATTCATTCTATTTACATTTTTTTGACGAAAATAGGTTTATCTATTTCCATTATTTCCCGGGAAATAATTTAAGCACATTTATTTGCACAACAATATTCATATTTATTAACATAAAATTTTTATTTCCCATAATTTTTTTATCAACAGGTACTTACCAAAAACACATTCTACATAGCATTTCTATCGAGAAAATATATTTTTCACCTAAATTATTTCCCGGGAAATAATTTAATTTCATACAAAAAAAAATGACTCTATTCAGAATCATCTTTCTCATTTTCATCAGATAACATTTCAATATTTTCCTTTTCAACAATAGCAGTCGAACTAACAATACTTTCTTCCTTAAGATTAATTAATCTAACACCTTGCGTAACTCTACTCATAGTAGAAATCTTATCAACAGCTAATCTTATAATTACTCCAGAATCAGTTATTATCATCAAATCCTTATTATCATCAACAGTCTTAAACGAAACAATAGAACCATTCTTTTCCGTAATATTAACTGATTTTACACCCTTACCACCACGATTAGTAATTCTATATTCAGAAGTAGGAGTCTTTTTACCATAACCTTTTTCTGTGATAACAAGTACAAATTCATCAGGCTGGGCAATTTCCATACCAACAAGTATTCCACCATCCAAATTAATACCTCTTACACCAGTAGCAGTTCTTCCCATTATTCTAACATTAGATTCATTAAACCTAACCATTCTTCCATTTGAAGAAGCCATCAATATTTCATTATCTCCAGTAGTTTTTTTAACAGAAACAAGTTCATCATTATCTTTCAAAGTAATAAATCTCTTACCATTAGCTCTAATACTATCAAATTCTGAAATATCCGTTCTTTTAATCAAGCCACTTTTAGTAGCAAATACCAAACATTTGTATTCCTCATCTTTTGATATTTTTAAAAGTGAAGTAACCTTTTCATCTTTTTCTAAAGATAACAAATTAATAATAGGTAAACCCTTAGATTGTCTACTATATTCAGGAATTTCATAACCCTTTATTCTATATACTTTACCTTTATTAGTAAACATAAGAATATAATCATGAGAAGTAGCATTAATTAAATGTTCAACAAAATCTTCTTCATTAGTAGCCATACCTTTTACACCCATACCACCCCTATTTTGAGTTTTATAAGTATCAACAGGTAATCTCTTAATATAACCCTTATTAGTTAAAGTAATAACAACATTCTCCAAAGGAATCAAAGATTCATCTTCAATATAATCAATAGCGGTCATATCAATGTGCGTTCTACGCTCATCAGCATACTTTTCCTTAATTTCAAGCATTTCATTCTTAATAACTTCAAGGATCTTTTCTTCACTTGCAAGAATTTCCTCTAATTCTTTTACAAGCTTTTCTAATTCCATAATTTCTTCTTCAATTTTAGATTTTTCAAGACCAGTCAATCTCTTTAATCTCATATCAAGAATAGCTTGAGACTGAATTTCAGATAAAGAAAAGTTTGTCATCAAGCCAGCCTTAGCCTCATCATCATCTTGAGATTCTCTTATTATCTTAATAACCCTATCTATATTATCAAGAGCTATCTTTAAACCATCTAAAATATGTAATCTATCCCTATATCTTTTTAAATCAAATTGACATCTACGATAAATAACATGCTTTTGATGATCAATATACTTTTCTATAATTTCCTTTAATCCAAGAGTTCTAGGACTTCCATCAACAAGCATTAAAAAGTTAATACCATACGAAGTTTGAAGTTGCGTATGCTTATATAAATTATTTAAAACAACATTCGCATTAGCCTCTTTTTTTACATCAATAACTATCTTAATTCCCTCTAAAGCAGATTCATCACTTAAATTAGAAATACCATCAATAACTTTATCCCTAACAAGCTCTCCTATTCTCTGAATTAATGCCTTTTTATTGACCTGATAAGGAAGTTCAGTAATTATTATCCTCTGTTTATTATGCTCCTCTTCAACACTAGCCATTCCTCTAATAGTGATAGTCCCTCTACCTGTTTCATAAGCTTTCTTAATACCACTATTTCCCAGAATAACACCTGCCGTAGGAAAATCCGGTCCCTTAATACAATCCATAAGTTCCGTAACAGTAATATTAGGATTATCAATATAAGCAACACAACCATCAATAGCCTCACCTAAATTATGTGGAGGAATATTAGTAGCCATACCAACCGCTATTCCCATATTACCATTAACTAAAATATTAGGAAATCTACTAGGTAATACAACAGGTTCTTTTCTTTGACCATCATAATTAACATCAAAATCAACAGTATCCTTATTCAAATCCCTAAGAAGTTCCATCGAAACTTTAGCAAGCCTTGCCTCCGTATAACGAGATGCTGCAGCACCATCACCATCAATAGAACCAAAATTACCATGTCCATCAACAAGAGTATGTCTATAAGTAAAATCTTGAGCCATACGAACCATTGAATCATAAATAGCGGCATCACCATGAGGATGATAATGACCCATAACAGCCCCAACAGCATTTGCACTTTTCTGATATTTCTTATCAGGAGTCATCCCCTCCTCATATAAAGTATACAAAATTCTTCTATGAACAGGTTTTAATCCATCTCTAACATCAGGAAGAGCCCTAGCTACTATAACACTCATCGAATAATCTAGAAAAGAAGTTCTCATTTCCTTAACAATATTAACAGATACTTTTCTATCTCTATCACATAAGCCATCATCATCAATCTTTTCTACATTAATATCTTTATCAATATTTTTATCTTCCATCATAACCTCCTATATATCCAAATTTTCCACAGATAAAGCATTATCCTCTATAAACTTTCTCCTAGGCTCTACCTCTTCACCCATAAGTAACTGAAAAGTTTCATCAGCTAAAATAGCATCATCTAAAGTTACTTGTTTTAACACTCTCTTATCAATTCCCATAGTAGTCTCCCTTAATTCTTCAGGATCCATCTCTCCTAAACCTTTCATTCTACTAATCTCATACTTTGTATTAATTGGTAAAGTCGCTAAATATAAATCTCTTTCTTCATCATCAAGAACATATTTAATATTTTTACCATGCTTAATAGAATACAAAGGAGGTTGTGCAGCATAAATATTTCCATTTTCTACTAAAGGCTTAAAATATCTATAAAATAAAGTAAGCAATAAAGTCCTAATATGAGCTCCATCAACATCAGCATCAGTCATAATAATAATTTTATAATATCTTAATTTAGATATATCAAATTCATCACCTATACCAGTACCTAAAGCCGTAATCATAGTCCTAATCTCCTCATTAGCAAGAATTCTATCAAGTCTTGCCTTTTCAACATTAAGAATTTTACCCCTTATAGGAAGTATAGCTTGAGTAATAGGATCTCTACCCATCTTAGCACTACCAGCAGCAGAATCTCCCTCTACTATAAACATCTCTGATATAGTAGCATCTTTAGAAGAACAATCAGTAAGTTTACCCCAATAATTAGTAATTTCAAGTCCACCTTTTCTTCTCGTAAGCTCCCTAGCCCTCTTAGCAGCTACTCTAGCCCTAGCAGCAGTCATTGACTTTTCAACAATAATCTTAGCATCATTAGGATGCTCCATTAAAAATCTTTCAAACGCACTAGCAAAAATACTAGCAGCTACCTTTCGAACCTCACTATTACCAAGTTTTGTCTTAGTCTGTCCCTCAAACTGTGGTTCAGGAACTTTAGCAGATATTATCATCGTAATACCCTCTCTAACATCATCACCAGTCAATGGCTCATCATTATCTTTTAAGAATTTATTATTCTTTGCATAATTATTAATAATTCTAGTTAAGGCTAATTTAACACCATCCTCATGAGTACCGCCCTCTGGAGTAATAATATTATTAACAAACGAATACACCGTAGCATTATAACCATCATTATATTGAAGTGCCACCTCTATTGAAATATCACTTTCCATTCCCTCAACATAAACAATATCCTCATGAATAGGAGTTCTATTTTTATTAACATAAGCAACAAATTCCTTTATTCCACCCTCATAAATAAAAGTATCCTTTTCTGAAGTTCTATCATCCATAATTATTATACGAAGACCCTTATTTAAAAAAGCAAGTTCCCTAGTTCTAGTCTTTAAAACATCATAACTAAAAGTAGTAGTTTCCTTAAATATTTCTTCATCTGGCATAAAAGTTACTGTAGTACCTGTTCTATCACTACTACACTCCCCAATTACCTTAAGAGGAGAAACAGTATGACCACCATTAGCAAATTTAATATAATGAACTTTTCCATCTTTATAAACAGTTACTTCAACCCATTTACTAAGGGCATTAACAACAGAAGCACCAACACCATGAAGACCACCAGATACTTTATATCCTCCTCCACCAAATTTACCACCAGCATGAAGCACAGTATATACTGTCTCAACAGTAGATAAACCAGTCTTAGGATGTACTTCAACAGGAATACCCCTACCATCATCCTTAACAGTAACAGAACCATCTTTATTAATAACTATCTCAATATCATCACAATACCCAGCTAAAGCCTCATCAATAGCATTATCAACAATTTCCCATACTAAATGATGTAAACCTTTCTCACTAGTACTACCAATATACATACCAGGTCTC
Source organism: uncultured Clostridium sp. (assembly GCA_964475905.1). Taxonomy (GTDB): domain Bacteria; phylum Bacillota_I; class Bacilli_A; order RF39; family UBA660; genus CAG-302. The sequence goes on along the minus strand of CAYYXX010000035.1, from coordinate 3,915 downwards.
TTTCTTACTGCCTCAAGTCCCTCTAATACTTGAATATCCGAAGCATCATAATGTTCATTATTATTCATTTTCATCACCTTCCTGCATTAAATCATTTTCTAAAAACAATTTTCCATTTTTTATTTCATAAATACTTGCCCTATCTCTTATATCTTTATTAATATTTTCTACATCAGTAGTAGTAATTATAACTTGTATATTATCATCTAAATAATCAAGTATATTATTCCTCTTCTTTATATCTAACTCACTAAATATATCATCTAAAAGTAAAATAGGACTATCCATTAATATTTCCTTAAACAAATTAACTTCAGCCAATTTAAGAGCTAAAACAGCACATCTAACTTGCCCTTGAGATCCATATAAAGATAAATTCTTATTATCTAATTCAAAATAAAAATCATCCCTATTAGGCCCTATAAAAGTCATCTTATAATTTACATCACGAACTAAACTACTTTTTAATTTATCAACTAATATATTCTTATCAAAATTACTAATATTAGAATTATAAACTAACTTCAATCCATGTAAATTAGTTATAGAATAAAATATATCATCAATATACTTATTAATTAAATCAACATATCTCATCCTAAACTTAAATAGACTTAAAGACAACTCAGCATACTTATTATCAATTATTTCTAAATAATCTCTATCACTTTTCTTATTTATATTAATCCTTTTCAAAAATTCATTTCTTTGTCTCAACAACACATTATAATTACTTAAATTATCTAAATAACTTCTATTAAGTTGACTAATCTGAATATTAAAATATTTTCTCCTACTAGAAGGTCCATCCTTAAATACTCTAATACTATTACTACTAAATATAATAACATTCATCTTAGAAATATAATCCCTTAATCTCCTTAATTCTTTTTTATTACTTTTAACTATTTTACCATTTTCATTAATTAATACTTCCAATTCAGTCAAAGAATTAAACTTACTTAAAATCCCTTTAATTAAAGAATACTTCTTATCAAACATAATTAAATTTTTATCAGTAATAGACAAAAAAGACTTTGTAACAGCAAGTACATAAATTGATTCTAATAAATTAGTTTTTCCTTGAGCATTATCTCCTATTACAATATTTAATTTATCATTAAAATCTATAAATATTTCTTCATAATTACGATAATTTTTCAAATATATTCTTTTTAATTTCACTACAAAAATATTATTTTGCTCATATTTTCACCCTACTAACTTTATGTACCCCTATACATCTATAATTATACCATATTTCCACTAAAATTTAAAGCAAAAACGCGTTAAAAATAACGCGTTTTACTACTTATCTAGTGCTTTTCTCATTATACACTTCAAATATTTTTCTATCTTAATACATTTAGTAATCTGACTGTCAATAGTAGCATAAGAAACATCAATATTTATCTCTTTTCCACCAGAAAAATATATTCTAGTAAAACCATCTTCTTTTACATACCTATCAATATTATTATAAGATATCCAAATACATTTATTTGAATTAGGAGCGGTAGTAGGAAAAAAGATAAGCATACAATAAGGTGAAATAACAATTGGCGTTTTAATATAATAATTAAATACATCAATAATAAATTGCCTTTGAATTTTATAAGAATTCCCATAAAATTTACAACTTCTTTTTATAAGTTCAAAAGAATTAACATCTAAATTAATCTCATTATCCCTTTCAATTAAAAAAGTTTCATTACCATCATTAACCGAAGTAAAGCACAAAACATCATCATTAACAATATAATTATTCATATAAACACATCCCCCTTTCCACATATAAAAATATGTACTTGATATTAAACCATATAAAAATGTCGAACTATGTCGCTTTTTGTCGAATAATATCATATTTTGCATAAAAAAAGAAAATAAACCCATATTTTCCTCCAAATTCATAAACTTAATACTAAATAAGTAATAAAAAAAAGAGTCTCAACATCTTCTACTAAAAAGTAAAATACATAAAAACTCTTTTTATTATCTTTATCAACAACTCCTGTTGATAGAATTAACTAGTCTTAATAGGAAGTACCAATTGAATTAAAGATTCATCCTCATTACTCTTAATAACAATAGGAGAACTATCATTATTCATACATAAAACAATCTTATCCTTATTAAAACTCTTCATAGCATCTAACATAAATTTTGAACTAAAAGAAATATCAATACTCTTATCAGATACTACACTAATTTTCTGTTCTACATTACCAATTTCAGGACTATTAGAAGAAATAACAAGTACATTTTCATGTAAAGATAAATTAATAGTATTCTTCTCCTTATCAGAAGTAAGTAAACTAGCCCTATCAATCATATCATATAACTCAATAAAAGAACACTCTAATAAAATCTCAAAATTCTTAGGTATAATATCACTAGTAGTAGGATAAGTACCAGAAAGTAATCTAGATAAAAATACAATATTCTCATACTTAAATAACACCTTATTACTAAATAAATGAATTTCTAAATTCTTCTCATCATTATCAAGCATTTTAGTAAGCTCAACTAAATTCTTACCAGGTATTACAATATTAATATCAGGATCATCTACCTTATCAATAGAAACAAGCTTTCTTGCCAATCTATAAGAATCAGTAGCAATAACATCTAAGTTACCATTATTAATTCTAAAATTAATACCAGTAAGTAAAGGTCTAGTTTCACTCTGTGATATAGCAAAAACAGTTTGATTAATAATATCCTTAAATACACCATTATTAATAATAATAGGTTCTTTAGTCTCATCTAAATCCAAATTAGGAAATTCATTAGGATTAACCCCATTCAATTCAAATTTAGAATCAACAGTATTAGTACTAACAATCATCTTAAATCCATCTATAACTTCAATAGTAATATCTGTATTAGGACTCTTTCTAATTATTTCAACAATATACTTACCCCCTATTACTATACTACCAAGTTCATCTAAGCTAGTAAGCTTTTCTTTAGGAATAAAAGATCTAATAGATACATCAGTATCACTAGCATATAAATATAATCCCTCTTCTTTTAATTCAAATTTTATTCCAGTAAGTATAGGTATCAAATTTTTTGTAGATATAGCCCTCGCTGTATTATTTAAACTTTCTAATAATATTTCTTTTTTTACAACTAATTTCATTTTTATCATCCTCTTTCCTTTATTTATTATTATATTATTATTATTATACTGTGGATATTGTGGAAAACTCTCTTTTTTCCTTGTTTTATATACCTTTTTCTATCCACAGACCTGTGGATAACTTTGTTACTTATCAACTATATTCTCTTTTTTAACTCCTCTATTACTGTTTGAAGTTGAAAATTAGTCTCTAAATCTTTTTGTATTTTCTGATAAGCACTGATAATAGTAGAATGATCTCTTCCTCCAAAATAAGTCCCCATCTTAGGAAAAGACTCATTTGTTATAATTCTACATAAATATATAGCAATTTGTCGCTGATAATTAATATCTTTACTTCTTTTCTTACCTTTCAAATCTTCAATATCAATTTTAAAATATTCACAAACAATTCTCTGAATTCTATGAATATCATTTTTATAAACACTTCTTTCACTAATCTTATCCTTAAGAGCATCAACAGCAATATCCAAAGTAACAATACCATGATTCATCATCAAAGCATAAGCAAAAACTCTTGTAATAGCTCCCTCTAGTTGCCGAACATCAGAATCATTAATATTAGCAATATATTCAATTACTTCAATAGGAACATCATCTCCCGTTTCCTGATGAGCAATTTTTCTTTTAATAATATCCACTCGCAAATTAAAATCAGGAGGCGTTATATTAGCAGTAAGTCCCCAATTAAATCTAGTAATAAGCCTATCTTCTAACATTTTTAAATCATCAACAGACCTATCAGAAGCAATAATAATTTGTTTATT
>CAYYXX010000034.1:0-9928 GCA_964475905.1 uncultured Clostridium sp. | reverse complement strand
TAGGTAGTAATGTAAGATACTATGGAGCTAGTCCAAATAACTATATCTACTTTAATTGTAATGATTATTCTAATCAAACAAGTGATACTTGTGAGTTATGGAGAATAATAGGAGTCTTTAATGGTAAAGTAAAGATAATGAGAAACTCCTCAATAGGTACTTATTCTTGGGATAATAAGAATACATCTACTGGAGCAGAAACAGATTATGGTAAAAATGACTGGACAACAGCAAGACTAATGAAACTACTTAATCCAAGTAGTGTATATACAACTGATACTAATGATCAAGGTTATGGACAAAGTCTATATTGGAATGCCAGTAGCGGTACCTGCTTTAAAAATCAAAATAATGCTACAACAACCTGTGATTTTACAAGTACTGGACTAAAAAATGTTACTACAAGAAATCTAATATCAGAAAGTACTTGGTCAATAAGAGGACATGGTTCAAATCAGGTATATGCTGATCAAATATATGAAAAAGAAAAAACTACTGGTACTGTATATTCAGGAAGACCAACAAGTTGGACAGGATATGTAGCCTTGGCGTACCCTAGTGATTATGGATATTCAGTAGACTTAAGTCAATGTAAAGATGAAGACGGAAATGCCTATATGCTAAATAATTATTACCAAGATGTCTGTAAAAATAATAACTGGATGAAAAGTATATTTTCAGGCGATAGTTGGTTATTAATCCTGAGTCCGAGCGATACCGACCGTGTGTGGTGTGTCTATTCGGACGGCGATGCTTACTGGTGGTACCACGCGTCCTCCTCTTATTCTGTTGTCCCAACCTTATTCCTAAACTCCAATATAAGTATAGAAAGTAATAATATAGGTAGTAGTACTGATCCTTATAGATTAGTAGTAAGTTAATATTAAGGAAGATATTTATGGGTATCTTCTTTTTGATGAATAAAATAGAAATTTATTGTTTAAAATTATTAAATATATAGCATTATATTCATAGAATAGATATGAAAGGAGAATATTATGATTGGTAATTTTAATGAGGAGGCTCAGTCTATTTTAGTTAATGCTAGGAGGGAAATGATAGAGCTTGGGCATCCTTATATTGGGACAGAGCATTTACTTTTAGCTATTCTTAATAGTGATAGTAATATTTGTATTAGACTTAAGGATTATGGGCTTAGGTATGATAATTTTAAGGAAGAACTTTGTAAGATTGTTGGTACTACTAATAGAAAGAATGAAGTGTTTTTATATACTCCTTTACTTAGAAGAGTTATTCAAAATGCTATTATTGATAGTAGGGAAAATAATGATGGGGAAGTATCTTTAGAGCATTTGTTTTTTTCAATGCTTGAAGAGGGAGAGGGTATTGCTATTAGGATTATTATTGGTATGGGTATTGATATTGAAGATATGTATGATGAGTTTTCTTCTAGTTTAATTAAGAGGGGTAAAAAGAATAAGAAGAGAAAATTACTTATATATGATTTGGGTTATGATCTTACTGGGGAGGCTTCTAGAGAGGGGTTGGATCCTGTTTTTGGTAGGGATAAAGAGGTTAAGAGGGTTATGGAGATTTTATGTCGTAGAACGAAGAATAATCCTATTTTAATTGGGGAGGCTGGAGTTGGGAAGACTGCTATTGTGGAAGAATTATCTAGGATGATTGTTGATGGGGATGTACCTAGACAGCTTATTAATAAGAAGATTATTTCTCTTGATATGGCTACTATGGTAGCGGGAACTAAATATCGTGGAGAATTTGAGGAGAGAATGAAGAAAGTTATTAAAGAGATTGAAGATAATGATGATATTATTTTGTTTATTGATGAAATTCATACTTTAGTAGGAGCTGGTGGGGCAGAGGGGGCTATTGATGCTTCTAATATTTTGAAGCCTGCTCTTGCTAGAGGAAAGATTAGATGTATTGGTGCTACTACTACTGAGGAATATAAGAAGTTTATTGAAAGTGATAGTGCGTTGGAAAGGAGGTTTCAAAAGGTAATTGTTAATGAACCTAGTGTTATTGAAACTAAGAATATTTTGATGAATATTAGGGGGATTTATGAGAAATATCATAATGTTGTTATTAATGATGAGATGATTGATGTTATTGTTAATTTATCTGAAAAATATATTTTTGATAGGAATAGGCCTGATAAGGAAATTGATATTTTAGATGAGGTTTCTTCTAGGACTTGTCTTAAGGGGAATTCTTCTGATAATGAGATTAGGTGTATTAAGAAAGAAATTTGTAAATTAAATAAGGATAAAAATAGTTATATTATTGATAATAATATTGATAAAGCTTATTCTTTGAGGAAAAAGGAGACAGAACTTATGTCTCGTTTGAATGATATTGAATTGTTAAATAAAGATGTAAAGAATGTTGTTACTACGCATGATATTGCTTCAGTTATTAGTAATAGAACTGGTGTTCCTGTATATGAGATTATTTCTAATACTGGTAGTATTGATGATATGAAGAATAGTCTTAATAGTATTATTATTGGGGAGAATACTGCTATTGATAGTTTGATGGATATTACTAAAAGAATTAAATGTGGTTATAATGATAAGTGTTATTCTCTTTTATTTGTAGGGCCATCTGGTGTTGGTAAGAGTAGACTTGCTAAGGAATATGCTAAGCTTTTAGTAGGAGAAGATAATTTTATTAGAATGGATATGAGTGAATATAGTGATAGTACTTCAGTTAATAAGTTTCTTGGTTCTTCTCCGGGATATATTGGTTATGATGATAATAGGAATGTTTTAGAGGAAATTAGAAATAAGCCTAATTGTGTTCTTTTACTTGATGAGGTTGATAAAGCACATCCTTCGGTTATTAATTTGTTTTATCAGATTTTGGAAGAGGGGAAGATTAAGAATTCTAAGGGTAGGGTTATTAGGTTTAATAATGTTGTGGTTATTATGACTTCTAATGTTGGTTTTGAGAAGAATGGTATTGGTTTTAATAGGGTTAATAATGGTAATATTTCTTCTTGTTTAAAGGATTATTTTAGTACGGCTTTTATTAATAGAATTGATAATATTATTATTTTTGATAGGCTTGATGATACTACTATTAGGGATATTGTTATTAAGAGGATTGCTACTATTAGGAGTAAGTATGCTAATATTGTTATTAATATTGATGATAATGTTATTGATGAGATTGTTAGTATGAGTAATTTTTATGAATTTGGTGCTAGAAAGATTGATAAGATTATTTCTAGGGATGTTGAGAATATTGTTATTGATGGTATTATTAATGGTAGTAGTGAAGTGGTTATTAATTCTATTTTGAAAAAAAATATCACTAGTTAATGTGATATTTTATTCTATAGTTTCTTTTACATACATGGTATTATCTAGTCTTTGGACTACTTCTTTATAGGTGTTATATATAGTTTTATAGTTTGGTAGGTATGTTTTTATTTCTTCATTACTAAATGGTATTATTTTAAAGCCACGCCATGTTGATTGATTATAGTAATTGTATATTAATTCATTTTCGACATTAGTTATTTTTATTTCTTTTTCTTTACCTTTTTCTGTTTTTTCTATTTTTAGGTTTGTCATTAAGCCTACTGTACATTTATAGTTTGTACAGGTACTTTTGTTTTGGTATTGGGCTGATAGAAAGTTACCTAGTGAATATATTACTAAGGTGTTATCTATCCATGTTACGGGTTGTATAACATGGGGATGTGTTCCTATTATTAGGTCTACTCCTAGTGATGATAGGTATGTGGCCATGTCTATTTCATAGTTTGTTGGATTATGTGTGTATTCTACGCCCCAGTGCATAGCTACGATTAAGAGATCTACTTTATCTCTTACTTTTTCTATGTCTTCTTTTACTTTTGTTTTATATGCTTGATATTTTGTGTCTTTTTCGGGATTGTTGATATTATCTATATCTGTTGGCCATACATTTACTAGATATTCGTTTGGTACTGGCATACCATTTGTTCCGTATGTGTAATTTAACATAGTGTAAGTTATATTGTTTTTTTCTTCTATTTTTATTTCTTCTTTTTCTTCTTTACTACAATAACTACCAGATGTTAATATGTTTTCTTTTGAATTCCAGTATTGACATGAGTTTTCTACTGCTTTTTTTCCAGAGTCCATTGTGTGGTTTGTGGCTAAGCTAACTAGGTTGAATCCTGCATCTATCATGGCATCTCCTGCTTCATATGGGGAGTTGAATGTTGGGTAATCTGTTAATCCTAGTTCTGTGCCTCCTAGTATGGTTTCTTGGTTGTAGTATCCGATATCATAATTTGATACTATTTCTTTTATATTGGTTATTATTGGTTTGAAGTCATAACCGTTATAATTGGCGTGTTTATTGGCGTCTTTATAAACAGAGGAGTGTATTAGGTTGTCTCCGACTGCTATTAGGGATAATTCATAGTGTTTTTCTTTTTCTTCTGTTACTGGTTGTTTTCCTTCTTCTATATAATTGTTTTTTGGTAATATTTTATAGACTAGGTAAGAACTTAGTAATAGTATTAGTATTGTTAATATTGTTTTTACACTTTTTTTTAGTTTTCTTTTTTTTCTTCTTTTACTCATTTTACCACCTATATTTAGTATATCAAATGTGTTTTATTTTGTAAATGAAAAAAGCTTATGTTATTTAAGCTTTATTCGAGTAGTCCCCAACCTGTTACGACATATCTTCCGCCTTGTCTTTTGGCTGCTGGTGGTGGGTTGTTGTATAGTTTACTATTTACTACTAGACTTGATGATTGTCCTCCGTCTAGGTTTGCTGCATTGTAGGCTCCGTATCTTTGAAGTATGTCAACCATATCTTGTAGACTTGCTCCGTTTATGTAGTTTTCGCCGTCTACTACTAGGAATAGGATTATTCCGTCTTTTGTTTGCCCTATGGCTACTCTTGGTGCTTGACCCCATGGATCTCCTACTATTTCTAATGGCTTTCCGTTTACTATTAGGAATGGTCCAAATATCATGGCATCTGTTATACCTTCTTTTAGGGCTTCGTTTGCAGTTGCATTACTCATTAGTTTTAGTTTTCCGTCTTTTGTAAGTCCTATGATGTTATCTCTATATGTATCGGCATTTTCTTTTCCCCATGTTATTTCACCATCTTGGATTACTACTCCGATTGGGATATCTGAACCGTAACCTTCATCTACAAAGCCTCCACCATTTATACATACTGTTGCATTGTATCTTGGACACATGGTTAATATTCTTTCTCCTTTGCCTCCTATATTGAATTGTTTAGTTGATATTAGTTTTACTTTTTCTGGTTTATAAATTGCTACTAGATAACCTTTTGATGTACCTACTTTTAGGTTTATTATTTTATATGCGTCATCTGGATTATCTCTTGTAAATAGTTCTTCTTCATATTTGTCTTTGTATTTTGTTTTTTCTTTGGTATTTATTATTACATCTTCTGTATTAGCATCTTCATTAATTGTTACGAAGTAATTACTGCTTGATATCTTATCTATTGTTTCTTGACTGTAGAAGATATTTGCAAAGTATTGATGAGACATGGTTTTTAGTGCTGTATTTACATACATATTTCTTACTTTATCCCATGGTCCATACATCATTATGAAACAGGCTATTACTATTAGGTCTAGTATAATGAAGATAATGGTTGTTTTATATATTTTTTTATTTTTTTTCTTTCTCATATTATTTTACCTCATATGGACTATTAATAGTTCCATTTCCTTCTACTAATTGATCTTTAGTTATTGATATTACGGGAATTATTCTTAAGTTAGTAGTGGATGTTTTGGTATATAGTTTATAGTCATCTTGCATTACGTATATTAAATTACTATCTTTTGTTACTCCTGTTGATATGAAGTAATTGGCTTTATTATTTAAGAATATATTGCCTATACTTAGTAGTGATACTTTGGTATCTATAGTGGTTGTTAATACTTTTGTGTAGTCAAAATTTGTATTACTGCTATATAATCCGTTGGAGAATTTTCTTTCTTTTATTATATCTTTATAACTTAGTGTATTTAGATATGTTTTATTTAAGTAATAGGCTAATGATCCTTCTTTGGTGTCATTGTGATAGTAACCGCTATTTGAATATTTGTATTTTATTTCTTTATTATTTATTTTTAAATAGTCGTTTAGTGATAGTTTTAGTATATTGTCTTCTATACTATATATTCTCCAGATGTCTTCGCCTAATTTTACATAACTTCCTAGCATACTTTCTTCTTCTTCAAATGTATATGGGTTATCTTCACTACCGTTTCCGTCTTTTAATGCTATGTTGTTTTTTAGGGTTATTACGGCTTTTATGCCTAGTATTTCTTCATCTGCGGTATTGGTTTTTCCTGATGAATCTATATACATTTGTTTATTATCTTTGTTTGTATTTATTAGATAGAAGTATTCTTTATTATTCATAAAGCCGTTTGTTCCTCCAGTATTTATGTAATCATATATTGATGGTATTGTTATATAGGTTTCTTCTATCTTATCTTTACATGTTATGTTTTTAGTATTTGTAATTTTATCTTTACATGTTCTTGTGTATGTTAGGTATTTTTCAGTGTTATTTAGATTTTTTTCTAGGATACCGGTATTGTTTTCATTAGTTTTATTTAACCATTTATTTATATATGTTTTTTGATATTCTGTATTATTACCGGGATTTAATGATGTTAATGAATTGTTTGATACTAGGGTTATTGTTTTATCATTATTTATTTTTATTATTCTCCATAGTAATCCAGAGTATTTTATATAGTTGTTATTTGTATCTTTTGTAAAATAGTATTCATCATTTATTTCTTGAAAGTTATTATTATCTTTATTGTTTTCTTTTATAATGTCTCCTAGTACTACTATTTTTTCTGTTTTGTTATTTGCTATATATAGTTTTAGGAATCTTGATCCATAGAATATACAGCAGGCTAGTATGAACATTGCACTTACTAAATTAAATACTTTTTGTATATTTAGTTTTCTTTTTTTTCTTACTTCTTTTTTCACTTCTTTCATCCTCTCTTTATACTTCTTTATTATATCAAATGATACTTTTTTTTACAATATTCTTAGGTTAAGATATGAAATAAAAATTTAAAATGTATAGTTTATTAATTTACTTGTTATTAATTTAATGCTATAATTATATATGAATATGGAAGTGATTGTGTGAATTATAATTTAGGTGATATTGTTACGCTTAAGAAAGTTCATCCTTGTGGATCTTATGATTTTGAAATTGTGAGATTGGGAGCGGATGTTAAAATTAAGTGTGTTAAGTGTTCTAGGGTTGTTATGTTACCTAGGGTTTTACTTAATAAGAAAATTAAAAAGGTGGTATGTTATGAAAAAGAAGAAAATTAGACTTCATCCGGCATTAGTATTTTTAATTCTTACTATTGGTATTATGATTATTAGTAGTGTGGGTAGTATTCTTAATTTAGAGGCTAGTTATTATGTTGTTAATGAAGCTACTGGTGATTTGAATAGTCAGGTTGTTAATATTAATAATTTGTTTAATAGAACTGGTATTCAGTATTTGATTAGTAGTATGCTTGATAATTTTATTAATTTTGCTCCTTTGGGTAATTTGATAATTGGGTTATTGGGAGTTGGTGTTGGTTATAAGTCTGGTTATCTTAATTCTTTGTTTAAGATGATTGGAGAGAAAGTTCCTAGAAGAGTTTTAACTTTTTTGGTTGTTTTACTTGGAATTATATTTTCAATGTTTTATGAAGTGGGGTATGTAATACTTATTCCTTTATCTGCTATTTTATTTATGAATCTTGGTAGACATCCGTCAGCGGGTATTTGTGCTTGTTTTTCGGGTATTACTTTTGGATATGGGGCTAATTTTATTATTAATAGGCTTGATTCAATGCTTTCTTTATATTCTAATAAAGCTAGTGCTATTCTTGATACTTCTTATGATGTTAATTTGTATGGTAATATTATTTTTACTTTTATTAGTATGATACTTATTTCTTATGTTGGTATGGTTATTACTGAGAGGTTTATTATTCCTAAACTTGGTAAGTATTATTTTGATGAGGAGGAACCTAGTCAAGATGGGACTCCTAGTAAGAAAGAGAGAAAGGGTGTTGTTATTTCTATTGGTGCTTCTTTGATTGTTATTTTAATTCTTGTTTATTGTATTGTTAGGGGACTTCCGTTTTCTTCTTTACTTCTTGATCTTAGTCAAAGTAAGTATGTTGATATGCTCTTTGGTGAGGGTTCTTACTTCTATCAGGGTTCGGTTACAATATTTTCATTTTTACTTATTTTTAGTTCTTTAATTTATGGTATAAGGGTTGGTACTATTGATGATAATAGGGATTTAGTTGATGGTATGAGTTATTATCTTAAGGATGTTGCTTCTCTTCTTGTTCTTATATTTTTTGCTTCACAATTTTGTTTAGTTTTTAAGGAAACTAATATTGGTTTGTTTATTGTTGCTTCTTTATCTGAAGTACTTAATTCTTTTCAGTTTACGGGGTTACTTCTTGTAGTTGTTACTTTTGTGATAGTGGCTATTTGTACTTTCTTTGTACCTATTGCTTCGACTAAGTGGGCTATGTTGTCTCCGGTTATTGTGCCTTTGTTTATGCAAAGTTCAATGACTCCTGAATTTGCTGAAGCGGTATTTAGAGCTGCTGATAGTAGTGTTAAGGGGCTTACTCCTTTGTTTAGTTATTTTGTTATTTTAATTGGCTTTTTACATATTTATAATAAGAGGAAGAATGATGTTATTACGATTTCTGATGCTATGAGTTTAATGGTTCCTTATGCTATTGCTTTTACTATTTTGTGGTTTATTATTATTATGGCTTTTTATATTATTGGAATTCCTATTGGTGTGGGGACTGGTGTTATGTTATAAGGGTTATACTTAGGTATAACTTTTTTTGGTAAAAATGTTTATTTTATGTTAAATATTTGTTATAATAGTTGGGAAAGAAGTGATATATATGAGTTTAACAGCGGGTATTGTTGGTCTTCCTAATGTTGGGAAGAGTACTTTGTTTAATGCTATTACTAAGAAGAGTATTTTAATGGCTAATTATCCTTTTGCTACTATTGATCCTAATGTGGGAGTGGTTATTGTTCCTGATGATAGGATTGATGTTTTAAGGGATATGTATAATCCTGAAAGGGTTATTCCTACTACTTATGAGTTTACTGATATTGCTGGTCTTGTTAAGGGAGCTAGTGATGGTGAGGGCTTGGGTAATAAGTTTTTATCGCATATTAGACAGGTTGATGCAGTTGTTGAGGTTGTTCGTTGTTTTGATGATGAGAATATTATTCATGTTGATGGTAATGTTGATCCTATTCGGGATATTGAAGTTATTAATGTAGAGCTTGTTCTTTCTGATTTGGAGATTGTTACTTCAAGAATTAATAAGATTGGTAAGAGGGCTATGACGACTAAAAATAAAAATGATATTAAGGAAGTTGAATTACTTGAGCGTATTAAAGAGGCTTTAGAGAGTAATATTCCTATTAGGAAACTTAATTTGTCTGATGATGAATTGAAGATTATTAGTTCTTTTAATTTAATTACTTTGAAACCTATTATTTATGCTATGAATGTTGATGATAGTTGTGTTAATACTGGTAATAATTATACTAAATTGGTTGAGGAATATGCTAAAAATGAGGGTAATTTAGCTTGTATTATATGTGCTAAATTGGAAAGCGAGTTATCTTTTCTTGATGATGAAAAAGAGAGAAAGTTGTTTTTAGATGATTTGGGTATAAAAGAAAGTGGAGTGGAGAGGTTAATTAATATGACTTATGATTTACTTGGCTTGGCAACTTTTTTTACTGTTGGTAAAGATGAGGTTCGTGCTTGGACTTTTAAAAAGGGTATGACTGCTCCTCTTTGTGCGGGTATTATTCATTCTGATTTTGAAAGGGGTTTTATTAAGGCTGAGGTTATG
>CAYYXX010000033.1:0-9961 GCA_964475905.1 uncultured Clostridium sp. | reverse complement strand
AAAGTATATGCTCAAGTTAAGAATAACTCCGATAGTGATATAACTATAACTCTAGGAGTAATCTCTAGTAATATATCTACTGATATGAATATACTTCCATATAATGAACTTACTATAATAAATGGTAATAATCTAGCAGAGTATATTACTAATTTATATACTGAGAGTGAAAAGAGTACTGCGACAGTATACAGTATTACATATAACATAGCTAGTAATGCCTCTCTTATGAATGATAGATTAGGTAGTTCTAGTACTAATATAGATTCTGGTAATATAAGATACTATGGAGCTAGTCCTAATAACTATATATATTTTAATTGTAGTGATTATTCTAATCAATCATCAGATACTTGTGAAGTATGGAGAATAATAGGAGTCTTCAATGGTAAAGTAAAGATAATGAGAAATGAAATTATAGGAGCATATTCATGGGATACTGCTTCTACTGGGTCAAATACTGGTGGATATGGAACTAGTGATTGGAGTGAAGCTGATCTAATGAAACTACTAAATCCAGGATATGAAAGTTTAGGCGTAGGTGGAAGCTTATATTGGAATAGCACTAGTGGTACTTGCTATGCAGGTAGTGCGAATGCCACAACATCATGTGATTTCACTTCAAAAGGATTAAAAAATGATGAAACAAAAAACTTAATAGCCACTACTACTTATTATTTAAGAGGAAATAATACAGTCATAGTATCAGCAAGCTCAATATATGATATGGAAAGAAATTCAGGAAGTGTTTATGATAGTAGTAGAAATCTAACTTGGAATGGACAAATAGCAGTACCATATGCTAGTGATTATGGATATGCTGTAGATTTAAGAACTTGCGTTCATGATGTAAATACTTATGATAATAGTTCATGTACTGGTAGTAATTGGATGAAAACACTATTGTTACCAAATAGTGAAAAAGCATGGTTATTAACAAGTTATTCTTCTAGAATGGCCGCAGCATTTGAAATATTAACTGATGGAAGCGTAAATGCAACAGATACTTATGTTGTAAGTAACATATCACCTGTTTTACATTTAAAAGAAGATACAAAAATAAAAGAAGAAAATATAGGTAGTTCCGCCGATCCATTTCAAATTATTGTCTGACAATATTATATGATTTTGAAACATTTTCGCAAGTCACTACTTAAGACATTATCACAAATTAATCATAAATAGTAATTTTTGGTGTAATTTTTAGTTGACTTTATGAATAATATGTAATATAATTAATACGAAACGGAAAGAAGATTATTTATCTCACCTGATTACGAGTAGTAATAGGTAAAAGAGCTGCATACTTTATTTAACAATATTATTGGGCTTTTATAGATAAATGAATACTTCTTTAGTATTCATTTTTTTGGAGGTGTTAGCTATAGCTACTTTAAAGGATAATCCTATCAATGAACAAATTAGATGTAAGGAAATGATGGTAATTGGACCAAACGGAGAAAGTCTTGGTGTTAAAAGTAAACAAGATGCTCTTACACTAGCAGGATATGCTGGTTTTGACTTAGTGCTTATGAGTGAAAATGGCAATATGCCAGTATGCAAAATAATGGACTATAACAAATTTAAGTATGAAAAGAAAAAGAAAAGTAAAGAAGCACAAAAGAAGCAAAGAGAATCTATGGTAGAAACAAAAGAGTTTAGATTATCAGTAAATATTGATATTCATGATTTTAATACCAGAGTTAATAATGCTAAGAAAGCTTTTGAAAAAGGCAATAAAGTAAAAGCTAGTATTAGATTCAAAGGAAGACAAATTGCTCATCCAGAACTTGCAAAAGAAGTATTAGATAGATTTTATGATGAAGTAAGTGATGTTGCAGAAATAGAATTAAATTCTAAAATAGAAGGTAGAACAATGTTTATGCAACTTGCACCGAAGAAATAGAAGGAGGATATTATGACAAAACTAAAGAAGAATAAAATGAAGACACATAAAGGAACAAAGAAAGTTTTAAATGTAAGACAAAGTGGATCAATTAGTAAATCAAGACAAGGAGTTTTACATAATACAGGAAAAAATAGTGCTGCTAGAGCATCTAGTAAGAAACAATCAACAGGACTTAGTAAAGCAGATTATAAGAGAATTAAAGATTTAATATAGGAGGTAAACATGACAAGAGTTAAAGGTGGCACTGTTGCACGTGCTAGAAGAAAAAAAGTATTAAAAGAAGCAAAAGGTTATTTTGGTAGTAAACATAGATTATATAAGACTGCTCATGAACAAGTAATGCACTCTGGTGTATATGCTTTTAGAGATAGAAAACAAAATAAAAGAAATTTCAGAAAATTATGGATTACAAGAATAAATGCAGGATGTAGAGAAAATGATATTTCATACTCAAGATTTATTGACGGATTAAATAAAGCTGGAGTTACAGTAAATAGAAAAATGCTTAGTGAACTTGCTATTGATAATCCAAAAGCATTTACTGATTTAGTAATTATTGCTAAAGATGCCTTAAATGGTAAGAAATATACACCAAAAGAAGTAAAAAAAGAAGAGAAAGTAGAAAAGAAAGCAGAAACTAAAACTCCTGCTAAAAAAACTACTACTAAAAAAACAGAAGAAAAACAAACAGCAAAGAAAACTACTACTAAAAAGCCTACTAAGAAAGCAGAAGAATAATTCTGCTTTTTAAAGTACTATATAATAATTACATAAGTATATCTACATATAAAGAAAAGAAAATAAAGAATGTCTAAGAGAAACCGAAGAAAATCTAAGTTTTCTTCTTTTCTTTTATATCAATTTTTGATATAATTTAATATGAAAGCGTGTGATAAATATGAATACATCAAAAATAAGAAATTTTAGTATAATAGCCCATATAGATCATGGTAAAAGTACATTAGCCGATCGTATTCTCGAATATACAGGAGAAGTAGATAAAAGACAAATGAAAGAGCAATTACTAGATAATATGGAACTAGAAAGAGAAAGAGGAATAACCATAAAGTTAAATGCTGTTCGCTTGTCATATAACGGATACATATTAAACTTAATAGATACTCCGGGACATGTTGATTTTAGTTATGAAGTATCTCGCTCATTAGCAGCCTGTGAGGGAGCTATTCTCGTAGTAGATGCTACTCAAGGAATAGAAGCACAAACACTAGCAAATGTCTATTTAGCTTTAGATAATAACCTAGAAATAATACCAGTAATCAATAAAATAGATTTACCAAGTGCAGATATTGCTAAAGTAGAAAAAGAATTATATGATACCTTTGGTTTTACAAGTGATGAAATAATAAAAGTATCTGCTAAAACAGGAGTAGGTATAGATAAACTAATGACCGCTATTACAGAGAAAATTCCCTCTCCTCGTATAATTAATGATAAATTAAAATGTCTAATCTTTGATAGCTATTTTGATCCATACCGAGGAGTAGTTATATTAGTCAGAGTAATGTCTGGCAAATTAACCAAAAAAACAAAAATAAAAATGATGAAAAGCGGAGCAGTATATGATGTTGTATCATTAGGTTATCATACCCCATTTGAAAAAGAAGTAGAAGAATTAGAAGCAGGAGAAGTAGGATTCATAACAGCTTCAATAAAAAGTCTCTCATCTGTAGAAGTAGGAGACACCATTACTGACTATAATGATGAAGCTAAAGAAGTCTTACCGGGATATAAAAAAATGAAACCAATGGTTTATTGCGGAATATATCCTATTGAGCCAAGTAAATATCCTAATTTAAAAGAAGCTATAGAAAAACTAAAATTAAATGATTCAGCCTTAACTTTCGAACCAGAGACTTCAAGTACTTTAGGCTTTGGCTTTCGTATGGGCTTCTTAGGGCTATTACATTTAGAAATAATATCAGAGAGAATAGAAAGAGAGTTTGCTATTGAAATTATAGCTACTACACCATCAGTAAATTATGAAATAAATCTTACAGATGGAACAACTATTTTTGTAGATAATCCTAGTATGATGCCAGATAGAGTAAAAATAAAAGAAATAAAAGAACCATATATCTTTACAAATATCTTAGTACCAACTAAATATATAGGAGAAATAATGGAACTATGTCAAGATAAAAGAGGAATATATAAAAGTATAGATTACTTAGATACCACCAGAGTAAATATACATTACGAATTGCCATTATCTGAAATAGTATATGATTTTTTTGATCGCTTAAAATCTTCAACAAAAGGTTATGCTTCATTTGATTATGAAGTAATCGGTTATAAAACAAGTTCCCTAGTAAAAATGGATATTCTCCTAAATGGAGAAATAGTAGATGCCCTATCACTAATAGTGCACAAAGATTTTGCCTATGATAGAGCCAGAAAGATGGTAGACAATTTAAAAAATCTAATACCAAGACAAATGTTTGAAGTACCAATTCAAGCTGTTATCGGTAGTAAAGTAATAGCTAGAAGTGATATCAAAGCCATGAGAAAAGATGTATTAGCAAAGTGCTATGGAGGAGATATCACTAGAAAAAGAAAACTTCTAGATAAACAAAAAGAAGGTAAAAAGAAGATGAAAACCATAGGTAAAGTTGAAATACCAAGTGAAGCTTTCCTAAATATTTTAACAGATTACAAGAAAAACTAATATAATATAACAGGAGGTTTTATGAGCAGTACATATAATGAAATTAAAAGTATTCTATTATCAGAAAAAGCTCTTGATCTAGATACAATAAATAAATATATAGAATCAGATATAAAAAATACTTTTAATATAATCTTTGATATCTTCTATGATAGTATCCTAATATCATCATATGATGAAATAAACTTAATACTATATAATATTGAAGAAATAATAGATAACCAAAGTACCAATAATTATAAAATGATTAATAATAAAGTAAGAGAAATAAACTATAAATTATCAAAACTAAATATAAATACCATAGAATTAAAATCAATAAAATTAACTCTAATAGATCTAAATAGAAAAATGAAAATAAAAAAAGAAAAAGAAGAAAACTTCAATATATATAATTTATACAGTCATTTAATATTCAAAGAAAGAGATTATAAAGCCATAGAGTTAATAATAAAATTCAAAGAAGATATACTAAAAGTAACTGACAGTAGCGGTAATAACCTATTTTATAATGTATTAGAAAACTATCTAAATGCACAAGAAATAGAAGAAATAAATTATTTCTATGACATAATAATACTATTTTTACATAATTTAGAAGAAAAACTATTAAAAGATAAAAATATATACTTAGAAAAATTAAATAAATATGAAGATAAAAAGAATGTAAAAGAAATAATGGATAGAATAAAAGAATTTAGTAAAATAAAGCAAAGTGAATTAGAAAAAAAATATCATATAAATTCTAAAGTACATGAAGAAATAATAAAAGAAATGCAAACTTTTAAATTAAGTAGAGAAAAAAGAGAAGAAATACACTCAAATTTTATTACTATAGATGGAGAAGAAGCTATATGTTTAGATGATGCCATAAGTTTAGAAAAAAATAAAGATGGAAGTTATAACTATTATATAGCAATAGCGGATATACCATCACTAATACCATATAAATCCAAAACATTCTATGATGCCTTAAGTAGAGCAGAAACAATATATTTAGCAGATAAAAATATTACTCTATATCATCCAGATATATCAAATAACTTATGTTCTCTTCTTCCGGGTAGAAGAAAAAATGTAATACTATATAAATTTCTAGCAGACACCTCTTTTGAATTAGATCCAAACAGTCTAGAAATAGTAAAAGCCATAATAACCGTAAACAATAGATTCACTTATGACAATATTGACAGGGGACTAAATATAGATTACGAAACACTAGAAATGCTAGAGAGAATATCACTAATAACAAGTATATTAAAAAATAAAAATAATAGTAAAGAAATGTATAGAAAAGTAGAAAACTATATAAAAAATAGTGCTAGTTATCATCCAAGTAATTTCGCTGATAAATCAGTATCCGCTAATATAGTACAAGAGTCAATGCTCCTAGTCAATAGTAGTGTACCAAAATATTTTCATGATAGAAGTCTATTATATATCTACCGTAATCATAGAATATATAATAGAAATTATGCCTATAAACTATTTGAAAATATAACCAAAGACTATCAAGGATGTTTACCAGAAAAAGAACATGAGAAAATGATAAAACTATTAGAAAGTGCCTATCTAAATGCCTACTATAGCACAGAAAGTATAGGACATGAAGGTTTAGGATACGACTACTATTCTCATTCATCTAGTTCTGCCAGAAGATTTATAGATTCCTATAATCAATACTTAACATATATGCAGTTATTTAACCCTCTAGATGATGAAAATTACTATGAATTAGAAACAACTACTAAAGAAATAGTAGAATATATAAATGATAAAAAGAGAGAAAATTTAAAATTTCAAAATGAATATAACTATTTATATAATAAAGGAAAAATACTAGAAAGAAGGAAGTAAAATGCAATTACCAGATATAAAAGAAGCAAGAAAAAGAACAAAATCACCCACTAAAATACTATATGATGAATATAAAGTACCAACTGGAGTACATAATATAGGACATAATAAAACATACAGTATCTTAACATACGGATGCCAAATGAATGTCCATGATAGTGAAAATATAAAAGGAATAATGGAAGATATAGGCTATAGTGAGGAAGAAAATTATGAAAAGGCCGATGTAATAATAATAAATACCTGTGCTATTAGAGAAAACGCCCAAAATAAAGTAGTAGGTATATTAGGTAGAATAAAATCATTAAAAGAAAAAAATAAAGATCTTATCACTATAGTAGGAGGATGTATGCCCCAAGAAGAATCTGTATCCAATATGTTAAAAGATAAATATAAATGGGTAGATATAGTCCTAGGAACACATAATATTCATGATATACCAAATCTAATAAAAAATGTAGTAGAAGAAAGAGAAAAATGTATAGAAGTATTATCCATAGAAGGAAATATTATAGAAAATTTACCAATAAAAAGAGATTCAAAAATAAAAGCATGGGTAAATATCCAATACGGATGTGATAAATTCTGTTCTTACTGTATAGTTCCCTATACAAGAGGAAAACAAAGAAGCAGATTACCTCAAGATATCCTAAAAGAAATAACCAAACTAAAAGAAGATGGCTATAAAGAAGTAACTTTACTTGGACAAAATGTAAATGCTTATGGCAAAGACTTAGATATAAACTATAATATGGCCAATTTACTAGAAGATGTAGCCAAAACAGGTATAGAAAGAATAAGATTCGTAACATCACATCCATGGGATTTTACAAGTTCCATGATAGATATAATAGCCAAATATGATAACATCATGCCATACATACATTTACCAATACAATCAGGATCAGACAATATCCTAAAAAAAATGAATAGAAGATATACTATAGAAGAATACAAAAAACTCTTCTATGAACTAAAAGAAAAAATAAAAAATGTAAGTATCACTACTGATGTAATAGTAGGCTTTCCTCAAGAAACTGAAGAAGATTTCCAAAAAACCTTAGATATCTATAATGAACTAAAATTTGATCTAGCTTATACATTTATCTATTCCAAAAGAGAAGCAACTCCTGCTAGCTTAGTAGAGGATACTACGCCAGAAGAAGAAAAAGAAGAAAGACTACAAAGATTAAATACAATAGTAAATAAATACGCTAGATTAAATAATGAAAAATATCAAGATAAAATAGTACCAGTTTTAATAGAAAGATATTCAGATAAAGGAGGAAAACTAATGGGATACACAGATACCATGAAATTAGTAAATGTAGTATCTCCACCATCAAACATAGGAAAAATAGTAAATGTCCATATAACAGAAGTAAAAACATGGTCTATGGAGGGAGAAGTAGTAAAGT
The DNA here is from genome assembly GCA_964475905.1 of uncultured Clostridium sp. Lineage (GTDB taxonomy): Bacteria > Bacillota_I > Bacilli_A > RF39 > UBA660 > CAG-302. Next base: position 2,091 of record CAYYXX010000033.1, on the reverse strand, counting down.
GATAGAAGACTCTATTGAGAACTTATTTAATACGATAAATAATTCAAAAGAATACAAAGAATATAAAGAAATAATAGCTATAATAGAAGAAAATAAAGAAATAAACACTTTATTAGAAGAAATAAAAGTATTACAAAAAAAAGCAACATACTTAGAATATAATAAAGATAATACCTATAAAGATGTAGATAAAGAAATAGAAGAAAAAGTAAAAATATTAAATAATAATCCTAAGTATAAAAAATACTTAAGTAAATTAAAAGAATTCAATAATACACTTAAAGTATCATCAGCATTATTAGAAGAATATATAGATGATAAAATAAATATATAAATATAAGGAGGATATAATGGAATTATATAATACATTAACAAGAAAAAAAGAAAAATTTATTCCCTATGAAGAGAATAAAGTAGGATTCTATACATGTGGTCCAACCGTATATCACTATGCTCATATAGGAAATATGCGAAATTATATAGGACATGATATATTAGATAAAACCTTAAGATATTTAGGTTATGAAGTAACAAGAGTAATGAATATAACAGATGTAGGACACTTAAAAAGTGATTCTGATAGCGGAGAAGATAAAATGGTAGCTAGTGCCAAAAAAGAAAATAAGACAGTAATGGATATAGCTAAATTCTATACTGAAGCATTCTTCAAAGACTATGATGCCCTAAACTTAAGAAGACCAGATATAGTAAGTCCTGCTACAGAAAATATAGATGAATATATAAAAATAATTACAAAGTTATTAGAGGACGGCTATGCCTATAAGAGTGGAGGAAATATCTATTTTGATGTAAGCAAAGTAGAAGACTACTACCAACTAACCAATCATAAAGAAGATGCTATGGTAGTAGGAGTACGAGATGGCGTAGATTATGATAGCAACAAAAAGAATCAAGCAGATTTTGCTCTATGGTTTACCAAAAGTAAATTTGAAGATCAAGATTTAAAATGGGATTCCCCATTCGGTGTAGGTTATCCGGGATGGCATATAGAATGTTCTGGAATATCCTTAAAATATCTAGGAGAACACTTAGATATCCATGGAGGAGGCGTAGACAACATATTCCCACATCATACCAATGAAATAGCTCAAAGCGAAGCATATCTAGGACATAAATGGTGTAATTATTGGTTTCATAACGAGCACTTAATGGATGAATCAGGAAAGATGAGTAAAAGTAAAGGAGCTGTATTATCCATAAGTAAATTACAAGAAGATGGATATAATCCTATAGCCTTTCGTTTTATGTGCTTAGAAAGTCATTATCGCAAACAATTAGTATTCTCTTATAAAGTACTAGATCAATTTGAAAATCAATATAATAAACTAATAAATAAAATATCATTAATAAAAAAAGAAGGAAACATAGATCAAGATATATTTAAAGAATATAAAGATAGATTTATTAAAGAATTATCAAATGATCTAAATACCGCTAATGCTATAACACTATTATATGATTTATTAAAAGATAATAATGTAAATGGAAATACTAAACTAGAAATACTAAAAGACTTTGATAAAGTATTAAGTCTAAACTTAGTAAAAGAAGAAAACACTATAGATAAAGAATTAGAAGAATATATACTAAGTAAAATAGAAGAAAGAAAAATAGCTAAACAAAATAAAAATTATGAATTATCAGACAGTATTAGAGAAGAACTACTAAGTAAAGGAATAGAACTAATTGATACTAGAGAGAAGACTATCTATAAAATAAAATAAACTTATGTATCATTAAGAATAAAAAAAGAAATACTTTCTTTTTTTTATTTCAAGTAATTCATCCTAACCCCCTTAATTTTATTTCATCAATAGTAATCATCACATTCTTGATTATTTATAATTATAACTTTAGCCATCATATTCAAAAAATAAGGCACCTATATTAGGCACTATACATATTTAAATAAAAATTAAATGTGGAGATACATCTAAGCCAAAAAAATTATATCTCTTTTATATTATAGTCATCTATTGACATAATATACTCACAATTAGATTGTAACACAAAAAATTTAAACAATGCAACAATAAATTTATCCATTTTTATGGGAAATTGTCATATTAT
>CAYYXX010000032.1:0-10966 GCA_964475905.1 uncultured Clostridium sp. | reverse complement strand
AGGTCGGACTTGAACCGACACGAGGGTTAAATCTCGCAGGATTTTAAGTCCTGTGCGTCTACCTATTCCGCCACTCAGGCATTTTTCTGCTTGCTAGTTAATTATATAACATTTTTTCTGTTTTGACAACCTTTTTTTATTATTTTTATTAAAATTATTGAATTTTTTTTTATTTTAGTATATAATTAATACTGTGTTTGAGAGATATGCGCCTATAGCTCAATTGGATAGAGCGTTTGGCTACGGACCAAAAGGTTGTGGGTTCGACTCCTACTGGGCGCACCATTTAAGTTTTTAACTCAGATTATTATGATCTTGAGTTTTTTTGTATTGGTTTTATTTAGCCTACAACTTAATTATATTCTAGAATATAATAAGTATGATTAAGGAGGTTTTTATGAAAAGAACATTAGTTAGTGTTATATTATTTTTAATTGTTATTGGGGCTCTTGCTTTTGGTATTATTGTTAAGAGAAATGATGATAGTTCTAATCTTGTCAAAGTAAAAGTAGCAGAAGTTGCTCATAGTATTTTTTATGCTCCACAATATGTTGCTATTAGCGAGGGCTTTTTTGAAGATGAGGGGCTTGAGATTGATCTTATTTTAACACCCGGAGCTGATGCTGTTATGTCTTCAGTTTTATCTGGTGATGTTAATATTGGTTTTTCTGGTACTGAAGCTACTATATATGTTTATAATGGTGGTGAAGAGGATTATCCTGTTACATTTGCTGCTCTTACTAAAAGAGATGGAGCTTTTCTTGTTTCTAGAGAAAAAATTGATGATTTTTCTTTAGATGATTTGAAAGGTAAAACGGTTATTGGTGGTAGAGTTGCAGGTATGCCTGAGATGACTTTTGAGTGGGCACTTCGTGAAAATGGAATTGATCCTAGGAATGATTTAACTATTGATACTTCTATTGCTTTTGCTGCTATGCAGGGAGCATTTGTTGGTGGCACTGGAGATTTTGTTACTTTATTTGAGCCTAATGCTACTTCTGTAGAAAAAGAGGGGCTTGGTTATGTTGTTGCTTATGTTGGTGAATATGGTGGTGCTGTTCCTTATACTGCTTACAATGCTAAGAAAAGTTATATAGATGATAATCCTGAAGTTATTAAAGGTTTTTCTAAAGCTATTGATAGAGGTCTTAAATTTGTTATGAATAATGATGCTGAAGTTACTGCTAGTAGTATTGCTAGTTTCTTTCCTGATACTGATTTTAATGATTTAATTACTATGGTTAATAGATATAAAAATAATGATGCTTGGAGAGAGACTATTAGTATTAATGAGGAAGAATGGTTGCATATTCAAGATATTATGATAGCGGCAGGGGAACTTGATGAATATGCTCCATATGATAAATTGATATATGGAAAATACTTTGATGAATTCAAATGATATATTAGTAATAGATAATTTGTCTAAGATGTATCATACTAGTAATAGTGAAATATGTGCTATTGATAATCTTAATCTACATATAAAGGATGGAGAATTTGTAGCTATTGTTGGTCCTTCTGGATGTGGTAAGACTACCCTACTTTCTATTTTGTGTGGTTTAGAGAAAAAATCATCTGGTAATATTTATTTTAGAAATGGAAAGGCTAAAATGGGATATATGCTTCAAAATGATACTTTATTTCCTTGGCTTAATATTTTAGATAATTCTCTTTTAGGGTTAAAAGTTGAAAAAAGAATTACTAAAAGTAATAAAGAAAAAGTTTTATCACTTCTTAAGACTTATGGTCTTGATGAGTTTATTTATAAATATCCTAATAATTTATCTGGTGGTATGAAACAGAGAGTTGCTCTTATTAGAACTTTAGCTATTGATCCTGATATTCTTTTACTTGATGAGCCTTTTAGTGCTTTGGATTACCAAACTAGGCTTGCTGTATCTGATGATGTATGGAAAATAATAAAAAAGGAAAAGAAGACTACGATCATGATAACACATGATATTGCTGAGGCTATTTCTATGGCGGATAGAGTTATTGTTTTATCTGGTAGACCCGCTACTGTGAAGAGGATATATAATATTGATATGGATGGTAAAAGTAATCCTACACATAATAGGAATTTAAAGGAATTTAGATTTTATTATAATAATATTTGGAAGGATATAGATATTCATGTATAGTATTGAACATAAGAAATATTTAAGAAGAAAAAAGTTAAGAAAGTACTCTATTTTGATTATGCAGTTTTTACTTTTATTTGCTTTGATTATTTCTTGGGAATTACTTGCTAAATATAATATTATTAATACTTTTATTACTTCTTCTCCTAGTAGAGTTATTGATACTATTATTAATTTATATAATGATAATAATCTTTTTAATAATATTTGGACTACTATTTATGAAACTATTATTAGTTTTGGTCTTGGTACTGTTATTGGTGTTATTGTGGCTATTATTCTTTGGTATTCTAACTTTATTTATAAGGTTATTGATCCGTATCTTACTATATTAAATAGTCTTCCTAAGATTGCTTTAGGTCCTATTATTATTATTTTCTTTGGAGCTAATATTAATTCAATTATTATTATGGCACTTTTAATTTCGGTAATTGTAACTATTATTACGGTATATAATGGTTTTGTTTCTACTGATAAGAATAAAATAAATTTACTTAAATCTTTTTCTGCTAATAAATATCAAGTATTTAGATATGTTATTTTACCTAGTAGTTATCCTACTATTATAAGTAGTCTAAAGATTAATATTAGTATGACTTTGATTGGAGTAATTATGGGAGAATTTCTTGTATCTAAAGAAGGTATTGGTTATTTAATTAATTATGGATCACAAGTATTTAATTTGAATTTAGTTATTTCTGGTATTATTATTTTAATGATAGTCTCTTATCTTATGTATATAATTGTTGGTTATATAGAAAAAATACTAATCAAAAAAGATTAGTATTTTGCTATTTAATATTTACAACTTAAATTATTTATAATATAATTTTACTAAGTTATTATAGTTTGAATTAGGATATAAGGAGAATTGGAAGATGAGAGAAATAAAGATTGGTAGTATTTATAGGCATTTTAAGAATAGGTATTATATTGTTTTAGATATTGTTAATGATTGTGAATCTGGTGATGATGGGGAGTATGGAAAAATAGTAATTTATAAAGCACTTTATGGATATTTTTTAACTTGGGCAAGGGATTATGAGGTGTTTGCTAGCTATGTGGATCGTGATAAATATCCTAATGTTGAGCAAAAATATAGATTTGAGGAAGTAATAATTGAAAGTGATAAATTAAGATTAATACAAAAGTGTATGCAAGAACATAATGATCTTATTCTTTTGGGGGTAAAAGATTTAAGTAGTTATATTGATTCTTATAGTAATTTAATATCAAGTTAAAAAGAAGAAACATGATTAGAAATAAAATAATCTTGTTTCTTCTATTTTTATTCTTTGTTTTATCCTTACTAAATATTTTTCTTGATCTTCTATTTTTTTAGGGTTATGAGCAGAAATGTTACTACTTTGTACTTGATATAATTTAATAGCTAATGGAGTATTTTCTAGTATTAGTTTTTCATCTATTCTTTTATCGTGATTTTTTATCAAGAATGTTATTGTTTCTATTTTTTGTTCACTATACCCTAGTCTTTCTAATATTTTTTTAGCTAATAGTGAGGATATTTTTTCATGTTCATGATATTTTCTTGTTTTTCCTTCTTGATATGAAAATGGTTTTCCTATATCATGGAGTAATAGAGCTAATCTTACATCTATATCATTTTCTGAATTATATAATGATAGTAAAGTGTGATTCCATAGATCTAAATGTTGTTCTGGATCTTTTTGGTTAAAGTTTTTCATATGTTTTATTTCTGGTATATAGAATTCTATTTTTTCCATATTGTTGTTTATAGCCATTACAACATTATCATCTTTTAGTATTCTTTCTAGAAAATCGTAGTCTCTTTCTCCTTTTTTCATCTTTGTCCTCCTTTTCTGGTGCTATATTGTATCATATTTTATCTTGTTTGTCTACTGATATTTAATAATATTCCCATACTACACATAGTTATTAGTAGACTACTTCCTCCATATGATAAAAATGGTAAGGTTACTCCTGTTACGGGGATTAGGCCTACTACTACCATAAGATTTAATATTGTTTGAAAGGCTAAACCGAAGGTTATTCCAAAAGCTAAATATTTACCGAAGTGGTCTTCTTGTTTTATGGCTATTTTAAAGCCTGATGTTATTATGGCTATGAAGAGTGTTGTTACTATAATTACTCCGAGTATTCCAAATTCTTCACTTATGATGGAAAATATAAAATCTGTTTGGGGTTCTGGTAAGTAGAAGTGTTTTTGGATGGAATTTCCAAAGCCTAAGCCGAGTAGTCCTCCCGGTCCTATGGCATATAGGGATTGAATTATTTGAAAGCCACTTCCTAGGGGATCACTCCATGGGTTTAGGTAAGATACTATTCTTTGCATTCTATATGGTGCTATAATAATTAGAGCGGATACTGCTATTATACCTAATAGACCTAGTTTTACGAAAAAATTTGTTTTTACGCCACTTACAAATAGTAATACTACTATAGTCATTACTATTACTACTCCTGTTCCGAAATCTGGTTCTAGCATTATTAGAAAGAAAATGAATAGTAGTACTCCGAGAATGGGGAATACTCCTTTTTTTATATCTTTGATATTTTTACTGTTATTTGATAAGTACTTTGATGTGAATATTATTAGACCTAGTTTGGTAAATTCTGATGGTTGTATACCAAAGCTTCCTAATCCAAACCAACTTCTACTACCATTTCTTATTGTTCCTATTCCCGGTATTAGTACTAGTATTAATAATATACTGCATCCTAGGAATATTATATTGGCTTTCTTTTTGTATATTTCATATGGTATTTTGGATATAATGAATATTAGTAGGTATCCTAAGATTAAAAATAGGGCTTGGGATTTTAGATATTTATAGGGATCGTTAAATTTATAACTTGACCAGACATTTGAGGCTGAATATATCATTATTAGTCCAAATATACTAATTAATATTACTGATAGTAATAGTATTTTTCTTTCTTTTTTCAAGATTATCACCTATTATATAATATTAATTTATTTATTATTTATACAAAAAGAGAAGAAGTATATTTACTTCTACCCTAGTATTGCTCCTTTACCAGTAGCGGTTAAATTAAAGGAAAATTCTTGTTCTTGCATTTTTGGATCATTTACACCTGCGGTTCCATCTATCCATAGATATAGTGAGTATTTTTCTTCGGTTGTACTTACTGGTTCATCTGTTAATAGTGTAATTGTATTTCCGCTTGTGTATGTTGAGAAATTACCACTTTTTTTGGTAGTAGTAGTACCTCCTGATACTTTTACAAGTTCATATTTGAAAGTACTATCTATTAATCCTGTAGGTAGTGTGGTTAATTCTAGATTTAAGCTCATTGTGCTTCCCTCTCTTGAGGCTTTTACAAAGATATCTTTGCGTAGTCCTTCTGTTTTAGTGGCTACGGGTATTAGGTTTGTACCTACTAAGGCACTATTTCCATTGAATGTTACAGTTGATCCGTTAATGGTAACACTAAAATCCATATTATTAGTACTTGTCCATTTATAGTAGGCATAGGTACTACCTATTAAAATAATTATTATTCCTATTATACCTATTATTATAGGTTTCTTTTCTGTCTTTTTCATATTTTCTCCTATTTATATATTAATCTTTTTGTTTTATTTGTAAATATTCATATGTCTTATCTGTTACAATTCTACCTCTTGCAGTTCTTTTTAAATATCCTTGTTGTAATAGATATGGTTCATATACATCTTCTATTGTTGATGATTCTTCTCCTATTGAAGAGGCTAAGGCTTCTAATCCTACTGGGCCTCCTCCGAATCTTTCTACAATGGCTAGTAGTAGATTGTAATCGGTATCATCAAGTCCTGTTTTATCTACTTTTAGTTTTGATAAAGAGCTATCTAGAATTTCTTTAGTGATGATGCCATCACCATATACTAAAGCGAAATCTCTTACTCTTTTAAATAATCTATTGGCTATTCTTGGAGTGCCTCTACTTCTTTTGGCTAGTTCAATAGCGGATTCATCTGTTATGGGTGTATTTAATACTTTAGAAGTTCTTTTTATTATTTTGAATAGTTCTTCTTCGGTATAAAAATTTAGTTTTGATATGATTCCAAATCTATCTCTTAGGGGTCCAGATAAATCTCCTGCTCTAGTGGTTGCTCCTACTAAAGTGAAATGTGGTAGATTTATTTTTATATTTCTAGATGATCCTTCACTTCCTACTATGATATCTAGATAAAAGTCTTCCATAGCGGGATATAGTATTTCTTCTATATATCTTGGAATTCGGTGTATTTCATCTATAAATAAGACATCATTTTCTTCTAGGGTTGATAGTATAGCAGCTAAGTCGCCACTTTTTTCTATTGATGGGCCACTGGCTGTTTTTATATTACTGCCTAATTCACTGGCTATTATATATGCTAGGGTTGTTTTCCCTAGTCCCGGAGGGCCATAGAGTAGTATGTGATCTAATGATTCATTTCTTATAAGTGATGATTTTATGAATACTCTTAGATTTTCTTTGATTTCACTTTGGCCGACATATTCATCTAGGGTTTGGGGTCTTATAGTTAAGTCTTTATCTTCATTTGTTTCTTCACTACTTAGTATTCTTTCATTCATTTATTCACGCTCCTTGTATATTGTTTTATATAAATCTTTGGGATCTTTTTCTTCTTTTTCAGTATCTATTTTTGGTAAGTCTTCTTTGGAAGCTAATCCGAAATAGTCTAAAAATTCATCTGTTGTTTTATATAATATTGGTCTTCCGGGAACGGGAGATTTTCCGCATTCTTTTATTAATCCTTTAGCAAGTAATCTTCGCATTACATAAGCGGATTCTACTCCTCTTAATGAGTCTATATTTCCTCTTGTTATTGGTTCGTTGTAGGCTATTATGGCTAATACTTCTAAGGCTGATTGTGATAGTTTATTTGATTTTGGATCTTCTAATAGTTTTTGGTAGTATTCTTTGTGTTCTTCTCTTGTTGTTAGTTTTATTGTATTACCGAGAAAGTTTATTCTTAAGCCTCTTTTTTCTCTGTCATAATAGTTTTTTAAATTTAATACTATTTCTTTAGCAGTATTTTCTTCTATTTCTAGTATTTCTTCTATTTCTTTTAGGGTAAGTCCTATATCTCCTTGAACATATAAAAGTCCTTCTACTATGCTTTCCATTTTAACTCCTCAATTCTATTAGTATTTTATCAAAATTTTTATCTTGTATAATACTTATTTCTTTTTCTTTGACCATTTCTAATATTGATAGAAAGGTTACTACTACTACTGGGCGGTTATATTCTTCGAATAGTTCTTCTAGATATACTTTTTTCTTTATTTTTAGTACTCCTTTAATGCTATTTTTTCTTTCTTTTACTGAATATTCTTTTTGCGTTATTGTTGTCTCTAGGGGTTTTTCTTTTTCTTTTCTTTCTAGGAAGATTTTTAAGGCATTAGTTAATTCTTCTATATTTGAGGCTCCTACTACCTTGGTATCTATATAGTTACTTTCTTTTTCTGGAGACTTTATATATATTTTTTTTCTATTTTCTTCTAAGTTTTTGAATATAGTTGTCATTTCTTTATATTTTTGATATTCAATTAGTTTATTTATTAGAGTTTCCTTAGTTAGTTCTTCTTCTTCATCTTCTTTTTCTTCTTTTTTGGTATTTGGTAGTAATGACTTTGATTTTAAATACATAAGTTCTGAGGCCATTACTAGATAAGAAGATGATATGTTTATATTTATTTCTTCTTCATGTTTTATATATTCTAAGTACTTTTCTGCTATTTCTTCTACCTTTATATCTAATATATCAATATTTGATTCTTTTACTAGATGTAGTAATAAATCTAAAGGTCCTTCAAAATTGTTTATTGATATATAATCCATATATACACCATCCTAGTTAATTATATCATGTATTTTGGTATTAGTAAATAAAGAACATTTAATTAAAAACTTGATTTTGTTTTAAAATTATAGTATTATATCTCTTACATATTAATATTTTTATTTTGTAACCATATTGGTTACATATTTTATTAAATAAAAGTATTATAATGGGGCTTAAGGAGGGAATTATGTTAGAAGAAAGAAAAATTGTATCACTTGGGATACCTGATGATATATTTGATGAAGTTGAAGAGGTTACTAAGGCTATTTTTGAATATAATAATTTAAAAAAGTTAAGATGGGATGAGGTATATGATGATGTTCTCACTAAAATGGGTAAAGAAGATAAAATTGGTAATGGCAGGCTTTTAACTTTTGTTGTTAGGAGAATAACTGAATATGGTTATGATATTTGTCCAAAGCCTTTTGAATTAAAAAGTTTTAGGTAATTGGAAACTGTAAAAAATTATAAGATTTTTTTACAGTTTTTTTATAATAATAAAAAGAACTATTTTAGTCCTTTAGCATTTTTTTATATTTGATGAATTCTGTTTCATCTGCTACTTCAATTTCTTTTAGGTTTTTAAATAGTTCTTTTTGTTTTCTGTTTATTTTACTAGGTATTATGACATTAATTATTACATACATGTCTCCTTTTTTTCCGTTTATATCACTATCTATTCCTTTACCTTTTAGTCTTAGTTTTGAGGCGTTTTTAGTACCTTCTGGAATGGTTATATAAGCGTTACCATTTATGGTAGGTATTTCTTTTTTGCAGCCTAGTACGGCTTCAGATATTGTAAGGGGAAGTTCTATATAGATATCATTTCCATCTCTTTCATAGAAAGAGTCTTTTTTTACGGAAAATTCTATATATAGATCTCCTGACTCTCCTCCGTTTGTTCCTGCTTCGCCTTTGCCTGATAGTCTAATTCTATTTCCTGTATCTACTCCTTTAGGGATGGTAACTGCTAATACTTTTTTCTTTATAGTTTTGCCTTTACCTCTACAAGTTGTACATAGTTTATCAAATGATGTACCTGTTCCTCCACAGTGTGGACAAGTTGTTCTAGATAGGAAAGAGCCGAACATTGTACTCTGCTGGCGGGTTACAGTCCCTGATCCTTTACATTCTGGACAGGTATGGCTATTAAAGCCTCCCATTCCATGACAATTTTCACATTCATCTTCACATTCTACTTCAATATCTCTTTTACTTCCATGTACGGCTTCATCAAAGGTTATGGTCATTCTATATAGTAAGTCTGAGCCGTGTTGTTTTCTATTTTTAGTTCTTCTACTTGATCCTGTTTCGAAGCCAAAGTTTCTTAAAACTTCTTCCATGATATCTCCATAATCACTGAAATCAAAGCCGTCAAAGCCTGAGAAGCCACCACTTGAATTAGTAAAGGCACTATGACCGAATTGATCGTATTGGCGTCTTTTGTTTTCATCTGATAAAACGGCATATGCTTCTTGACATTCTTTGAATTTTTCGGCAGCATTTTCTTCTTTTGATACATCTGGATGATATTTTTTAGCTAATTTTCTAAATGCTGACTTTATTTCTTCTTGACTAGCAGTTTTGGAAACTCCTAATACTTCATAATAATCTTTTTTATCCATTTTTTCCTCCAATACAAGTATAAAGCTCTAGTAAGCTAGAGCTTTTACTTTTTTATTTTTCTTCAAATTCAGCATCTACTACATCATCTTTTTTATCTTCTTCTTTTGATGACTCTTCACTTTCGTTTTGTCCTTCTTTAGCAGCAGATTCATATACTTTTGTTGCAAGGGCATTTGCCTTTTCTAATAATTTATCTTTAGCTTCTACTATGGTTTTGCTGTCTTCACTTTCCATGGCTTTCTTTGTTTTTTCAATTAGTTCTTCAGCTTCTTTTTTATCACTTTCACTAACTTTATCGCCTAAATCTTTAAGAGCTTTTTCGGTCATATTGATTATTTGCTCTGCCTCATTTTTGGCATCTGCTAATTCTTTCTTTTTAGCGTCAGCTTCTTTATTTTTTTCAGCTTCTTTCATCATTTTGTCTATTTCTTCATCACTTAATGTGTTAGTAGCAGTAATTGTAATTGATTGCTCTTTCTTAGTTCCTAAGTCTTTAGCTTTTACATTAACAATACCATTGGCATCTATATCAAATGTAACTTCTATTTGTGGTACACCTCTTGGTGCTGGTGGGATATTTGTAAGTTGGAAATTTCCAAGAGTCTTATTATCACTTGCCATTGGTCTTTCTCCTTGTAATACATGAATATCTACGGCTGGTTGATTATCTGCTGCGGTTGAGAATACTTGACTCTTGCTAGTTGGTATTGTTGTATTTCTAGGTATTAATGTTGTCATTACGCCTCCTAATGTTTCAATACCAAGGGATAATGGTGTTACATCAAGTAGAACGATATCATTTACATCTCCTGTTAATACGCCTCCTTGAATTGAAGCTCCCATTGCTACTACTTCATCTGGATTTACTTCTTTAGATGGTTCTTTTCCTAATTCTTTCTTTACTAGTTCGGCTACACATGGTATTCTAGTTGAGCCTCCTACTAGTAATACTTTATCTATGTCTTTTGCAGATAGTCCAGCATCTTTTAAGGCTTTTCTTACTGGCTCTGTAGTAGACTCTACTAGATCACTTATTAGATCTTCAAATTTTGCTCTAGTTAAGTTCATGTTTAAGTGTATTGGTCCGTCTTCTCCTTGTGATATAAATGGTAATGATATTTCAGTAGTAGTCATTCCACTTAAATCTTTTTTAGCTTTTTCGGCAGCATCTTTTACTCTTTGCATAGCCATTTTATCTTTAGTTAAATCTACTCCTGATTCTTTTTTGAATTCACTTACAATGTAGTCCATAACTCTTTCATCAAAGTCATCTCCACCTAAATGGTTGTTTCCACTTGTTGATTTTACTTCAAATACACCATCTCCTAATTCTAGGATT
>CAYYXX010000031.1:0-10979 GCA_964475905.1 uncultured Clostridium sp. | reverse complement strand
AAAAAAACTGATATATTTTTTAAATATACCAGTAAATTAACTATATAAAATAACAAACCACATCAAAACCCACATAAAATGGGCTTGAAGTGGGCTTGGAAATATTTTTATTTTTTTATAAACCCTTGTAAAATAAGGAAATAAACAAAGTGAAGCACCTTTCGGTGCTTCTTCAGGGGGTTTTGGTTATCACACCTACATTTTATTTCGTAGAGTGTGGTCATATTTCTATGACATACTTATCATAATATATTTTAAATTAAATTTCAATACCTTTTATAAATGTTTACACTTTTTTTACAAAAAATGTAAATCAATCTAAAACGTCAACCTTCTTAAGTTCATTTAGTATAGGTACAAACTCAGGATTAGTTTCAAATGTAAGTAATGTATCAATGAAATTATCAGCATCCTCTTTTGCTTTAGTTAACATTACAAAATCCTTTTTGACACTAGCCATTTTTAGTCCCAATTCACCACTTTGCCTAGTTCCAAATAAATCTCCCTCTCCCCTTGTTTGAAAATCATATTCACTTATTTTAAAACCATCTGTCACTTTTTCCATAAATTTTAATTTTTCTTCAGATTTATCCGCCACTAGGAGGCAATAACTTTGAATACTACTTCTTCCTACCCTACCTCTTAATTGATGTAAAGTAGAAAGTCCAAACATATTAGCATTAAATATTACCATCATAGAAGCATTAGGAATATTTACCCCAACTTCAATAACTGTAGTAGATATTAAAATATTTATTTTATTTTGTTCAAATTCTTCCATTATTTGTTCTTTTTCTTTATTCTCTAATTTTCCATGTATTATACCTATTTTACTAATTTTACCAAATGCTTTAGTCATTTTTTCCGCTAATTCTATTACACTTTCTTTTTCCCCTTTATTTTTTTCAATACTCGGTGCCACTACATATATTTGATGATTTAATTCTAATTCTTTCTTCATCATTTCTAGAACTTCAATAATTTCCTTATCTTTCTTAAATATTGTAATAACATCTTTTCTCCCATTTGGCTTACTTTTAATTTCTGATATATCAGTATCCCCATATATTGTTAAAGCATAAGTTCTTGGTATTGGCGTAGCACTCATTGTAAGTATATCAGGACTTATCCCTTTGTTTTTAAAAGCATCTCTTTGATTAACCCCAAACCTATGCTGCTCATCAGTTATTACAAGAGCTAAATTACTATATTTAATATTTTCTTGAATCAAAGATTGTGTACCAATTATTAAATCAATCGTATTATTTTCTAAATTCTTATATATTTCTTTTTTTTCTTTGCTACTAGTACTTGAAGTAAGAAGAGCAATATTTAACTTATAATTACAAAATAATTTTTTAGCATCTTCATAATGCTGATTAGCTAAAATTTCAGTCGGAGCCATTAATGCTGATTGATAACCTGATAAATAATTAGCATAGACCGCTATTAAAGAAATTATCGTTTTACCTGAACCAACATCTCCCTCTAATAATCTATTCATTCTCTTTTTAGCGGTTAAATCATTAATAATATCATTTACAGCCCTATCTTGATCAAGTGTCAATGTAAATGGCAATTCCTTTATAAATTTATCTATTTTTTCTTTATCTATTTGTCTTTCTATAGCTTCATTATTATCATACATTTTTTTCTTTAAATAATTAATTTTTAAAATATACATGAATAACTCTTCATATTTTATTCTTTGTCTTGCTTTTTTTAGAGAATTTATATCACTAGGTGCATGAACATTTAAAATAGCAGTCTTTTTATCCATTAAATTATATTTTTCTTCTAGATGTCTTGGTATTAATTCTTCTACCTCATATTCTTCTTTTAATGCACAAGTTATAAATTTACTTATTTGTTTTGAAGTAAGACCCTCAGTAGTAGAATATATCGGTTCTATTTTAGCACTAGGAGGTAACATACCAAATCTAATATCACTAGCTATTATAGTATTTTTTAATTTATTATATTTTCCTATAACAGTTATCTCTTTACCAAACTTTAAATCTGGATATAAATAATTTTTATTATATATACATACATTTAAAATCATTGTTTTAGTACTTATTCTAAAGATCATTTTTTTTAAATTTTTATTTATGAATATTACTGTTGGTTGTCCCTCAATAACACCATCTATTATTATTTTATCTTGATCAGCTAGATTACTTAGATCACTTCTCTTTATAATATCATAACGATATGGATAGTAATTTAATAGATCACTTCCATTATAAATTTTAATTTTATTCATTAATTCTTTCGTTTTGGGTCCAATTCCTTCTATATTCTCTAATTCTATCATATTTTACAACTCCTATTATAATTATAGCATATATAGAAAATTTGTCTACTAATTTAACTTATAGTTAATTTTTAATTAAAGTCAAAAAGATTATCTATGTTTTAATCTAGATAATCTCATTTTATTTTTAGGTAATTCTAAGGCTTTTGAAGAATCAATATATAATAGTTTATTCATTGATTTATATAATTGTTCATCTACCATATCTAAGATAAAATTAAACCATTTATTTATTTCTTCATTACAATCATTTTTCATATCAAAATAAATATTATCTATTCTTTTTACATATGTTATCTTATTTATTAATATGCTTTCCGATATATTTAGTGGACTTAATTTTAATCTTGTTCCATATAATTTATTAACCATTTCAGTAAATTTTATATTATGAATGATTCTAGCAGTTCTACCATTTCCATCTGTATATGGGTGAATTCTTAAAAATAGAAGATGGATTAAACTACTAGCTAGGAAAGGATTACTATATATTAATGATGTTCCTCCTTGTTTATATATTTTGATAAAATCATTCATAAATTTATTTACATCACTTGCTAAAGCTCCTCTCCAGAAAATATGTTCTGTTCCATCCGGAGAAAAACAACTTACATTAACTTCAGTATTTCTATAATTAAAAGTAGGTGGTAAATCATCTTCAGTAATAAAATTATGTAGAGCATGAATTCTTTTATGATTTATATTTAAGGTATCAAAGAATATTTGCTTTTCATCTACTTTAGATTCATCGTTTTTAATGTTTTCTATTTTTTGATTTGACATTAATTCTATATACAATAGATATATCCAATAATTAATAATGTATTCTTCATCATATTTAGATAATTCTTGCATATATTTATCAAATTCTTTATTTGTTTCTTCTAAGTGTTCTAATAATTCTGATGATAGTTTTATTCTTTTTATGTATTCTTCTAAGGAGAAATATTCTATTTTATCATCATTCATACCATTTAATATTGGCATAGTATCAACTCCTTAATATTTTTTCTCTTAGATCATTTCTCTTCTTTACTATTTTTTTGTAATCACTTTTTCTAATTGGCAATCCATATCTTAGTCTCTCTTCTAAAGTAAAAGTATTTTCAGCTTTTTTTATCATTTTTGCCTTATTACTTTGATAAAATGGCAGTACCTCCCAAATAGGATAATTATTTATTTGTTTGAAGTATACTGAAGTTGGACATATTTCGTCTTTTGTTTGGTAGTAGCCAAATGCTTGTTTTCTTAAGATTAAGAAAGATAAGTATTCTTTTATTTGAGGACTAGTATTCTCATTATCTTTTATTATATTACTTGTTTGCTTAAATGAAGTGATATAAGCATCTCTTTCACAGGGATTATAGTCATATGTTGATTCATATAATTTATTTATATATTCTTTATATTCTTCTAGTGTTTGCGTACTTGTTCTAGTGGCTCCTAGTGTTTTTCCATAAAACATTAAGGTAGCTATTATACCTTTAGAATTAGCTGTTTCATCTTGTCTTACATGAGCTATTTCATGTAATATAACTAATAGTATTTGAGTATTATAGAATACATAGCTACTACTATCTGTTAATCCTAGTGTAGGAATGTCTATTTGAGCATTTTCTATTATTTTTTGAATATTTATTAGTATTTTCCTTTGATTATGTTTATATATTCCATCTATATCACTATTATTTGTTAATTCAATACTAGTTACTCTAGGTTCTATAGTATAATAATAGTTTATTAATATTTTATATATTTTTTGTATTTCTTCTATATTAAATATTTTATGATTAAGTGATGTTTGGAATAATATTTTTTCTATTTCTTCAAACATTATATCCCCCCTTTTTGTTTCTACATATTTTAGCACTAATGGTTTTAAATGTCAAATTAAAAGATAGACTTTAGGTTCTTAGAGGATTAAAGTCTATCTCTACATTTACTTTATTATTTGTTTTATAGATGTTTGTTATATAATTTAAAGTAGTTAATAATTTACTATCTTTTTGATATTTTATTATTATTTGATAATGGTATATATTATTTATTTTAAAGACACTAGCCATAGAAGGACCTAGTATTATAGTATTTTTATCTAGATTTTGTCTTAGATATGTACCTATTTTATTAGATTGTTCGAAACCTAAATTATATTCTTTTGAAGAAATAGCTACTAATACAAGATAGTAGTAAGGAGGATATTTTAACATTTTTCTTATTTTCATTTCTTCTTTATAGAACTCTAAGTAATTGTGTGTTTGTGATAGTTTTATACTATAATGATCAGGATTATATGTCTGGATTATTACTTCACCTTTATTTTGACTACGGCCTGCTCTTCCAGATACTTGAGATAATAGATCAAAAGTATTTTCACTAGCTCTAAAGTCCGGAGCCATTAGTGATGAATCTATAGAGATTACTCCTACTAACGTTACTAAAGGAAAGTCTAAACCTTTAGCTATCATTTGCGTTCCTATTAAAATATCATACTTATATTTTCCAAAATCATCTATTATTTTTTGATGTTCTCCTTTTTTAGTAGTAGTATCTACATCCATTCTTATTATTCTTGCTTTGAATAGTTTATTTAATTCTTCTTCTAGCTTCTCTGTACCTAAGCCATAATCTTTGATATTTGTACTACCACATTTTGAGCATTTATTACTTAAAGGTTTAGAGGTACTACAGTAATGACATTTTAGATTATTACTTGTTTTATGATATGTATATGTTATATCACATTTAGGACATTTTTCAGTATTTCCACAGTCTTTACAACTAATTATACTAGAGTAACCTCTTCTATTTAGTAGGAGAATTATTTGCTTTTTATTATCTAGATTTTCTTGTATCTTATTTTTTAATTTTTCTGATAGTAT
This sequence comes from uncultured Clostridium sp., assembly GCA_964475905.1. GTDB lineage: Bacteria > Bacillota_I > Bacilli_A > RF39 > UBA660 > CAG-302. The sequence continues at coordinate 5,780 of CAYYXX010000031.1, read as the reverse complement.
AAAATTTCCTTTTTTTATTTCTTCTTTCATATCAATTATATCTACATTAGGCATCTGACTAGTATTTGGTCTTTGAGATAATATTAATAATTTATATACTTTATTTCCAGCTCTGGCAAATGATTCTAAGCTTGGCGTAGCACTTCCTAATACTACTGGACACTTATGATATTTACTTCTTAATATAGCTATATCTTTAGCATTATATCTAGGATGATTTTCTTGTTTATAACTACTTGTATGTTCTTCATCAATTATTATTATACCTATATTAGTAAATGGTACAAAGATAGCACTTCTTGTTCCAATAACTATTTTAGCTTTTTTATCTGTTATTTTACGGTATTCATCATATCTTTCAGTATCGGATAATTTAGAATGTAATACAGATATTATATCCCCAAATCTTGCTATAAATTTTCCTATTACTTGAGGTGTTAAGCTAATTTCAGGTACTAACATTATAGCTTCTTTTCCAAGCTTTAGAGCCTCTTCTATAGCACTCATATATACTTCTGTTTTCCCACTACCCGTTACTCCATATAGTAGGTATACTTCACTTCTATTAAAAGAATTTACTATTGTACTACAAGCTTTCTCTTGTTCTTCATTTAGTTTTACTTTTTTATAGTTTGTATTTCCTTTATAATTATATCTTTTTTCTTCTTCTAAGTATATTTCTCCTAGATTATGTTTTATAATAGTATTAATCGTACTAGTCATTCTAGTTATTAATATATCTTTTTCTTTTAATTTACATAATAATTCTATTTGACCCTCATAAGGACATCTTTCTATATATTTATCTATCTCTTCTATACTTTTAGTTCTTCTTAAATATTTATTATACTTAATCTTTATATTAGAGTTTATTTCCGCTTTTAAAGCTTTAGGTAACATTACTTGATAAGCACTTACTAATGTACATAACAAAGTTTTACTCATATATTTTCCTAGTAGAAGCATTTCCTTATTTAATACTGGTTCATCATCAGTTATAGCTAAAATATCTTTTATTTTCTCTTTATTATAAAGAGCCTCTTCTACTACATTCATTACAAAGCCCTCTAAGATCATATTATTAAAAGGAATTTTTACTCTTATTCCAATTTTAATTTTTGATTTTAATTCTGCTGGTACACTATAGGTATAATATTGATCTACAGCTTTAGCACTTATTTGAGTTAATACTTCTATATACATAGTTTAGCCTCCTTGTTATTATTTTATCATTATTGATTACTAGTGTCTAGTTTATTTAAAAATATCTATTACTCTTCTAATAGATATTTTACTATATTTCCTAAATTCATAGCATGAGATGCTTTAAATAGAACAATATCACCATCTTTTAATAATTGTTTTATTTCCTTATGAGAATCTTCTTCTTTATTAAAATGTAGTTTAGTAAGATAGTTATTTTTTTCTAGATATTTATCTGTATAGTAAGTATTTACTCCTATAGTAATAATTATATCTGGTTTATATTCTAATAATATTTGACCCATTTCTTCATGTATCTTTTTATTATATTCTCCTACTTCTAATATATCTCCTAGTACTGCTACTTTTCTTTTAGCCCTCTCTTTACTTAGTATTTCCAAAGATGATTTTATAGCATCTAAAGAAGAATTATATGTATCATCTATTATAGTTATACCATCTTTAGTTCTTTTATATTCTAATCTATTTGATACTTGTTTAGTATTTTTTATAGCTTTAGCAATATTTTTAGGATCTATATTATAATATTTACTTACAGCATAAGTAATTAAACTATTATATATAAATGCTTTACTTTTAATAGGAGACTCTATTTTATTATTTTCTATATAAAATATATTATCTTTTATATCTTCAGCCATATAAGTACTTTCATTTTCTATTCCAATAGTTATTACTTCAGTCATTTTATTTATTTCTTTGATAGCATTATGTAACATATCATTATCATTATTTATAATTAATGGACCAGATAAATTCTCTACTATTTCTAATTTAGCTTTTAATATATTTTCTCTAGATCCTAGATTACCTATATGAGCAGTACCAATATTAGTAATTACCGCTACTGACGGACTAGCTATATTAGTCAAATAAGAGATCTCTCCCAAATTATTCATTCCCATCTCTAATACAATTATTTCTTCATCTGTTAATTTTAAAATAGTAAGAGGAAGACCTATATGATTATTATAATTAGCTTCTGTTTTTAATACTTTATATTGTGTGCTTAAAGCATTTGCAATCATTTCTTTTACTGATGTTTTACCTACACTACCAGTTACTGCTACTACAGGAATATTATATTTACTTCTTTTATATTTTGCTAGTTCTCCTAATGCCTTTATAGAGTCTTCTACTAGAACTATTGTTTTATTTTGATATTTTAGAGAAATATCTTCTTTTCTTATATTATCTAAAATACAAATACTTGCCCCTTTATCAAGAGCTTCTTGGTAGAAGATATTACCATCATATTTTTCTCCTTTTATACCAATATAAGTATCTTTTTCTTGAATAGTTCTAGTATCTTTAGAAATATTATGTAACGGAAGATTTATATCTCCATATAAGAGTATTCCACCACATATTTCTATTATATCTTTTACATATAACATAGTTCACCTCTATTTTAATCTATTCTTTAGTATCATTAATAATACTATCAATCGCAGATAATTCATCATCAATCTCATTTAGAGATATTTGTTTTTTCTCTATTTTAATATCTTCTTTTACTTGCTCTTCTCTATCTATCATTTCACATACTTTATATGTAGAATTAATTTTATCTTTGATAATATATGATCCATTACTATATCTATCCATTATAGCAATATCCGTTAATTTTACTATTTTACTATAACTATCACTTACTACCGCTATTTGTGTTTTAATAGGTTCTATATAAGAATTTATAATTTTACTTGGATTACTCTTTATTGTTTTCATAAGTAATATTCCTCTTTTAGCTCTTGATACTTTCTCAAGTTCTGTAAGTCTTGTTCTTTTCGCAGTACCTTTATCTGTTAAAACAGTTAAATATTCATTTGCTACATCAAATAATGTTCCACTTACTACATAATCATCTTTTAGATTAATTGATTTAACTCCCGCTGCTTTTATACCTACTACTGGAACTTCATCTATATCATACCATAATCCATATCCACTAGAAGTTGTTATAAATACATTAGAAGATCCTGATATTGTTACATTAATTAATTCATCATTATCTTTTAGATTAATCATTTTTATTGGTTTACTATATCTTAGTACTTTAAATTCATTTAATCTTGTTCTTTTTATCATTCCATTCTTAGTAAAACTAGTTATATATTTTTCTTCTTCAAAGTTATATACAGGAATACCCGCTATTACTTTTTCTTCAGGACTAAGTTCTATAATATTACTTATATGTTTTCCTAATTCTTTCCATTTTACTTCAGGTATTTCATATACTGGTAAATATAAATAATTACCTAAATTAGTAAATAGTAATAAAACATCTACCGTATTTATATTATATAAACCAGTTATATAATCTTTCTCTTTTAAAGCTGACATCTCTTCTGATGAAGTTGTATAACTTCTCATTGGTACTTTTTTAATATAACCCTCATTAGTTAACACTACTATTACTTGTTCTTTAGGAATCATTCTAGTAGTATCTATTTTTATTTCTTCTAGTTCTTCTTTTATTTGTGTTTTTCTAGGAACAGCATATTCTTTTTTAATATTCCTTAGATCACTTTTTATAACAGAATTTAATTTTTCTGGATTAGTAAGTATTTCTTCATATAGTTTAATCTTCTCTTCTAGTTTTTTCATCTCTTCTTCTAATAATACTACATCAGTATTAGTAAGTCTATATAGTTGTAAATTTACTATTGCTTCAGCTTGTTTCTCCGTAAATTCATATTCTTTTACTAAATTTATTATAGCATCTGCTTTATTTTTACTTCTTCTAATTAAAGCTATTACTTCATCTAAGATAGAAATTGCTTTTACTAAACCCTCCATTATATGATAACTAGCTTTAGCAGTTTTTAAGTCATATTCTGTACCCTTATATACTATTTCTTTTTGATGAGCTATATAAGCATCTAATATTCCTAGTAAGCCAAGTTGCATAGGCCTCCTATTGACAATTACTACATTATTAAAATTATAAGATATTTGAAGATCAGTATTTTTATAAAAATAATTTAATATATTATTAGCATCAGCATCTTTTTTTAGCTCTATAGCTATTTGTAATCCATCTTTATCTGATTCATCTCTTACTTCTACTATACCATCTATTTTTTTATCTAGTCTTATTTCATCCATTCTTTTTACTAATAATTGTTTATTTACTTCATATGGTATTTCATCTATTATTATTTTATTTTTCTCTATTCTAGCTTTAGCTCTTATAAATATTTTACCTCTTCCAGTTTCATAAGCTTTTTTAATTCCATCTATACCAAGAGCTATACCTCCAGTTGGAAAGTCAGGTCCCTTTATATAATTCATAATAGTATCTAGTCTTGAATTAGGATTATCTATTCTAAATATTACACCATCTATTACTTCTTCTAGATTATGTGGAGGCATATTAGTAGCATATCCAGCACTTATTCCTGTAGTACCATTTACTAATAGATTAGGAAATCTACTAGGAAGAACAGTTGGTTCTAGTAATCTATCATCATAATTCGGAGCCATTGGTACTATTCCCGTTTTATCTATATCACGAAGAAGCTCTCCTGCTATTTTAGATAGTCTTGCTTCCGTATAACGGGAAGCAGCAGGACTATCTCCATCTATCGAACCATTATTTCCCTGCATTTCTATAAGTGGAGCTTCATTTTTCCACCACTGACTCATTCTAACTATAGCTTCATATATTGAACTATCTCCATGTGGATGATAATTAGCCATAACTAGTCCTACAGCATTAGCACTCTTTTTAGTAGGCTTATCATAAGTATTTCGCTCTTTATACATAGAATATAATATTCTTCTTTGTACTGGTTTTAAACCATCTCGAACATCAGGAATAGCTCTATCTTGTATAATATATTTAGAGTATCTTCCAAAACTTTGTCCCATTATATCTTCTAATGAATAATCATATATTCTTTTTATTATATCTTCCATCTACATCACCATATTTATTATAATGTATTTTTCTATTGTTTTCAAGCATTTATACATTTTATTGACACAGTATTATTAACCTACTACTAATCTATATGGATCATCACTACTACCTATATTACCTTCATCTATTTTTTGATCAGCATTTAGATAAAGGACTGGCACCACCGCCAAAGCATCGTACGCGCCGTTGAGGTCGCTGTAGGCAACGCCGTCCGAATCGACATACCACACAAAGTAGTAGTAGCCCGAATTCGGGGTTAAGAGCCAACTAATACTTGTAAATACATTTTTCATCCAGTTATTACTTGTACATGTACTATTATCATAATTAATTAATGTTTGATTACACTGACTTAAATCGGCAGCATAGCCATAATCACTTGGATACGCTAAGGCTACTTTCCCTGTCCATGATGTACTTCTTCCTGTATATACACTACCTGTTGTTCTTTCATAATTATAAATTACATCTGTATATTCTACAGAATCATAATGTCCTAATAATGACCAAGTACTCTCTGATATTAGATTTCTTGTGGCGGTATTCTTTAGTCCCGTTGTTGTAAAATCACATGTTGCTGTGGCATTATTTTGATTTTTAAAGCAGGTACCGCTACTGGCATTCCAAT
>CAYYXX010000030.1:0-11040 GCA_964475905.1 uncultured Clostridium sp. | reverse complement strand
CTAATACTACTAAGAAAGTATATGCACAACTAAAAAACAATAGTAGTAGTCCTATAACTATTACCGTAGGAGTAATATCTAGTGTAGAAGGCATTGTTAAGAATGATAATATGATTTTATTTGAAGATGTTAATATAGCTTCTTCTAATCTAGCTACTTATATTACTAATTTATATAATAATAGTAGTAAGACTACTACTACTGCTAATGGTATTACTTATAACTTAGCCACTTCAGTAGGCTTAATGAATGATAGACTAGGAAGTAGTAATACTTCTATTGATGGAGGAAATATAAGATATTACGGATCTGATGTTAATAACTATATCTACTTTAACTGTAGCAATTACTCTAATCAAAATGCTGATACTTGTGAAGTATGGCGAATAATAGGTGTCTTTGATGGTAAAGTAAAAATAATTAGAAGTACCCCAATTGAATCTTTAGCCCTAGATTATGATAAGAATAATGATACTGGTGGTACTAGTTATAGTTCTAAGTGGGAAGAGTCTTCAATAAAAAACCTACTTAATGAAAAATATTATAATGGAAGTACTACTGTTACTTATTATTCAAGTAATGGAGCAGCTTATACTAGCAAAACTCTAGATATGACCTCTATTAGTATAAAAAATGATACTACTAGGAGTATGATTTCTAACTCAGTATGGAGAATAGGTGGAAAAAGTACAACAAATGTCTTGTATGCAGATGGAGTATATAGTACTGAAGCAAATGCAACTTTTGGAAATGGTTATCTTACTTCATGGATAGGAAAGATAGCCATACCAAATTTATCAGATTATGGCTATGCTACCGACTTAAGTAAGTGTACAGTAAATACTTCTAGTTGGGGAAGTAATACAGGTTGTACAAGTAATAACTGGATGCACAGCGTAATAACTGGATATACTTGGACAATGCTCCCATACACCACATCAAAGGGTCATTATATCACTGAAAGTGGTGGTGTTTCTACAGCAGAAGCAGGTATTAGTTATTATATTTATCCCGTGCTTTCATTAGATACAAGTATCGTAGTAAGTGGAAATAGTAATGGTGAGTATTATAATCCATTTAAGATAGTCCCTAATGGTACTACTATTAATCCTGATAACAATAACACTCTAGCTAAGAGAATAATTAATTTATATAATAATGCTAGTAAAACTACTACGGTTAATAACGGTATTACTTATAATCAAGCTACTTCAGTAGGTTTAATGAATGATCGAAAAGGTAAAGCCTCAACTCCTTTAAATGCTGGAAATATAAGATATTACGGATCTGATGTTAATAACTATATCTACTTTAACTGTAGCAATTACTCTAATCAAAATGCTGATACTTGTGAAGTATGGCGAATAATAGGTGTCTTTGATGGTAAAGTAAAAATAATTAGAAGTACCCCAATTGAATCTTTAGCCCTAGATTATGATAAGAATAATGATACTGGTGGTACTAGTTATAGTTCTAAGTGGGAAGAGTCTTCAATAAAAAACCTACTTAATGAAAAATATTATAATGGAAGTACTACTGTTACTTATTATTCAAGTAATGGAGCAGCTTATACTAGCAAAACTCTAGATATGACCTCTATTAGTATAAAAAATGATACTACTAGGAGTATGATTTCTAACTCAGTATGGAGAATAGGTGGAAAAAGTACAACAAATGTCTTGTATGCAGATGGAGTATATAGTACTGAAGCAAATGCAACTTTTGGAAATGGTTATCTTACTTCATGGATAGGAAAGATAGCCATACCAAATTTATCAGATTATGGCTATGCTACCGACTTAAGTAAGTGTACAGTAAATACTTCTAGTTGGGGAAGTAATACAGGTTGTACAAGTAATAACTGGATGCACAGCGTAATAACTGGATATACTTGGACAATGCTCCCATACACCACATCAAAGGGTCATTATATCACTGAAAGTGGTGGTGTTTCTACAGCAGAAGCAGGTATTAGTTATTATATTTATCCTACACTTTCTCTAAGCACAAATGTAGTAGTAAGTACAAGTAGTAATGGTAGTTATAATAATCCATTTAAGATAGTCCCTGAGGGTACTACTATTAATCCTGATAATAATAATACTCTAGCAAAGAGAATAATTAATTTATATAATAATGCTACTAAAACTACTACAGTTAATAACGGTATTACTTATAATCAAGCTACTTCAGTAAGCTTAATGAACGATCGAAAAGGTAAAGCCTCAACTCCTATAAATGCTGGAAATATAAGATATTATGGATCTAATCCTAATAACTATATCTACTTTAACTGTAGCAATTACTCTAATCAAAATGCTGATACTTGTGAAGTATGGCGAATAATAGGTGTCTTTGATGGTAAAGTAAAAATAATTAGAAGTACCCCAATTGAATCTTTAGCCCTAGATTATGATAAGAATAATGATACTGGTGGTACTAGTTATAGTTCTAAGTGGGAAGAGTCTTCAATAAAAAACCTACTTAATGAAAAATATTATAATGGAAGTACTACTGTTACTTATTATTCAAGTAATGGAGCAGCTTATACTAGCAAAACTCTAGATATGACCTCTATTAGTATAAAAAATGATACTACTAGGAGTATGATTTCTAACTCAGTATGGAGAATAGGTGGAAAAAGTACAACAAATGTCTTGTATGCAGATGGAGTATATAGTACTGAAGCAAATGCAACTTTTGGAAATGGTTATCTTACTTCATGGATAGGAAAGATAGCCATACCAAATTTATCAGATTATGGCTATGCTACCGACTTAAGTAAGTGTACAGTAAATACTTCTAGTTGGGGAAGTAATACAGGTTGTACAAGTAATAACTGGATGCACAGCGTAATAACTGGATATACTTGGACAATGCTCCCATACACCACATCAAAGGGTCATTATATCACTGAAAGTGGTGGTGTTTCTACAGCAGAAGCAGGTATTAGTTATAATATTTATCCTACACTTTCATTAGACATAGATATAGATATAGATACTACTAGTAGTGGCAATTCAACTAATCCATATAAGATAGTAGAATAAATAGAAATATTATCTTTACAATAGACTAAAAATCTAGTACAATAATCTTGGTGATACTATGAATAAGAAAGAAGAAGAATATACACCTAGACATGCTGGTAATTATGATAATGTATATATAGAGAATAATAATTCTTCTAATAATTATGAAAAATATTATAATATTAATAAGAATATTAATATTAATAAAGAATTAGATGAAATAAATAAAGGTTATGAATATAAAGAAATAAAAAAGAAGAAAAGAGATATAAAAAGTTGGGTTTGGATATTAATATTTATAATACTTATAATAATAATACTAGTCTGTATATTTAAAATACTATTATGGTATAAAGATAATACTAATACTAAAGATGTTGTAAATGAAATAAACGAAATAGTAAAAGTAGAAGAGAAGATAGATGATGAAAATACTATTTTAGTAGGAGAACCAACAGAAGATAAAGTAAGTGATTATTGGTATTATATTAAGTTCCCCTTAATTGATGTAGATATAAATAGTTTAAAAGAAAAAAATAAAGATACCGTAGGATGGATAAATGTTAATAATACCAATATCAATTATCCCTATGTAAAAGCAAATGATAATGTATATTACTTAGATCATTCTTTTGATAAAACCTATAATGAAGCAGGCTGGGTATTTCTAGATTATAGAAATGATAGTAGTCTTAAAGATAAAAATAATATATTATATGCCCATAGTAGACTTGATAAAACTATGTTTGGATCTCTATCTAAAGTATTAAAAGAATCATGGTATAATAATAAAGATAATCATATTATAAGAATATCCACAGAAGAAGAAAATACTATGTGGCAAATATTTTCTGTATATAAGATACCAGAAGAAAGTTATTATATAACAACAGAATTCTCTAATGATTCTACTTATGAAGAATTCTTAAATGTAATAGCAGGTAGAAGTATCTATAATTTTAATACTACCTTAACTATTGAAGATAAAATATTAACATTAAGTACCTGCTACTCCGATACAGAAAGAACAGTAGTACATGCTAAATTAATAAAAAGAAGTACAAGATAATTTACTTATTGTTAAAATAAGAATATTAATATATAATATATATAGGTGATTTGATGGAAATATTAAATAGAAAAGCAAGATATGATTATGAAATAGAAGATACTTATGAAGCAGGTATTGTCCTTACTGGTACTGAGATAAAATCTATTAGAGAGGGTAAAGCTAATATAAAAGATAGCTATGCTATTATAAGAAATAATGAAATATATTTATTAAATACCCATATTTCTCATTATAAAGAAGGTAATATTTTTAATCATGAAGAGACTAGAACTAGAAAACTATTACTACATAAAAAAGAAATATTAAAACTAAGAGATAAATTAGAAATAGAGGGTTATACTCTAGTACCTCTTAAAATATATTTTGTAAAAAATAGAGCTAAAGTATTAATAGGATTAGCTAAGGGTAAGAAAAATTATAATAAGAAAGAGACTATTAAGGAAAGAGATATTAAAAGAGAAATGGAAAAGAGTTTTAAATATAGATAATGGATGAAATAATAACTAAAACAAAAGAATTAATAAATACTTTCGAAGAAAGTGATTTAATTAATTCTTTAGATAAGTATAAAGAGTTAATAAAAAATAATAATGAGTTATTAGATTTAATTAATAAATATAATAACTCTAATGATGATTATGAAAAAATATCTCTTAAAAGAAAAATTAATAGTTATGATGAATATAAAGAATATATGCAGTATTATAATAAATTATTTTATTATATAATGGATATAAATAAAAGATTTAAAAGTTATACTAATATAAGAGGTTGTAATAAATGAGAGTAATAAGTGGTAAATTAAAAGGAAGAAAATTACTTGGCTATAACACTCTAGGTACTAGACCTACTATGGATAGAGTAAAAGAATCTATGTTTGCTAGTATTCAAGATTATATAGATAATAGTATAGTACTTGATCTATTCTCTGGTACAGGTAGCCTAGGTATAGAAGCTATATCACTAGGAGCTAATAAGTGTTATTTTGTAGATAATGGTAAAGAAATAATGAAATATTTGAATAAAAATATAAATAGTTTAAATATTAGTAATAAAAGTATAATATTAAATAAAGATTATAAAGAAGCTTTATTATATTTTAAAAATAATAATATTAAATTTAATATTATATTAGTAGATGCTCCATATAAGATGAATATTATGAATGAAGTAATTAATTTAGTAAATAAATATGAATTATTATATAATAATGGAATATTAGTATTAGAATATAGTACAGATATACTATTAGATAATTATAATAATCTAAAACTAATAAAAAAGAAAAAATATAATGATAAATATGTAAATATTTATTGTAAAGTAATTGACTAATAAAAAAAATTATGATAAGATTAATTTGTAAATAGAGGAGGAATGAAAATGAAAAAATTAAATAGAAAAGGATTTACTTTAATTGAGTTATTAGCAGTAATCGTTATACTTGCAATTATTGTTGTAGTTACTGTACCTACAATTATCACTACTATATCTGATGCTAGAGTAAATAGTATATGGAATTTAGCTGGTGAGACTGCTAATAGTTATGATACTGGTATGGCTCAAGAATTATTATCACCCGGAGTTGCATTGAAAGGAATAGCAGCTACAGGCACTTGGCAATGTATTGCTAGTTTAAAAAATAGTAGTAATGATACTTTAGCAGATGTACTTGAGTTAAAAGAAGATGATCTTGCTTTAACAAAAGGTTATGATGGGAAAACAACTGCTACTACCGCACCAATTTCTGAAAATGGGACAGTTAATATTACTGCAAGTTCTTGCTCAGCTATTAGAATTAAGGATACTGGAGGAGCAGAAGTAATTTTAATAGCTAAAGATGGTGGAAAATTTGCTGTTTCTGGTTATAGTGTTTATGGCTATACTAAAGAGTCTAATGGAAATAAAGTGGCAAGAACTAGTACTGGTAGCTAAGAGGAAATAATCCTCTTTTTCTTTTTAAATAATTATAGTATAATAATAAAGAGGAAGTGATAGATATGGATTTAATAATAGGTAGTCATGTATCATTTAAAAATGATAGTCAATTACTAGGAAGTGTCAAAGAAGCACTTAGTTATAATGCTAATACATTTATGTTTTATACTGGAGCACCTCAAAATACTAAAAGAGGTTTAATTGAAGATTCTCTTACTCTTGAAGCCTATAAGTTAATGAAAGAGAATAATATAGATTTAGAAAAGGTAATAGTACATGCTCCTTATATAGTTAATTTAGCTAATTTTAATAACTTTGATTTTTCAGTATCTTTTTTAATTAATGAGATAGAAAGATGTAATACTTTAGGTATAAAATACCTAGTATTACATCCGGGTTCTGCTGTTAATTGTTCTAGAGAAGAAGCTATTAATAATATTAGTAAGGGATTAAATTTAATATTAGATAATGATTATAATGTAACTATATTATTAGAGACTATGGCAGGTAAAGGAAATGAAATAGGTAAAACATTCGAAGAATTATCTTCTATTATAGATAAAGTTAAATATAAAGATAAAATAGGAGTATGCTTAGATACTTGTCATTTAAATGATGCAGGCTATGATATTAGTAATTTTGATAATATACTTAATTTATTTGATAAAATAATAGGTATAGATAAAATAGGTTGTATTCATATTAATGATAGTAAAAATAATATTAATAGTCATAAAGATAGACATGAAAATATTGGCTTTGGTACTATTGGTTTTGATAATTTACTTAAAGTTATTTATAACGATAGACTTATCCATATTCCTAAAATATTAGAGACACCTTATATAACTAAAGATGATAACTCAAAAGAAAAAATATATCCTCCATATAAATATGAAATAGCTATGATTAGAAATAAAGTATTAAATAAAGAAATTATAGATAATATAAGAAAAGATAGACTCACATAAAAGTGAGTCTCTAATATTTTATATTTTGCATAAATATATCTATTTTATCTTTGAATTTAATATATAAATTTTCTATTTTATTATAAGTAATAGGCTTTACTTTATATTTTATTTCTTCTAATATTTCTTTAGGATTACCATATATTATAGTTTTATAATTATTCTTTATATAATCATATATTATATCTAATTCTTCATTATCTAGTGTTATACCTTGATTTTCTGCATAATAGATTATATCACTTTTTTTGAGTCTTTTTATATACTCAGTTATTAAATAAATATTCATACATTCACCTAATTAAATATATGTATATTTATAATAAATATGATATAATAATAAAGAGGAGTAGCAAAACTATTGCATGAAATTTATCTAAATTCTACAAAGTACAAATAAGAACAATAAAAATTAAAATTATACATAAAATAGAGTTGTAGAAAGTATAGCAAGTAGCTTAACTTTCTATTCAAATTATGCTAATACATAAGCACATCAAGTTATGTAATTGATTGCATTGTGAAGAACTTTTAGTTCGAAGAACATATCAGTCTATTCTTTGAATATAGGGAGCTCTATTTATTAGGAGTTCCTTACTTTTTATATTATACAAGGGGGATAAAACAATGTGAAGTATTTAATAGTAGAACTACTGAAGCAGAAAAAGATAATTAAAAACCCCTATAAAGTATTTTAGATAGATGAAAGGAAGTTTAATATGAAATCAAAGAGATTATGCAGATGTTAAGCAATTACTGGTTTTATGTAATATTAAAGAATTGAAAAATTAAATGAAGTGGCAATTATGTGTGCCTTGTAAACAAGCCTCAAGAAAGGCGGAAAGGAATTAGATTTAAGATGAAAAGAAGAATAAATAAGCCTAGTAAAAAAGAAAGTAAGAAAGAAATAAAGAAGAAAAATAAAAAGATAAATAAGAAAGAGAAAGAAACTAGAAATATAGCTGAAATAATAGATAAAAGATATAGTATTCTAATAGTAGTAGTACTTATTTTATATACAATAATATTAGGTAGAATGTTTTATCTTCAAGTATTAAAAAAGGATTATTATAGTGATAAATTAGCTATATCTACTGAAAAGACTATAGAGAGTACTAGTAGTCCTAGAGGTAGAATATATGATAGAAATTATAATTTATTAGTGGATAATGAAGCTATAAAGACTATATATTATAAGAAGAGAAAAGATATTACTACTTCTGAAGAGATAGAACTTGCTTATTTAATAAGTGATAATATAGATATAGATTATAGTAAAGTAAATGATGATAGATTAAAAACTTTTTATTATAAAGGACATTATAAAGAATGTAGAAGTAAGATTACTACTAAAGAATGGGATCTATATAATAAAAGAAAATTATCAGATAGTGATATAGAAGAATTAATATATGAAAGAATAGAAGAAATTAATGATTTTGATGAAAGAGATAAAGAAGCAGCTTATGTATATTATCTTATGAATAAAGGATATTCTTATGCAGAGAAAGTAATTAAGAATAAAGATGTAAAAGAAGAAGAATATGCTTATATAAGTGAGAATGTAGATAATTTAAAAGGATTTAATACTAAACTTGATTGGGAGAGGGTATATTTATACGGAGATACATTTAAAAGTATATTAGGTAGTGTATCTTCTAATAATCAAGGAATACCATCAGAATTAGCTGAAGAATATTTAAAGAAAGGATATTCATTAGATGATAGAGTAGGTATATCATATTTAGAATATCAATATGAAGAATATTTAAAAGGTACTAAAGCTAAATATAGATTATTATCAGATAATAGTTATGAATTAGTAAGTGAAGGAAAAAGAGGTAATGATATAGTATTAACTATAGATATAAATTTGCAAAAGTATTTAGAAGAAGTATTAGAATATGAAGTATATAATGCTAAAGGAGAAGTAGGAACTGAATACTATAATAGATCATTTGTAGTAGTAGCAGATCCTAATACTGGAGAAATATTAGCTATGAGTGGAAAACAAGTATTAGATAAAGATGGAGAAAAGTATATAGTAGATTATACTCCGGGAGTAGTAACTCTCCCAGTTACTCCCGGATCTGTCGTAAAAGGAGCTTCTATGATGGTAGGATATAAATATAATGCAATAAATATAGGTACCCATTTATATGATGAATGTTTAAAAATAAAAGATACTCCAGTTAAATGTTCATGGAGAACTATGGGAGATATTGATGATATATATGCTCTTCAGTATTCTTCTAATGTATATCAATATAAAATAGCAATAAAAGTAGGTAAAGGTAATTATCAATATAATGAAAGTTTATCTTTAGATGAATCTGCTTTTGAAAAATATCGAAATATGTATGCAGAATTTGGTCTTGGTATTAAAACAGGTATTGATCTACCAGTAGAGAGTTTAGGTTATATGGGTAGTAGTAAATTACCGGGACATTTACTTGATTTCTCTATAGGACAATATGATACCTATACACCAATACAATTATCCCAATATATAAATACTATAGCTAATGGAGGTAAGAGATTAAAACCATATCTATTAAAAGAAGTATATAATGCTAGTGATAATGGTGATAAGTTTGGTTCTCTAAAATATAAAGCTGAGACTGCAGTATTAGGAACTCTATCAGTAGAAGATAAATATATTAGTAGAGTAAAAGAGGGCTTTGATAAAGTAGTACAAAGTGGTTTAGGATATGGTTATATGGGTAATTATACATATTCTGCTGGTAAGACAGGTACTAGTCAAAGTTTTATAGATACTGATGGAGATAATAAAGTAGATACTGAGACAATAACATCATCATTTGTAGGATATTCACCTAGTGATAATCCTAAAATGAGTATTGTAGTAGTATCTCCTGATATTAGTATTCCTAATTCAAGTCAATCTTCTGTTACTAAGAGAATATCCTCAAAAGTTGTTAATAAATATTTTGAACTGAATAATTAGATAATAATTACATATATATTATTAGGTGATAAGATGTTAAAGAAAATGTCTATTAAGAAAATAATAGTGTCTACGACCGCTATTATATTACTTCTTGTAATTTATTTAATACCTGATAATAGAAAAGAAATTGCTTTAAAAAACGATAATATTGAATATATTTATAATAATTTAGAAAGTACTATATATTTAGTAGATACTAATGATTATGTAGCTAGAACTAGTATTGCTACTTGTAAGTGTACAGGAGTAGATTTAGCTAAAGACTTAGTAGAGGGCTTAGTAATAGGAGGCTCTAAGAATAATATTATACCTAATGGTTTTAGAAGTATAATACCTCCTGATGTAAGTATAAAAGATATAGTACTAGATAATAAAATATTAACTATTGATTTTTCTAAAGAGATATTAGAAGTTAATGAAAAAGATGAAGAAAAGATGATTGAAGCTATCATCTATACTTTGACAAGTATAGATGGTATAGATAAAGTAATAATAAAAGTAGAAGGAGAAGTACTAAATAAACTTCCTAATAGTAAGAATAATATTCCTACTATCTTAGATAAAACTTATGGTATTAATAAGATATATGATCTTAGTACTATAAATAATATTTTATCTTATACTACTTATTATACTAGTACTTATAATAATGATAAATACTATGTACCAGTAACTAAATATATAAATAGTAGTGAAGAAGATATTATAAGAGTAATAATAAAAGAATTAGGTAGTAGTCCTATATATCAAACTAATTTAATGAGTTATTTGAATACTAATGCTACTTTAAATAATTATGAATTAATAGATAATAAGTTAAGTTTAAATTTTAATGAATTATTACTAAATGATCTAGATAAGAAGAATATTCTAGAAGAAGTAATATATACTATTAGTTTATCTATGGATAATATCTATAATAATCTAGAATCAGTATCTTTCTTAGTAAATAATGAAGAAGTATATACTATAAATATTGAAGATATAAAATAAATTTTATAATGTCAATACTTTAGGAAAATGTCTTAAATTTTTTTAAACATTTGCGGGAAAATT
>CAYYXX010000029.1:0-11209 GCA_964475905.1 uncultured Clostridium sp. | reverse complement strand
GATTGATAAGTACTAGAAATAGGGTACTTATTTTTTGTAAAGGAAATTTATATTATTTACTTTTATTTGTATAAATGTTATAATTAATACGAGTAAAGGATTGATGTTATGGCTAAAAAGAAGAAGAAAAAAGATGATGATAAAAAGAAATTTGAGTATAGTAATGAGGTAATTGGTATTATTCTTATTCTTGCTTCGATTATTGGAATTGGTGCGTATGGGCCTGCGGGTAATTTTATTAGGGCGTTTGCTATATTTTTAGTGGGAAATATTTATATATTTTTACTTATGGGGTTACTTTTGCTTGGGGGTTATTTGATCTTGAAGAGGAAGATGCCTGATTTTGGTAATTTAAGATGGATTGGTTTTTATATTATTGTTATTTCTTTTTTGATATTGTTACATGTTAAATATATTACTTTGAATACTAGTGATGGGGTTAAGATTATTACGGATACTTTTGATAATTTACTTAAGGCTTTTGATGCTTCTTCGAATAAGGGGTTAGTAGATAGTTTGAGTTATTATATTTCTAATAGTGGTGGAGGTATGATAGGAGCTTTATTTACTTATTTGTTTTATAGTTTATTTAGGGATGGTACGAAGATTGTTATTATTACTTTGATTGTTATTGGGGCTATATTGTTATTTAATACTAGTCTTATTGATTTGGTTAAGAGATTTAAGTTACCTAAGGTTAATCATACTCATAAAGAGAAAGTTAGTAGTGGGGATAGTGATGATAGTGATGATAAGAGGATAATTGTTTCTTCTACTAAGGATATTGATAAGATTAATGAGAAAGATGTTAGTAGTGATGTTCCTATTAAGAGTGCTACTGAAGTGGTAAGTGCTAATGTGGAAGAAGAGCCGGCTTTGGAGATTAATCTTAATTATAAGCTTCCTCCTATTAGTTTGCTTAAAGCTCCTAAAGCTTTAAATGATAAGGAGAATGTTGAGGCTGTTAAACAGAATATTGTTACTTTGGAGAAGGTGCTTTTGGATTTTGATATTCCGGGGAAGATAAAAGAATGTCATATTGGACCTTCGGTTACGCAGTATGAACTTGAGTTGAAAGCTGGTACTAAGGTTAATAAGCTTTTGTCTATTCAGAAAGAGATTGCACTTAATTTGGCTGCTAAAGATGTTAGGATACAGGCTCCTATTCCGGGTAAGAGTACTATTGGTATTGAGCTTCCTAATAAGGTTAATTCGGCTGTTTCTTTTAGAGAGATATTATCTAAGTTACCTGCTCCTAATGAGAAGAGTATTTTGGCTGTAGGACTTGGTAAGGATATTATGGGTACTGTTAAGTGGGCAGAGATTAATGCTACGCCGCATCTTTTGATAGCGGGTGCTACTGGTAGTGGTAAGTCGGTATGTATTAATTGTGTTATTGCTTCTATTCTTATGAGGACTAGACCTGATGAGGTTAAGTTGGTGATGGTTGATCCTAAGAAAGTTGAGCTTTCTATGTATAATGGTGTTCCGCATTTGCTTACTCCGGTAGTTACGGATCCTAAGAAAGCTTCGATTGCTCTTAAGAATATTGTTGTGGAAATGGAAAAGAGATATCAGATTTTTGAGGATACTAAATGTAAGAATATTAGTTCTTATAATAAGATGTGTGAGACTAATACGGATTATGTGAAGATGCCTTATATTGTTTTTATAATAGATGAGCTTGCTGATTTGATGTTAGTGGCTGCTAAAGATGTTGAGGATTCTATTATGAGAATTACTCAGATGGCTAGGGCTGCTGGTATTCATTTGATTGTGGCGACACAAAGGCCGTCTACTGATGTTATTACTGGTGTTGTAAAGGCTAATATTCCATCACGTATTTCGTTTGCGGTATCTTCTTCAATTGATTCTAGGACTATTCTTGATCAGACTGGGGCAGAGAAGTTACTTGGTAAGGGTGATATGTTATTTAAGCCTATGGGGGAGAATATTCCTATTAGAATACAGGGGGCTTTTGTAAGTGATGAGGAGCTTCAGAAGATAGTGGATTATACTATTTCACAGCAGAAAGCTAATTATGATCATTCTCTTACTCTTGATAAGAGTGGTAGTGAGAATGGGGATAATGATAAGTATGATGATGGTTATGCTTCTAAAGAGGAGTATGATGATCCTTTGTATAATGATATTGTTAATTTTGCTATGGAATTTGGTAAGATTTCGGCTTCGCTTATTCAAAGAAAGTATCGTATTGGTTATAATAGGGCTGCTAGAATAATTGATTTGTTGGAAGAGAGGGGGATTATTGGACCACAGAATGGTTCTAAGCCTAGAGAGGTGTTGACAAAAAAAGAGAGTAATGATAATATTGATGAGTAGTTATTATTACTTTTTTTATTTTGGGGGATATTATGGATTGGGTGTTTATTGAATATTTGATTAATAAGATGAGTTTAAAAGATAAGATTGGGCAGTTATTATATATTGATTATAGGAAAGTTAATGAGAAGATTACTTCTATGAATAGTGAGTTTGAGAAGATTTTATCTAAGTATAAGCCTGGTGGTTTTATATTATTTTCTAGTAATATTAGTGATTATAATAATACTTTTAAGTTTATTAAGGATATTATGGATATTAGTTATATTAAGATGTTTATTGGTGTTGATCAAGAGGGTGGTAGAGTACAGAGGTTAAATAGTAATGTTGGTTTTGATAGTATTATGCCTGCTTTAGATATTACTGATAGTGATGAGGCTTATGGAATTGGAAGAATAATTGGTAGAGGACTTAGGGGTCTTGGTATTAATATGGATATGGCTCCAGTTTTAGATGTTTATTCTAATAGGGATAATAGGGTGATTGGTAATAGGGCTTTTGGGAGGACGAAAGATGAGGTTTTAGATAAATCTTTGGCTTTTGCTAGGGGTCTTTCTGATGAGAAAATTATTTCTGTTGGAAAGCATTTTCCCGGTCATGGGAATACTTCTGTTGATTCGCATATTGATCTTCCTGTTTTGGATAGTTCGAGAGAGGATTTGGATAGGTTGGAATTGGCTTCTTTTAAGGGGGCTATAAATATGGGGATTCCTGCGTTGATGGTTGGTCATATTGTTGTTTCTAAGATTGATTCTTATCCGTCTAGTATATCTAATATGGTTATTAATGGTATACTTAGGGATGAAATGAAGTATAATGGGATTGTTATGCCTGATTCTTTGAAGATGAAAGGGTTAACTAAGTATTTTTCTTTTAATGATATTTATTATAATTGTATTATGAGTGGTAATGATTTTGTTTTTATGCCTATGGATATTGATGATGCTTTTAATACTATTTATAGATTTGTTAATGATGGTAAAATTAGTATAGAGAGAATTGATGATTCGTTAAGGAGAATATTTTATCTTAAGTTTAATAGTGGGTTACTTGATGATGAGTATGATTGTTATTTGAATATAAAGAAGAAGAAAAAGGTACTTTGAGAAAAAATGTTAAAAAGGTTGCTATTTTGTTAAAAATATTATATAATTATTAGGCAGGTGAAATTTTATGGTAATTGAGTTATTTGATCTTGTTGTTAATGGGAAGAAAATAAAAATGGATAGTGATTTTATTGTTGGTGATGATTTGTTAAAAACTAGTTCTATTAGAAGATTAAGTAATGTTCATTTTAGAGGTTGTATTGAGAGGTTAATTGATGATACTTATTTGCTTAGTGGTGTTATTAATGGAATAATGGTGTTACCTGATGATATAACTTTAGAAGATTATGTATATGATTTTACTAGTGATATTGAAGAAAAAATTGATGAAACGAGAATAAATTTTCAAAAAACTATTGATATTACTTTAGATTTGTGGCAAAATATTCTTGTGGAGGTTCCTCTTAAGGCTATTAATGATAAGAATGTTGATTTAAGACTTGAGGGGGATGGTTGGAGACTAATTAGTGAGGATGATGTTAAAAGTGAGAATAATCCTTTAAGTAGTCTAAAAGAATTATTTTAAGGAAGGAGTGAAGAAAGATGGCAGTTCCATTTAGAAAAGTAAGTAAGACTAGAAGAAATATGAGAAGAACTCATTATAAGATTACTGCTAATGGTTTAGTTGCGTGTACTAATTGTGGTGCTATGATTAGACCTCATAGGGCATGTACTAAGTGTGGATTTTATAAGGGAGCAGATACTTCTAAGAAAGTGGTAAATACTGAAGATATAGCTCCTAAAAAAGCAAAAGCTTCTGAGAAGAGTAATTAATAATATGTAAAGATGACATTATGTTATCTTTTTTTTGTTGTAGTTTTTTTTTATACATGGTACAATATATTTGAAAGAGGGTAGTATTATGAATGTTATGAGTGAGAAGACTAGTAAATTATTAGTAATATTTAGTGCTATATTTTTATTACTATGTGGTTTGGGTTTATATAAGTTATTTGATTATCAGGGAATGGGGGATTCTAATTCTAATAAGAATGTTGTTAATTATGATGTTAAGGATTATGTTGATACGGTAGCAGTTGTTTTTAGTGATTATAGTGATGTTTATGATAAGATTAATGTGTCTAAGGTTAATTTGAAGAATTTGAGTAGTGAGAGTATAAGTGATTTTATTTTGGAGGAAGAAGAACTTATTAGTTATATTGGTGGTTATTATGATGAATTATTAAGTAATGGGACGGATTATGCTAATACTGTTAATAGTACTATTAAGATGCAGGTTAATAATGCTATTTTATCTATTTATTATGAATTGGATTTTGATTTGGATAGTGATATTTTTAATAATGATAAGATGCACTATGTAATTACTACTAATATTGATTTACTTACTGAGAGGGTACTTTCTAATGATGACTTTTTGAATAAATATAATTATACTAAGAGGTATATTGCTGAAAAGATATTTGAAGAGGATTTACTTATTTCTAGTGGGCAGATTGTTATTGATAAGAATACTAATATTTCTCTTACTAGGGAGGATATTGAGAGAAAGAAAAGTGAGTATGTTGATAGAATAATTATGGAATTTGATAATATAATTAAAGTGTATATAGAGAATAAGTCTTTATCTTTGGTTTATAATAAGAGGGATTTGAGAAGTTTGTTTTTTGATAATGATTTTGATTCTGAAATTATAGTTCGGTATTTGAAATAGAGAAAGGAATGGTGTTATTTGAAAGATATATTTGATATAAGGGTAATTCCTTTGGTAAAGAGAGTTTTTGATGATACTGGTAGTAGAGTTATAGATAATTTATCTAGAGATGAGATTAGGAATATGTCTTGTGAGCCTAAGATGCTTCATAGGAATAGTGAGGGGATATTTTTTAGTTTTTTACCTCCTACTTATCATGATACTTGTATTAAGTGGTCATTGTTTTATCTTTATGATGATTTGAATGATTATGAGAAAGAGTTGTATTTTGATAGGACTGAGGTTATTTCTACTACTAGAGATGGGGTTTTGGATATGTCTAAGAAGAGGGTTATGAAGAAATAACTTCTTTTTTTTTATTTTGTTCATATATTTTATTGGTGATACTATGAATGATTTTGATAAGAAGAAGTATATGGATATTATTAATAGGAATAGATCTTTTAATGATGGGAAGAAGAAGAGTTGTTTTTTATTTATAAGGAAAGTGTGTATTAGGGTATTTATTGTGGGAATATTATTTTTGTCTTTGGCTATTGTATGTAAGGAAAGTGATGTGGTTAAAGAGAAAGTAGTTAATTATTTATATAGTGAGGATATTTCTTTTACTAAGTTTAAAAAGTTATATAATAAGTATTTAGGTGGGATATTACCTATTAAGAATGATATTGATACGGAAAAGGTTTTTAATGAGAGTTTGAAGTATACTGATTGTAGTATATATTTGGATGGGGTTAAGTTGGAGGTATCTAGTAATTATTTGGTTCCTGCTTTGCGAGAGGGAATGGTTGTTTTTGTAGGTGATAAGGAGGGGTATGGGTCGGTTATTATAATTGAGGATTTGGATGGGGTATATAATTGGTATGGTAATATATCTAGTACTTCTTTGAAGTTATATGATTATGTTGAGAGGGGTTCTTTAGTAGGAGAGGTATCGGATAATTTATATTTGGTTTTTAGTAAGGGTGATACTTTTTTGAATTATGAGGAATATATTAAGTAGGTTAGAGTTTCATTATACTTATGTAATAGTGGCTTTTGGGCTTGTTATAACTGGTCATTTTTCTAATTTACTTATTTTTTCTTCACTTATTATTATTCATGAGATGGGACATGTTGTTATGGCTAAGTTGTTATTATATGATATTGATAGGATTGTTATATATCCGTATGGTGGGCTTACTAAGTTAAATAGTAGGATTAATACTAGGATTGAAAAGGATTTACTTATTGCTATTTCTGGGGTTATTATGCAGTATATGTTTTTTGGTTTTATTTTTATTTTATATAGGATTGGTTTGGTAAGAGAATATATTTATAATTTGTTTTATTTATATAATACTAGTATGCTTATTTTTAATTTACTTCCTATTTATCCTTTGGATGGGGCTAAGATTGTTAATTTGTTATTATCTAAGTTTTTTTGTTTTAATACTTCTAATTATATGACTGTATTTATTTCTTTTATTGTTATTGTTTGTTTTCTTTTTAGTAATAGTTATGAGAGGAATTATAGTTTACTTATTACTATTGGTATTTTAATGCAAAATATATATAAGTTTTATAGGGATATTTCTTTTATTTATAATAGATTTATTTTGGAAAGGTATTTATATAGGTTTAATTATAAGAAAAAGAAAATTATTAGAGATAAGAATAAGATGTATAAAAATAGATATCATATTTTTGATAAGAATGGGGTTTTGATTGAGGAGGAGGAGTATATTAAATTTTTTTTGGAGAAAAGGCCTTAATTTGTTTGACTTAATGGGATATTTATGATAGAATTATATTGTTTTGAAGACGCCATGTTGAATATTCTCAACCACATTGAAAAGGTTATAAGTTCATTTATGACACCTTAAGAGTGTGTCTTAAAAATATATAAAGGAGGTAATGAGATGAAAGCAATTATTGAAACTGGTGGAAAACAATATTATGTATCTGAGGGATCATTTATTTATGTTGAAAAGCTTGATGGTGCTGAGGGGGATAAAGTTGTTTTTGATAAAGTTCTTATGGCTGATGGTGTTGTAGGTAATCCTTATGTTTCTGCTAAAGTAGAGGGAGTTATTGTAAAACAGGGTAAGCAAAAGAAAATAACTGTATTTAGATATAAGCCTAATAAGAGATCTACTAGAGTTAAAAAGGGTCATAGACAACCATATACTAAAGTTGAAATTAAAAAAATTAAATAGGTGGTTTTATGATTAAAGTAAAACTAGCTAAAAGTAATAATTATTATAAAAAAATTATTATTAAGGGACATGCTAATTATGATAATTTTGGTAAAGATATTGTATGTGCTTCTGTTAGCAGTACAGTAATTACTTCGGTTAATGCTTGTTTATCTATAAATGAGAATTCACTTATTTATGAGGATAGGGATGGTCTTAGTATTGATATATTGGTATATGATGAAGTGATTAGTAAAATTATTAATGTAATGGTATCTAATTTGTATGAATTAGAAAGAGTATATCCTAAAAATATACAAATAAGGGAGGAAAATAATGAATAGATTAATGGAATTTAATATACAATTATTTGCTCATAAGAAGGGTCAATCTTCTACTAGTAATGGGAGAGATTCTGCTGGTAGAAGACTTGGGGCTAAAGCTTCAGATGGTGAATATGTAACTGCTGGTTCTATTATATATCGTCAAAGAGGAACTAAAATTCATCCTGGTACTAATGTTGGTAGAGGTACTGATGATACTTTATTTGCGAAGATATCAGGATATGTTAAGTATTCTAGACTTGGTAAGGATAGAAAACAAGTTAGTGTATATGAAACTAGATAAATTATTTTAAAGGTATTGACAACAATATAAATTATTGGTATAATTTATATTGTCCTTGGGGAATTAGCTCAGTTGGCTAGAGCATCTGCCTTGCACGCAGAGGGTCAAGGGTTCGAGTCCCTCATTCTCCACCATTTCGGGAAGTAGCTTAGCTTGGTAGAGCGCTACGCTTGGGACGTAGAGGTCGCAGGTTCAAATCCTGTCTTCCCGACCATTTAGATTATAAAGCCTTGCAATGCAAGGCTTTTTATTTATATAAATGGTAATATTGAAAATATACTTATTCTTCCCATTCGTCTGTAAATAGTTCATCATCATCTCTTTCTTCGGCTTCAATGAAATCAGCAGGAGACATTCTTTCTTCTTTGGCAGTTCTTCTATCTTCTTTTGATAGTCCCCATAGATCTGCTTCTTTTTCAAATTCTTCTTCTTTCCAAGATATTTTTTTTACTTTTTTGGCCTTTGGTTTCTTTTTTGGGGAATAATTATATATATTTATTTATTTTTTTTTTTATTTATGTTATTATTAACATAAAGGAGAATAGATATGAATAAACCATTGAAGATTGATAGTAGTAATAAGATTAATTATAATATTGAGATGTATACGAAGCCGGAACTTATTTATATACCTCTTGAAAATAAATATGGTAATTGTTATGATTATTTGGTTAAAGAGGGGGATTATGTATATAAGGGACAGGTAGTAGGAGTTAATAAGAGTAATAATTTTAAAATACATAGTTCTGTTTCTGGTTATGCAGTATGTGGTAGTAATAAGGTTATTAGTAGTGGTAAGAAGATTAAGTGTGTAGTAATTGAGAATGATTTTAAAGAGAAGTATGAGAAGAGTATGTTAAGAAAGAAGAATATGGCTAATTATACTAAGGAGATGTTTATTGGTGATTTGAGAGATAATGGTATATCTGGACTTGGTGGAGCAGGGTATCCAACTTTTTTGAAGTATAGTATGGATAATATTAAGTGTTTACTTGTTAATGCTGTTGAATGTGAACCTTTTGTTTCTTGTGATAAGGCTGTTACTTTTAATTATGCTGATTGTATTTTAGAGGCTATTGATAATATACTTGAAGTTATGGATATTCCTAGGGGGATTATTGTAGTTAAGAGTAATGATGTTAAGTCTATTAGAGCGATTAATAAATATATTAAGACTTATCCTAATATAAGTTTGAAACTTGTTGATGATGCTTTTCCTAATGGATGGGAGAGACTTGTTGTGAGGAATACTTTGGGTATTGAGTATGATAAGTATCCTAGTGAAAAGGGGATTATTGTTAATAATGTTTCTACTATTTATGCTATTTATGAGATGTTTAAGTATAATAGACCACTTACTGAGAGAGTTGTTACTTTTACTGGTTTGGGTATTAAGAGTAAGAAGAATGTTCGGGTTAAGATTGGGGCTTTAGCTAGTGATGTTATTAGTAATTTAGATGGTTATAAGAATATTAAGAATCCTCTTTTTGTTGTGGGAGGACCAATGATGGGGACTAGTGTGCCTACGGATGAAGTGGTTATTACTCCTGATGTTACTTCTATTTTGGTTATTGATGATAAGTTTGAGAAGAATTTGCCTTGTATTAGGTGTGGTAAATGTACTTTGGTTTGTCCTAGTAATATTATGCCTGTTCTTATTATGGAGAATATTGATAATTTGGATAATTTGAGAAAGTTACAGTGTGATAAGTGTATTGGGTGTTCTTTGTGTTCTTATATATGTCCTTCTAAGATTGAAGTTAAGGAGTTTGTAAATATTGCTAAAGAGAAGGTGAGTCATAAATGAGAGAGTTTAAGGTAAGACGAGGTAATTTTTTGAAGAGTAAGAATAGTACTACGGATATGATGTATATGGTACTTATTTGTTTGATTCCTTTTATTATTTTTTCTACTTATAAGAATGGTATTTATCCTATTGTTAAGGGGTATGGTAATTTATATTGGGCTTTTTTACCTCTTATTTTAGTTGTTTTGTCTTCTTTGACAGGGATTCTTACGGAGTATGTTTATTATTATATTAGAGGTAGAAAGAGAAGTTTATATAATTTATTTACGGAGAGTTATGCTATAATACCGGGAGTGTTTTTAGCTCTTGTTATTCCTATTAATACTCCTATTTATTTGGTTATTTTTGGGAGTTTTGTAGCTAGTTTGTCTAAGGTGTTAATGGGAGGATTGGGTAAGAATAAGTTGAATCCAGCTTTATGTGGAGCTTTATTTATTACTATAGTGTTTTCTTCTTTGACTGGGGGGTATCTTAATCCTTATGAGCTTGATACGGTAAGTAGTGCAACTGCTCTTACTAATTTGACGGCGAGTGGTTATCTTACTACCTATGATAATTTGGTTAGTCCTTATGGTAATTTACTTGATTTCTTTTTTGGTAATATACCGGGTGCAGTAGGAGAGACTTGTAGTTTTCTTTGTATAGTGGCTTTTGTTTATTTGACTTATAAGAAGGTAATTAAATGGAGAATTCCTGTTTGTTATGTTGGTTCTGTTTGTTTAATTAGTTTGATTATTTGTTTGACTAAGGGTATTGGATTATGGTTTGTGTTATTTAATTTATTTAGTGGTGGTCTACTTTTTGGGGCAGTATTTATGGCTACTGATCCTGTTACGACTCCTATTAGTAGGAGAGGACAGGTTGTTGGTGGTATTCTTATGGGAATTATTACTATGGTTATTAGGTATTTGACGCCTCTTCCTGAGGGTGTTTTAGTGTCTATTCTTTGTGTTAATGTTATTACTATATTTATTAATAAGTTAAGTGTTAAGTTATTTGATAGGAGAATGGTTAGTAGTATTTTAATAGGAGTTATTATTGGTATAGGTATTTTATCTTCTTTTATAATTGGTAAAGGGATAATTACGAAGCCTCTTGATGATACTTATGAGATATTATCTAAGGATGTGCGTAAGGATATTACTACTTATGTAGTTAAGGCTCGTGGTTATGCGGGAAATGGTAGTTTGAAATTGAAAGTTGTTTTTACGCTTGATGATATTACTAGTATTGAGATATTAAGTAGTCATGAGACTTATATTGGAATGATATATGATAATGATTATTTGAATAAGATTATTAGTGGGCAGGATAATCTTGATGATTTGGATACTATTAGTGGTTGTACTTATACTAGTAAGTATTTGAAAGAGGTTATTGTTAAGATTAAGGATGATTATATTAAATAGTAAATTGTGTAAAATATTCAGGATAAAATAATGAAAAATTTTTAAAACACTTAATTAAGCCAATA
>CAYYXX010000028.1:0-11242 GCA_964475905.1 uncultured Clostridium sp. | reverse complement strand
TGATGAGACTTATTTTATTAGAACAAGTTTATAGAAGTTATAGAATTAATAATGGTGAACCGTATCACAAGTAACGGAGCTTGTGATGAAAATAAAAAATATAATTTGATTAATGAATTAAATTTCAATAACCATTAATTGTTTAAAAGTGATAAATAAATTCATCCATGTGTTATAATAATTAGATAAATTATAATACTGGGGGATGAACATGAATTATATAAAGGATGAAATAAAAGAAATAATAAATAAATATAAAAATAACTTAAATAAAAAAGTATTAGAACGAATGAATGAAATGAAAGAAGATAATACTGATCACTATATGATGTATAATGTATTAGGTGTTGATGATAATGAAGGAAATATGATAGATATATATCAAAATAAAGGACGTTTTCTTTTTAAGTATGCAGGAGCATTACTAGAAGAAGCTGCAGTAATGTGTTTCAAATACAAATATCCTGATGCAAGAAAGATAAATATACCAAATACAATATCACATAAACCCAAAAACGTAGAGATAGATTGTCTTGTAAATAATATAGCATATGAGATAAAGTGGAGAGATGCTACTACTGATGGAGATCATATAAATAAAGAGCATACTAGAGTAAAGGTAATAAAAGAAAAAGGATATATACCTGTAAGAATAATGTTTTTTGAACCTAATAGAAGTCAAGCTATAAAAATACAAGAGAGACTTAAATCTTTGTATAATGACATAGGAGGTCAATATTATTCAGGGGAAGATGCATGGAATTTTATTAAATATGAAACAGGAATAGATTTAAAATCTATATTTCAAGAAATAGCTAGCGAAAATTTACAAAATAAACAATGAAAGGTGAGAGACATGATACTAAATGGAGATTGTTTATATGAATTAAAAAAGATAAATGATGGCAGTGTAGATTTAATTTACTTAGATCCTCCATTTTTTACTCAGACAGTTCAAAAACTAAAAACGAAAGATAATGAAAAAGAATATTCATTCGATGATAAATGGGAATCAATAGATGAATATAGAAAATATATAGAGGATAGGTTGTATGAGTGTAAAAGAGTACTAAAAGATACTGGTAGTATATTCTTACATTGTGATAAAGCCGCATCTCATCATTTAAGAATAGCCTTAGATAATGTTTTTGGAATGAATAATTTTCAAAGTGAAATAATATGGAAGTATAAAAGATGGTCAAATTCTAAGAAAGGATTATTAAATAATCATCAAAATATTTACTTCTATAGTAAAACAAAAAATTTTAAATTTAATACGCACTATGAGGATTATTCAGAAACTACAAATATAGATCAAATATTACAAGATAGGGTTAAGAATGAACATGGAAAATCTGAGTATAAGAAAGATGAAAATGGAGAAGTTGTAATAGGAAAGGCTAAAAAGGGAGTTCCATTATCAGATGTATGGGAAATACCATACCTTAATCCAAAAGCAGCAGAAAGAGTAGGTTACCCTACTCAAAAACCTATTTTATTACTAGAAAAAATAATTTCTATAGCTACAGATGAAGGGGATGTTGTATTAGATCCATTTATGGGATCAGGTACAACCTTAATTGCAGCATATTTGATGGGAAGAAATTATATAGGTATTGATAAATCTAAAGATGCAATTAAATTGGCTAAAGCTAGGTTAGAAAATCCTATAAAAACAGAATCTAATTTAATTAAAAAGGGAAAAAGTTCTTATATAAATAAAACTGAGGAAGATATGAAGATATTGAATAGTATAAATGCTGTCCCAGTTCAAAGAAATAAAGGAATCGATGGATTCTTGAAAGAATATTATAAAGATGCTCCTATATCAGTTAGGATAGAGAAGGAAAATGAAAATATAATAGATGCAATGAAATTATTAATATCAGCATCAAAAAAGAAAAGTTGTAAACTATGTATATTTATAAGAAAAAAAGAAAATGCTTTATATGATGAAATGTTAGTTGATATTGATGATGATATAGAAATTTTAACTATAGATAGTTATGACTTAAGTATTAATAAATATATTGAAAATAATAAAAATTAAAGTATTAATGTAAAAAGAACTATATTAAAAATAATTCAGTATTTTCAATATAGTTCTTTTTAGTGTAGTTTCAATTAAGATATATTTATATTAATTGTGTATAAATTATCAAATAAAAACCAAACTTAAGTTAAGTTTTTACTTATTTTAAGTCATATTTAATAAAAGTATCTTGAGATTCTATAAACTCTTCAAAGACTTGTTTTATATCTATACTAGAATAATCTTTAATATATTGGAAAGCATCATTTCCTACATATACCTCTCCATATTTATCATAAAGAGATATGATTTTATTTTGAATATCTATAGCATTTTTTCTTTCAGGCATAAAGAACATAACTCTTACAGGTATATAACCTTCTTTAATGATAGCTTTAATTTTATTATGTTCTTTTTTATCATGATCTCCATCTGTAGTAGCATCTTTCCACTTAATTTCATGAGCTTTATTATCATCTTCTGTATAACAATCTATTTCAAATTTTTTTGGTGAAGAACTAATTGAATTTTCAAATTTAATCTTTTCCCCTCCCAATGAAATTCTAGCAATATCCTCAAGTAAAGCACCTGCATATTTAAATAAAAATCTTCCTATATTTTGGTATTTATCGATAATCATGTGTTCATCATCATGTATACCTAAAACTTTATAAATTATAAAATGCTCATTTAAGTCCCCATCCATCTCTTCTAATCTAAAGTTTATAGATGAGTGAAGTTGTTCTTTATATAAATTAATAATCAAATTTATATAAGTATACTTCAATTTTAATATTTCCTCATCGTCATTTAATAAATTCAAATTATTAGAAAATTCTAAAAAAACAGATTTTAGTAATTTTGAAAATTTTTTATCTTTAGATCCCTTAGACATAACTAATGCTCCCCTTTACAAAACTATTTTAGTAAAATTTTAGCACTAAAATTTATATATGTAAATAAAGTAATATCTTATCTGAAACAAATAAGAATATAAATATATATTATAAAAGTGAAGAATATCTATGCTAGATAGATGATTTCTATAGGAATATATAAAGTATTTGAAGAGATGTTGCAGAAAAGCAACATCTCTTTTTTATATCAAAAATAAAGGAGGTAATAAAATGATAATTAAGATTTGGAAAGAGAAAGATTTAGAACTAGTAAGGGAACTACCTATTGAAGTAAAAGAAGTAATAAAAGAAAATGTAAAGATTCTAGTAGAAGAATATGGTGAAGATAGAACGGAAAAACAACTTGGAGGATTTGTTGCATTAATTGATGAAGAAGGACTAATAGAACTAAAGGAAAATCTACTAAAAAATACGGTACCAGAATACATAGATGAAATTGAAGGAGTTGATTATATATCAGCTTTATTTTTGTGTGGAAGTGATTTTTCAGTAGTAGTAATTTGTGATAAAAAGCTAATAAAAATAGTTGAAGAATAGAGAGGAAGTACATGATGTTTACAAATGAAAGATACTTAACAAGAGAAGTGGCAGAGCAAGTACCTATAGACATACAACTATTAATGTGGGATTTGGTAGAAAAACTAGAAGAGAAAGACTACCTACAAATTTTTGAATTGACTCCAAAAGGAAGAGGATTAGTAGAAATGGTACATAAACAAGAAATTCCCGAAATCACGTCTATTTACAAAATAAAGAATACAGATATAAAAGAGAAAATGAAACTATACATGATTGATAGTGGAGAATATAGTACTCTAATGTTTAGTCATGAGTACTAGAAATAAGGAGATAAATAAAATGATAAAACATAGATCAACAATAATAAATCAACTTTTCTATGCAGAAGTGAATGCTTTAGTAAAAAAGTTCAATAAGATAAATGAATATGAAGTAAATGAAATAGAAGAAATATTTGAACAAGTAAAACATGAAGATACTAAATCGTATCTAATAAATAATACAAATAAACTATCAGAGGTAATAAAAGAAAATAGAAATAGGAAACTAAAACAAGGTGAAATAGAACTATTTAGTTGGATAAATGAAGAAATAGAAGAAATAAGGGTACATAAAGCTAGTGAATACTATGAAGAACTAGAAATAGTTGACTATATAGAAATAGGAGAATGTCTAATATATAAAGAGGGATGTAATCTAAAAGAATATGCAAATGAAGTATTAGAAGAAAGACTAAAAGATGAGTTTTGGGTAGACACACTATTTACTAAAGATGATGTTGTTGAAATGTGGGTCAATGAAACTACAAAAGAGGAAGCTATTGAACAAATACTAGAATCTAATGATATAGAAGAAGTACTAGGTTTAGAACCACAATATGCATTCAGTATAAATGATACTGACTATAAATACTCATATATAGAAGAGTAAATATAAAGAGAAAAATAACGTGAAAACGTGGATATATACATCCACGTTTCTATTAATTTGAAACTAAAAGGAGAGAATATAGATGAGTAAGAAAGTAGTAAAAGCAACAGACTATTGCACCATATTACAACAATCAATAATAGATAAAGGTACATATGCTTATGGCATAGAAAGAATAATAGTAAATGATGGTGATGGGGAAGAAGAAATAAGATGGGTATTTTTCAAGGATACAATGAGGGCTAAAAAACAGTTGATTGCAAGACCATTAGACCTTCCAGAGAAAGACTTGTTGGAATTGATAGATAAGGCTATAAATGAAAAAATATTTTCAAAAGTATTTGTAGAAAGCTTAAAAGATATATTAAATAAGTGATAATAAATATTCAATATATGTTTAAGTTTTAGAAAGGAGATATAAATGATACAAATAGTAATGCTAGTAGCAGAAATAATTCTAATGATACTAAAGGAAGATCTTAGTGCAGAAAGTGCAACAAGTAAGGTATCTAAATCAAGTGGAATAGACTATAAATCACTATATAATAGAATCCCCAATAAGTATAAATAAATAGTAAATTATTAAAAGATAATAAGAAACATTGATAAATACATATAGAAGTGATAATTTATTAATTAGTATTAGTTGTAAAAAATTACTACTAATTAATAATAATTTTTTAGGAGATATTTTATTAATATGAAAATAAGTTTATCGGAGTTAGCGAAAAGAAGCTATGATATTGATATTAAAAATAATAATTATAGAGTAAAAGATGTAAAAGATGGAGAAGTAGGAGAAAAAGACATAAAGGAATATGTGGATGGATTCAATAGAACAATAAAGCCTATGGTTCTAAAATATATGATTGAAAAAAACAGATACTTAATACCAGAAGAAAAGGCAAGTTGTATATTAAAGATATATGATTTATTAAAAGATGGAGAATCAACGTTATTAAAAATTTCAAATAAAAAATATGTAAGTGCAAAGGAGTTAAAAAAAGCCATAGATAATCTAGAATTAGAAGATGAGGAAAAAATAGAATTCCTAGAAATTTTTGATTATGAAGTTAGATGTGAAATTGACAAATTAAAGAAAGATATTATTAGTAAACTAGAAAATAGTTTAAATTACATATTATCACCTAATACAGATTATAAAAGTGATACAAGAGATCCAAAACAATTAACTAGGCAAGAAAAGAAAAAGTATAAAGAAGAAGAACTCTTTATAGAAGATAAACTAGAGATACTTAAATATATGAGCAAAAGATATAATGAATTTGATTTTAATTCATTATGTTTAATAAATGATATAGCAATTACAAGAAAAGAAGAAAACCCTATAGAGAGAGAAGAAATAAAATCACTAATAAGTAGATTATCATATTGGGAATAAAAAATAATACAAGATGCAAAAAATAGACCTTATTTTTTGCATTTTTTTTTATGCTCTTAAAACTGATAATATGTAATTAAGAAAGGGGATAACCCCTAAAATAATTAAGCATAAAGGAGAATAAATTATGATATCAAGAAGTAAAGACATGAGAAATGCGAGTGGAAAACGTACATTAGTAAGAAGACAAAACTCTTTAGGTGAAGGGTATTGGGAATTAGTTTTAGAAGAAGCTAAACAGACAAAAAGTAAAAATGGCGCTGATTTAATAAAACTTGTATTTAAAGAATTAGAAAGTGGGAGACAAGGAACTTTTATAATACCAATGGTAGGAAGTATTATGGATCAAATGATAGATGGAATATTCGGAGATAAAGAAGATGAAATATATTTAGAAGATATGTTAAGATACGAATTTGGTGTACATATTGAAAGGAATGGTAATTATTTAAATATTAAATCTATTGAAGCATTACAAGAAGAGTATGAAGAGGAAGAAGAAAATATACAACCACAAAATACACATAGTCGATTTACGTTTGATGATGAAGATGATGATTTGGATGTAGACTTTTTTAATGATGACGATGACGATCTAGATAATATATAGAAAAATGTAATCATAAGGAGATTGAATATGCGTATTAATGAACATATACAAAGAGGAAATGATGGAATCTATATAATAGATGGTAATCAACAGTTGAAGATATGCCGTGAAATCGGCATATCTTCTATAAAAACAGATATAGAAACTAACGAAAAGGTTGGCACGATAGATTATGATGATATGGGAATTATGAGAAGTATTGACATAAAAAGGGCGGATTATCTAACACCATCAAAGTTACTTAAGTATCAAGCAGTTGGAATGGATGTAATGAGTCATAATGCACAGTATATAGCAATGTATTTAAGAGATGAAGAAATAACAGCACTTAAACTTTATAGTCATTCAAAACTAGGATTTGATAAATATGAGGATAAGGAAATATATAAACTATATGAATGTATAGGATGTAAGTCCATCTATAAAGGTGATTTAGAATTAGAACCTAAAGGTACTAAAGATAATTGGCTTAGTATGTTTAATCAAGAAGTTTTAGGTCATGCACCATTAGAACTAATTAGCGTAATATCTTTATCAGCAGTATTGATTGGATATATAGGTGAGGAACTAGCATTAGATACACAAATAGTTCATATATCAGGTAATTCTACAATAGGAAAGTCAACAGCAATGAAATTGGCAATATCGATGTTTGGATACCCTGATGTTAAAAAGAGAGGATTGTTTACAACATATAATTCTACAGATAATGCATTAATAAGAAAGATATCAGGCATAAATGGTGTACCAATTGCATTTGATGAATTATCTATGTCTAAAATAGATAATTTTACAGAAGTAATATATAGAATAACGAATGGTACAGATAAGGATAGACTTAATAAAAATTTAGAGATAAGAAAAACAGAATCATGGCTAACTACTGTACTATCTAATGGTGAAAAATCATTAGTAAAATCTGCAAATAAGAATGCAGGTATACAAGTAAGAGTATTAGAAATTGATGATTTAGTTTGGACTAAAGATGCTAAAAATGCAGAAAGAATAAA
The DNA here is from genome assembly GCA_964475905.1 of uncultured Clostridium sp. Taxonomy (GTDB): domain Bacteria; phylum Bacillota_I; class Bacilli_A; order RF39; family UBA660; genus CAG-302. The sequence goes on along the minus strand of CAYYXX010000028.1, from coordinate 3,822 downwards.
TCAAACTATAATGAATAACTATGGTCATATAGGTATTGAATTTGCCCAATTTGTAATGGAAAAAGGTAAAGATGAAATAAAAAATATATATGAGAAGTGTATAGTTAAAATAAAACAGATATTTAAAAATAAGAATGTAATAGATGAGTTTAGTAATAGAAGGATAAATAAATTTGCAATAATATTAGCTACAGCAATACTTTTTGAAGAGATGTTGGGTATTAAGTTGAATAAAAAAGAGATAATGAACATACTAGTAAATGCAGAAAAAACATCTATTAAAAATAGGAATTTTGATAAGTCAATAATTGACTACCTTAAAGAATATATATCTAGTAATCCATCTAAATTCAAGCATGAGTTGGAAAAAATTACAACGAATGATTATGTTGGAAGACTAACAAATAAAAAAGACTATACTGAATTAGAAATAGTACCAATGCAGTTTGAAAAAATAATAAAAGAAGGTGGCTTTGAAGATGAAAAAGTAGTACTTAAAGAACTTAAGAAAAATGGGTATTTAGACCATGAGAAGGATAGAAATACTAGAAAAAGAAAAGTGAATTCAGAAATGAAAACTAATGTATATGTAATAAAAATACCTAATAATTAATAATAAGGTCTAGGATGTGCTAAACACATCCTAGGCAATGAATGTAATAAAAGAATATATAAATAGATATTATAGATTGGAATGCAATAAATCAAAAACAAAGGACTCAGTTTCACGTGAAATTAAAATATATAGGAGATAAAATAATGAATAATAAATATGATATTAATAAATATTCTATAAATTATAATTTGTATGAATGTGTAAAAGAAAATGAAATGTATGAAGAGCAATATGAACATGAAAAAGAATACTATGAATATCTTAGAATGTTAGAAAAAATGTATATTATAGTAAAAATGATACGTTTAGAGGAGTTAGAAGAAATAATGAATACATGGAAACCAGAAGAGTGTGTAAGATATTTTTATAGGATAATAGAAAGAATTTCTAATATATCTTAAGTATAAATTTTAAAAATAACGGGAAATCGGGACAAGCCGATTTCCTGTATAAATCAAAAATGGTGGAGGTTAGAATGGATACATTGATAATAGAGCAAATAAAAGCTGATGAAATAATACAAATACTAAGTAATATAATACAAAAACAACTAAGTAGAGATAATGAAATATTGGGAGGATGTAACGATGAAAGCAAGCAAAAGGATTGCAATCTACTGTAGGGTATCAACAGTAGAGCAAGCTGAAGAAGGTTACAGTATTGATGAGCAAAATGTAAAGATAACAGAATATTGTAATCAGGAAGGGCATGAAATATATAAGCTTTATGAAGATAGAGGAATAAGTGGTAAGAATATAACAAATAGACCAGGAATAAAACAACTACTACATGATGCTACTGAAAATAAGTTTGATTTAGTGATAGTTTGGAAGTTGAATAGGATAAGTAGAAAACTTTTAGATATACTAAATATAGTAGAACTGCTGAATAAACATAACATAGCATTTCGCTCACTAACAGAGAATTTTGAAACAGAAACTCCAGCTGGAAAGTTGCAACTAAACATAATGGGAGCAATAGGTGAATTTGAAAGAGAGAGCTTAGCTGACAATATTAAACTTGGCATGGTGGCAAGGAGTAAACAAGGATCATGGAATGGTGGGATAGTACTAGGATATGACTCTGTAGAAATTCCTAATGAAGGTAAAAAAAGAAAAAATACAGTACTAAAAGTAAATGAAAACGAAGCAAATACAGTAAGAAAAATATTTAAACTATATAGTGAAGGAAATGGGTACAAAGCAATAGTTAATAAGATAAATAAAGAGGGATACAAAACAAAAAGAGGAAATGAATTTGCAGTAAATACAGTAAAGACAATACTCCAAAATCCAGTGTATATTGGTAAAATAAGATTCAATGTAAGACAAGATTGGAGTAAAAAAAGAAGGAAAAATATAAATGAAAATCCAATACTAGTAGAAGGACAACATGAAGCAATAATTGACGTGGAAACGTGGAATAAGGTACAAGTAATACTAAAAGAAAGAAGTAAGAAGCATAATAAAGTGTATGATAGTGAACAACCTTTAACAGGGATTCTTAGATGTCCAGTATGTGGAGCAGGTATGACAATTAGTAGATCAACTAGAAAAAAGTCTGATGGTAGTAAAGTTATACTAGAGTACTATAGTTGTGGTAATTGGAAGAATAAAGGAACAGCAGTATGTAACTCTAATTCAATAAGAGTAGAAAAAGCTAATGCATATGTAATAGATAAAGTTTCAGAGCTAATAAACAATGAATCAATTCTAAGAAAAGTAGTAGATAACATAAATAAGAATAAGTCTACTAAACTGAAACCAACATTAAATCAGATAGAACAACTAAACAAAGAGATAGAAAAGCTAAATATAAAGAAAGATAAAAACTTAGAACTATTTGAAGATGGAATACTTGCTAAAAGTGAATTATCAACAAGAATAAAAGTAATAAATGATGATATAGAAAAATTAAAATTGAGAGAACAAGAACTAAAGCAAGATGTTGACCTTGTAGAAGGAGAACCTGTTTCATATGAACTAGTTCGAGATGTAATGACTAGATTTAAAGAAGTGTTCCTAAGCATGGGGACAAGTCAACAAAGGAAACAATTGATACATCTGTTGATTTCTAAGATAACAATGAACAAGAAAAGAGAAATAGATAGCATAGAGATACAAATAAATAATGATGTAATAACATACTTGAAGAAGGATGAGTTGCCAAATAAACAAGGTAACTCATCCTTTTTCCATTTGTTTGCAATGAATTGTATAAATATAAGATTAGTAATATAATAAAAGAATATAAATTTAGCGAGGGAAAGTGAGTATGAGGGATAGAATTGCCAATTGGGAAGTAAGTGAGAATGGTATACGAAAACTAGTTATATTGGATATTGAGTTTGATGAAAATGAAGTAGATGAGTTGCTTGAAAAACTTAATATAACGTGTATAAATAAGAGTATATACAATATATATAAAATGACTATTGAAAATGCAAATGATTTTATAAGAATAATGAAGATGTCAGGAGATGCTAAATATATCATTAGTAATAAAATAGAATCAGATTATCTTGTAATGGAAGTAAATAAAGCAATATTTAATTATTGTTCATCTTTTGGTATGTATATAGATGTTATAGAAAAGAATCTATCGAAACTTAGTAAAGATAAAGTTAAAGAATTTCAAACTATATGTAATGATTTATATGATAATAAATTGGAGTATAGATTCCTTGCAATATTAAGAAATTACATAATCCATTATGATATGCCATTTGATACACATAAAATAGATTTTGAAACAAGTAAAGTAATATGTCATAAAGAACATTTACTAGAATTTAAAAAATGGAAAAGAGTAAAAGGTGATTTAGAAAATATGGATGATGAAGTAGATATATTGAAGATGGTGAAGGATATGAATTTAAATTTAGCAACAATATTTATAGAATTTCAAGCACTAATTTCAGATAGAGTAATTGATGCATGTAAAGTAGCTAATGAATTTGTAAAAAAGTATAATGTATCAGACCCTTGCATAATAAGGGATTATCATCCAAAAAAATATTTAAATGAAGGAAAATTAAAATTAACACCTATAAATCTAAGAGATTTAGCACAACTATTAAATGAGCTTAAAAATAATCCTTTAATAAAAATTATAGAAAAATAAAATTTAGCTCCGTAGAGTAAGGTACGGAGAACCGTATCACAAGTAAACTATTTTGATAATATTTATATAGTATTTTTTATATA
>CAYYXX010000027.1:0-11613 GCA_964475905.1 uncultured Clostridium sp. | reverse complement strand
AATGACACCTTGGGGTAAACCAGCATTAGGATACAAGACTAGAAAAAATAAGAAACAGTCAGATAAATATATCGTGACTCGTCGTAAGAAATAAAGAAAGGAAGATTAAAATGGCTAGAAGTATTAAGAAAGGACCTTATGTCTTTGATAGATTATTAAAAAGAGTAAGAGCATTAAATGAATCTGGTAAGAAAGAAGTTATTAAAACTTGGTCGCGTCGTTCAACAATCTTTCCTGAATTTATTGGTCATACTTTTGCAGTTCATAATGGTAAGGAGTTTATTCCTGTATATGTAACTGAAGATATGGTTGGACATAAATTAGGAGAATTTTCTCCTACTAGAAAGTTTGGCGGACATGGTCAAGACAAAAAATAGTTTTCTTAGAGGGAGGAATTAGATATGAAAAATATTGAAGCTAGAGCTATAGCTAAGACAGTTAGAATATCTCCTAGAAAGACAAGACTTGTTATTGATTTAATAAGAGGTAAGAGTGTTGATGAAGCAAGAGCTATTCTTGCTAATCAGCCACAAAGGGCATCTAGAGTTATTTCTAAAGTATTAGAAAGTGCTATTGCGAATGCTGTTAATAATTTTAACATGAATGAGGATGAACTTTATGTTAAGACATGCTATGTTGATGAAGCATTAGTAATTAAAAGAATTAAATTTGATTCAAGAGGTCGTACAGGTAGAAACGATCATAAAACAAGCCACATAACTGTAGTAGTGGCTGAAAAATAGTAGAAGGAGGAGGCCTTTATGGGACAAAAAGTTAGTCCAACAGGACTTAGAATTGGTATCAATAAAGACTGGGAATCTAAATGGTATGCTGAGAAAGATTTTGCTAAATATTTAAGCAATGATTATAAGATTCGTAAGTATTTGAATAAGAAGTTTAAGAATGCTGGTATTTCTAAGATTCTTATTGAAAGAAATGCTAAAAGATGTGAAATCTTTGTTTATGCTGCTAAACCCGGATTAATTATTGGTCAAAGTGGTGTTGAAATAGAAAAAATTAAAAAAGAAGTGTCTAAGCTAGCTTGTGAAGATGTTCAGATTTCTGTTGTTGAAATAAAGAATCCTGATATGGTAGCAGAACTAGTTGCACAAAATATTGCTCATCAGATTGAGAATAGAGTTTCATTTAGAGTTGCACAAAAGAAAGCAATTAGAAATACTATGAAAGCAGGAGCAAAGGGTATTAAAACTTTAGTATCAGGTCGTCTTGGTGGTGCTGATATTGCTAGAGGAGAGGGTTATAGTGAGGGTACTATTCCACTTCATACTCTAAGAGCAGATATTGATTATGCTACAGCAGAAGCTGATACTACTTATGGTAAGATTGGTGTAAAGGTATGGATCTATAAGGGAGAAATACTAAGTAAGGGAGGTAATTCTCATGTTGATGCCAAAAAGAACTAAACATAGAAAAACTTTTCGTTTGCCTTATGAGGGAAAAGCTAAAGGCAATACTGAGTTACACTTTGGTAGTTATGGATTAATGGCTAAAGAGGGAGCTTGGATTACTGCTAATCAGATAGAAGCTGCCAGAATAGCTATGACTAGATATATGAAGAGAGGTGGTAAAGTTTGGATTAATATATTCCCAAATTTATCACTTACTAAGAAACCTCTTGAAACAAGACAAGGTAAAGGTAAAGGTAATCCTGAAGTTTGGGTAGCAGTTGTTAAAGAGGGTAAAATTATGTTTGAAATTGATGGTGTTGAGGAAGCTATTGCTAGAGAAGCACTTAGGCTTGCTTCACATAAGTTACCTATTAAATGCAAATTTGTAAAAAAAGAAAGTGGTGAATTAAATGAAGACTAATGAACTTAGAGGTTTAACCACAGAAGAATTAAATAAGAAAATTTTAGAGTGTAAAGAAGAACTTTTCAGTTTAAGAATGCAGAAGGCTACTGGTGTTTTAGAGAAACCTTCTAGAATTAATGAGCTTAGAAAAGAAGTAGCTAGGATTAAAACTATTCTTAATGAGAGAAGAGAAGGGTAAGTGAGGTGTAAACATGAAAGAGAGAAAAGAGTTAATTGGTGTTGTTGTATCTGATAAGGCTGATAAAACAATTACTGTTAAAGTTGAAACTTATAGGAAACATCCATTATATGGAAAAAGAGTTAAGTATTCTAAGAAATATGCTGCTCATGATGAAAATAATATTGCTCATGTTGGTGATAAAGTTCGCTTAGCCCAAACTAGACCATTATCTAAAACAAAGAGATATACTTTAGTAGAAGTAATAGAGAAAGCTGTTATTCTATAAGCTCTTTAGTTGGAAGGAGGAAATAATATGGTACAACAAGAAACGCGTCTTAAAGTCGCAGATAACTGTGGAGCTCGTGAAGTATTAGTAATTAGAGTTCTAGGTGGAAGTAAAGTTAAAACTGGTAATATTGGAGATATAGTTGTTGCTACAGTAAAGAAAGCTACTCCTAATGGTACTATAAAGAAAGGCAAGGTTGTTAAGGCTGTTATAGTAAGAACTAAAAGAGGAGTTAGAAGAGATGACGGTAGTTATATTAGATTTGATGATAATGCTTGTGTTATTATCAAAGATGATAAGAGTCCAGTAGGTACTAGAATTTTAGGACCAGTAGCACGCGAACTTAGAGATAAGGATTTTACTAAGATTGTAAGTTTAGCAAAAGATGTGCTATAGATTTAAGGAGGAATTATGAAGAAACTTAAAACAGGCGATAAAGTAGTAGTGGTATCTGGTTCCAATAAGGGAAAAGAAGGAAAGATTACTAAAATATTAGATGAAAGAGTTATTGTTGAGGGTGTTAATATTGTTAAGAAACATTTAAAACCTAAAAATAATAATGGTAATGGGGAGATTATTGAGACTGAAGCTCCTATTCATAGGTCTAATGTTATGTTAGTGGACCCTAAGACTAAAAAGCCTACAAAAGTAAAAATTGATAAAGATAGTAAAGGCAATAAAGTTAGAATTTCTAAAAAGTCTAATGAGAAAATTAGCTAAGATGGATAGGAACAATCCTAAAAATGTTCGGATAATTTGGAAGGAGGGCGAAGTATGAACCGCCTAAGAGAAAAATATAATAAAGAAGTTGTTCCAAGTTTAACTAAAAAACATGGTTATTCTACTCCAATGTTAGTTCCAAAGATTGAGAAGATTGTTGTGAATATGGGAGTGGGAGATGCTACTGTTAATTCTAAAAACTTAGAAAATGCTGTAAGAGAGCTTGAAAATATTACTGGTTTAAAGGCAGTAGAGACTACAGCTAAAAAATCAATAGCTTCATTCAAAGTAAGAGAGGGACATAAGATTGGTTGTAAGGTAACTTTACGAGGAGAGAATATGTATAATTTCTTAGATAAGTTAATTAGTATTAGTTTACCTAGAGTAAGAGATTTTAGAGGATTATCTCCTAAGAGTTTTGATGGTAGAGGAAATTATACTATTGGTATTAAAGAGCAGATTATTTTCCCTGAGATTAAATTTGATGAGGTAGAAAAGGTAAGAGGTATGGATATTGTTATCGTAACTACTGCTAAAACTAATGAAGAAGCTTATGATTTATTAAGTGAACTTGGAGTTCCTTTTAGGAAATAATGGAGGAATAATAAGATGGCAAGAAAATCAATGATTGTTAAATCAGAAAGAGAACCTAAGTTTAAGGTTCGTAAATATACTAGATGTAAAATTTGTGGAAGACCACATGCTGTACTAAAGAAATATGGTATTTGTCGTATTTGTTTTAGAGAACTTGCATATAAGGGTCAAATACCCGGTGTAAAGAAATCAAGTTGGTAGAACTTGAGTAAATAAAAGAAGGAGGGATTTATAATGACAGATCCAATCGCAGATATGCTTACAAGAATTCGTAATGCTAATCAAAATAGGGCTTCTTCTTGTGTAATTCCTGCATCTAAAGTAAAAGAGGAAATTGCTAAGATTTTAAAAGATGAAGGATTTATTGAAGATTATACTATTGATGGTGATACAGTTCAAAAAAATATTACATTAACATTAAAATATAAAAATAAAGAAAGAGTAATTACTGGACTTAAGAGAATATCTAAACCTGGTCTTAGAGTATATGCTGGAAAAGATGAACTTCCTACTGTACTTAATGGGCTTGGTATTGCTATTATATCTACATCTAAAGGTATTATGACTGATAAGGAAGCTAGAAAGTTATCTTTAGGTGGAGAAGTAATTGCTTATATTTGGTAAGGTGAGATAATGAGCCGTATTGGTAAGAGAGTTTTAAGTATTCCAGAGAATGTTAATGTTAGTGTAGATAATAATGTTGTTACAGTTAAAGGACCTAAAGGGGAACTTAATTTAGAATTAGTTAAGAATATTTCTGTTAAGGTTAATGATAATACTGTAGTAGTTGAAATGTTAAAAGATGATAAATTTACTCATGCTATGCATGGTACTACTAATGCTAATATTAGAAATATGATTATTGGTGTTAGTGAGGGTTATAAAAAGGGATTAGAAATTGTTGGTGTAGGTTATAAGTTTAATGTACAAGGTAGTAAACTTACTGTATCAGCAGGGTATTCTCATCCTGTAGTTATGGAGGTTCCTAATGGAATTACTGTAACTGGAATATCTAATACTGAGATTGAAGTATCAGGTATTGATAAAGAGAAAGTTGGCGAATTTTCTGCTAATGTAAGAAAGATTAGAAAACCAGAACCTTATAAGGGTAAGGGTATTAAGTACAAAGGTGAGGTTATTCGTCGTAAAGAAGGAAAGAAAGCTTCTAAATAATAAATAGGAGGAGACTTAGGTATGATAAAGAAAGTTTCAAGAAATGAAATGAGAAAAGTAAGACATACTAGAATCAGAGAGAATTTATCTGGTACTAGTCAAAGACCTAGACTATGTGTATTTAGATCTAATGCTAATATTGAAGCTCAAATTATTGATGATGTTAAGGGTGTTACTTTAGCTAGTGCTTCTTCACTTGAAAAAGAGTTAAATCTTAAGAATGGTGGTAATGTTGAGGCTGCTAAGGTAATTGGTACTGAGATTGCTAAAAGGGCTAAGAAAGCTAAGATTGATACTGTAGTTTTTGATAGAGGTGGATACCTTTATCATGGACGCGTTAAGGCTTTAGCAGATGCTGCGCGTGAGGGCGGATTAAAATTCTAGAACAGAGGAGGAAATAATATGGAAGAAAATAAAAAGATTGAAAATGTTGAAGTTAAGAAAACAGAAAAAAAATCTGATGTTAAGAATCATAAGTTTGATAAGAAAAGACCTAGAAATAATAAAGCTTCTAAACCGAAATCTGATCTAGAGGATAAGGTAATTGAAATTAGAAGAGTTACAAAAGTTGTTAAAGGTGGTAGACAATTTAGATTTGCTGCTACTGTAGTAGTAGGTAATAGAAAGGGATTAGTTGGACTTGGTACTGGTAAGGCTAAAGAGATGCCTGATGCTGTTAAAAAGGCTACTTTAGCTGCTGGTAAGAATTTGATTAAGGTTGATCTAATTGATAATAGGACTATTTCTCACGATATAATAGTAAAAGAGGGAGCTGTAAGAGTTATGCTTAAGCCTGCTAAAGAGGGTACTGGTGTTAAAGCTGGTGGTCCTGTTCGTGATGTACTTGAGCTAGCAGGTGTTAAAGATGTTTTATCTAAGAGTTTAGGTTCTAGTACGAAGATTAATGCTGCTAGAGCTACTCTAAAAGCTTTGAAAATGCAGAAATCTCCAGAACATGTTGCTTACTTAAGAGATAAGAAAGTTGAGGAATTGAGATAATGAAATTACATGAATTAAGTAGTCTTGAGGGCTCAGTTAAAAATAGAAAAAGGGTTGGCCGTGGAGCTGGTTCTGGAACTGGTAAAACTTCTGGTAAGGGTGAGAAAGGTCAAAATGCTAGAAGTGGTGGAGGAGTAAGAGTTGGCTTTGAAGGTGGTCAATTACCTCTATTTAGAAGATTATCAAAAAGAGGATTCAACAATTATGAATTTAGAACAGTATATAGTACTGTTAATGTATCTGATTTGAATAGGTTTGAAGATGGTACTGTAGTTGATCTTGCTTTACTTAAGGAAGTTAGATTAATTAATAAAGAATTAGATGGTGTTAAGGTATTGGGTAATGGTGAGTTAACGAAGAAGCTTACTGTAAGAGCTAATGCTTTTACTAAGAGTGCTAAAGAAAAGATTGAAACTGTTGGTGGAAAAACTGAGGTGATTTAGATGTTTAAAAATCTAAAATTAATCTTTAGTCCTAAGAATAAGGATATTAGAAAAAGAATTGGTTTTACTTTACTTGGTCTTATGATCTTTGCTCTTGGTACTACTATTCCGGTACCGGGAACAAAGGGGGCTATATCTAATTTAAGTTTATGGGAATTATATGATGCTATTGGTGGAGGAGCACTTAAGAATTTTTCTATATTTGCTCTTGGTGTTATGCCTTATATTTCTGCTAGTATCATTACTGGAATATTACAGATGGATATTATTCCTTACTTTACTGAACTTAAGGAAAGTGGGGAACAGGGAAGACAAAAGATTAATCAAATTAATAGATATTTAGGTATTATACTTGCTTTTTTACAGGGGTTTGCTATGGCATTTACTTTTGTAAAAGGGGCTGGTACTTTAGAGTATATTAAGATTGCTTTGATTTTAACAGGAGGTACTGCTTTCTTGTTATGGCTTGGTGATCAGATTACACAGAAAGGTATTGGTAATGGGATATCATTAATAATTATGGCTGGTATTATTTCTACGGTGCCTAAGATGTTTATTGATACTTTTGATACATTTATTTTAGATGGTAATAGTGCTTTATTTCTTGGTATTATTAAGTTTATAGTATTTGTATTATTCTATTTAGCTATAATAGTTGGAGTAGTATTTGAAGAGTGTTCTGAGAGGAGAATACCTATACAGTATTCTAATAGGACGGCTTCGGCTTATGGTGCTAAACAGAATTATATTCCATTTAAGATTAATTCTGCTAGTGTAATGCCTGTTATATTCTCATCAGTAATATTATCTATTCCATCTTTTATAGCGGGGCTTTTGGGAGATGAATCTGGTTTTTCGGTATTTGTATCTAAGTATATTAATTATACTACTACTACTGGATTTATTCTTTATATTGTTTTAATCTTTGTATTTGGGTTCTTTTATACTAATATGCAGATTAATCCTAAAGAACTTGCTAAAAATTTAAATAAGAATGGTGGATATATTCCTGGTATTAGACCTGGAGTAGAAACTGAGAAATATATAACTAAAGTACTTAATAGAATTACATTACTTGGTTCGACATTTATTGCTATTATAGCAGGACTTCCTATTGTATTTAGTAGTTTTATAAATACGGGACTTCCTTCTTCGGTATCTATTGGTGGTACTGGGGTATTGATAGTAGTAGGTGTTGCTATTGAGACTTGTAGACAACTTGAAAGTAGTTTAGTAAATAGAAATTATAAAGGAGTAAGATAATGAAGAATATTATTTTTGTAGCGGCTCCTGCTGCTGGTAAGGGTACTATTTCAGCTAAGGTATGTACAGAATATAATATTCCTCATATATCAACTGGGGATCTTTTGAGGAATGAGATTGCTAATGAAACGAAGATTGGTCTTGAAATTAAGGGTGCTATGGCTCGTGGGGAATTTGTTTCTGATGAGGTTATTACTAAGCTTTTGAAGAAGAGACTTGAATCTAAGGATTGTAAGAGAGGATTTATTTTAGATGGGTATCCTAGAAATATTAATCAGGCTGGTATTTATGATGGTATTTTAAGTGATTTATCTTATGATGATGGGTTGGTAGTATTTTTGGATATTGATCGGGATTTGGCTATGAAAAGAGCTTTATCTAGGGTTGTTTGTTCTAAATGTGGTTTATCTTATAATTTGATTAGTAAGGAATATGCTCCTAGTTGTGATGGTATTTGTGATAATTGTGGTTCTAAGCTTAAGACTAGAACTGATGATAATGAAGAGTCTTTTATAAATAGATTTGATACTTTTATGACAGAGACTTATCCTTTAGTAGAGTATTATGAGAAAAAGGGTAATTTGATTAGGATAAAGGTTGATGATTTGAGTATAGATGAGATTTTTGATGAAATAAAGAAGGTTATTAAATAATGATTACTATTAAGAGTGATTATGAGTTATCTTTAATGCGTATAGCAGGAAGAATTGTTTATGATACTCATCAGTATCTTAGAGAGTATATTAAGCCTGGTATTACTACTCGTGAACTTGATAAGCTTGCTCATGATTATATTATTAGTAGGGATGCTACTCCATCTTGTTTGGGGTATGAGGGGTATCCTGCTAGTATATGTATATCAGTTAATGAGGAGGTTGTCCATGGGATACCGGGTAATAGAAAATTAAAAAATGGTGATATAGTAACACTAGATATTTGTGCTTGTTATAAGGGTTATCATGGTGATTCAGCTTGGACTTATCCGGTAGGGGATATTTCTAGTGAGAAGAAGTATTTGCTAGAACATACAGAGAAAGCTTTATATAGAGGTTTAAGTATGGTTCGTGCGGGTGTCCATTTGGGGGATGTTAGTTTTGCTATTTATGAGTATGCTAAGGAACATAATTTAAGTGTTGTAAGAGAACTTGAAGGACATGGTATTGGTAGTAATCTTCATGAGGACCCCGGAGTACCTAATTTTGGGAAAAAAGGTAGAGGAATTGTTTTAAAGGAAAACATGACTATTGCAGTAGAGCCTATGCTTAATTTTGGTAAAAGAGATATATGTTTACTTGATGATGATTGGACTATTGTAACAAGAGATAATAAACCATCTGCTCACTTTGAACATACAATAATTGTAACTAGCGATGGTTATGAAATATTAACGGGAGATGATAATTATGAGTAAGGAAGAGTTAATTGAAGCTCAAGGTAAAGTAATTGATAATTTACCGCAAGGGAAGTTTAAAGTTGAACTAGATGGTGGACACACAGTAATTGCCCATGTTTCTGGTAAAATGCGCATGAATAACATACGCATCTTACCAGGTGATACTGTGGTTATCGCTATGTCGCCTTATGATTTAACACAAGGGCGTATTGTATATAATAAAAAATAGGAGATGATGAAAATGAAAGTAAGAGCATCCGTAAAAAAAATATGCGACAAATGTAAAATAATTAAAAGAAATGGTAAAGTAATGGTGATTTGTGAGAATCCCAAACATAAACAAAAACAAGGTTAATAGGAGGAAAATAATAGTATGGCAAGAATTAAGGGTATAGATATACCTAATGATAAGAGAATTGAAATATCACTTACTTATATTTATGGTATAGGAAGACAGTTGTCTAAGAGAATTTTAACTAGTGCTAATGTTGATTTGAATAAAAAAGCTAAAGATTTAACTGATGATGAACTTTCTAGGATTAGGAGTGAAATTGAAAAGTATACTGTTGAGGGTGATCTTAGAAGAGAAGTTAATATGAATATTAAAACTAAGATGGAAATAAATTCTTATCAAGGAACTAGACATAAGAGAAATTTACCTGTAAGAGGTCAAAGAACTAGTAGGAATGCTAGAACTCGTAAGGGTAGAGGAAAAGTTGTTGCTAATAAGAAAAAATAATTAGGAGGAAATTATGGGAAAATATAATTCAAGAAAAAGAAAAACTAAGAAGAATATTCCTGCTGGTGTAGTGCATATTCACTCAACTTTTAATAATACTATTGTAACTATTACTGATTTAGATGGTAATGTTGTAAGTTGGGCTTCTAGTGGTACGCAAGGAGTAAAGGGTAGTAAGAAGTCTACTCCATTTGCTGCTGGTATGTCTGCTGAAGCTGCTGGTAGGGAGGCTGTGCTTGCTGGAATGAAGACTGTTGATGTTAAAGTTAAGGGTTTAGGTTCTGGTAGAGAGGCTGCTATTAGAAGTTTACAAACTGTTGGATTAGAAGTAAAATCAATTACAGATGAAACACCAATTCCACACAATGGTTGTCGTCCACCTAAAAGAAGACGTGGATAATATAGGAAAGGGGAATTTATGATGTTGAAATTTGAAAAACCAGATTATAAAGTAAAAGAATATATTAAGGATGCACATTATGGTAAATTTGAGCTTGAGCCTTTAGAGAGAGGTTTTGGTATTACTTTGGGTAATGCTCTTAGGAGAGTTATGCTTTCTTCATTACCCGGAGATGCTATTACTTCTGTTAAGATTGATGGGGTTGCTCATGAATTTCAAAAGATTGATGGTGTAGTTGAGGATGTAACTGCTATTGTACTTAATTTGAAGAATGTAGTTATTAAGAATCATGCTAGAGGAGAAGAGAAGATTATTAGACTTTCTTGTAATACTCCTGGTGTGGTTACTGCTGGTGATATTGATAAAGATGCTGATATTGAAATATTGAATCCTGATCAAGTAATTGCTACTTTAGTAGAGGGTGGTAGTCTTAATATGGAAATGACTATTGGTTCTGGTAGAGGTTATGTAGTTGCTGATGAGAATAAGAAATTATTTCAAAATGATAAGACGAAGATAGGTACTATTGCTATTGATAGTTTATATTCTCCTGTAGAGAGAGTTCATTATGAGGTTGAGACTGCTAGAGTTGGTCAAAATAATAATTTTGATAAGTTGATATTGGAGGTATGGACTAATTGTTCTACTACTCCTGAAGAGGCTTTAGCTCTTGCTTCTAGAATTTTGATAGAGCATTTTGAGATATTAACCAGTTTGAATGAAATAGCAGATGAGACTGGTCTTATGATATCTAAGAGTGAGGATCCTAGTGTTAAGATACTAGAGACTTCTATTGATGATTTGGATTTCTCTGTGAGAGCTTATAATTGTTTGAAGAGAGCTAATATTTTGACACTTAAGGATTTGGTTGATAAATCTGAGAATGAAATGATGAAGATTAGGAATTTAGGTAAGAAATCTTTAAAAGAAGTTATGGATAAAGTAAGAGACATGGGTCTAAACTTTAGAGATGAAAATTAATATAGGAGGTAATTATGGCTTATAGAAAATTAGGTAGAGATAATAAGCATAGAAGAAGTATGCTTGCTACTTTAACTAAACAGCTTATTGAGAATGAGAGAATAGTTACTACTGAAACTAGAGCTAAAGAAGTTAGAAAGAGTTTTGATAAGATGGTAACTTATGGTAAAAGGGGTACTTTGGTATCTAGAAGACTTGCTCTTGCCTTTTTACATAATGATAATAATGCTGTTAGTAAAGTATTTAATGAGTTAGCACCTAGATATAAAGATAGAAATGGTGGTTATACTAGAATAATTAAGAAATCTGAAAGAAAAGGAGATTCTGCTTTAGAGGTTATTTTAGAACTTGTTTAAGTATTTAGAGATATCTATTATTTGGATATCTTTTTTTTATCTCTTTTAAAAATAATTTAGGTATTGTAAATATCTTTTATTTATGATATTATTAGTATGTAAATAATTGAAAGGAGATGCCCTGTATGAATAGTTATAATACATTTAAGATAGTATGGAAAAAGGCGAACATTTGTACGGGGGGGGGTCTCGTATAAGCTTATAAATCAAGGGTTTACAAGGATTTTAAATATATATAAAGACTATGAAATAACTAATAGAAATATTAGTAAT
>CAYYXX010000026.1:0-11960 GCA_964475905.1 uncultured Clostridium sp. | reverse complement strand
AATATTAGTAATTTTTCATAGTCTTTTTTAGGTTGGAGGTTTATTATGAGTAAGAAGATTAATATTATTTTAGTGGTACTTGGAATATTAGTGTTATTTTGTTTTTTATATAGGACTTATGCTATAAATAGTTTGGGTAGTGTAAGTAATGATGATTATGTTTTTTCTTTAACTGGGGATACTTCACTTGAAATACCTGCGGGTAGTAAGAAAACTATTTATTATAGGATAAAGAATAATAATAATGGTACTGTTCAGTATGGAGTTGGTTATAGTAATAATAGTAATGTAATAGTAAAAGTATA
Organism: uncultured Clostridium sp.; assembly: GCA_964475905.1. Lineage (GTDB taxonomy): Bacteria > Bacillota_I > Bacilli_A > RF39 > UBA660 > CAG-302. The sequence continues at coordinate 11,655 of CAYYXX010000026.1, read as the reverse complement.
TAGTGATTCAGACAATCCTAGTACTGGTACTTTAGCTAAATCAGAAAGTAAATTTATAAAGTTATATATTGAAAATACATCTACTACTTCTACTAATTTATCTTTAATGTCTGTTCTTGGTTATGAAAATGGGGGAGATCTAGTAGTACCTACTGGTTATACTTTAGTAAGTTCTACTTACTATGTACCAGTTAACTTAGCTACTCATATTACTAATTTATATACCAGTAGTAGTAAAACTACTACTGAAGTAAATAGTATTACTTATAATTTAGCTTCTTCAGTAGGTTTAATGAATGATAGACTAGGTAGTTCTAGTGTTAATGCAGATTCTGGTAATATAAGATATTATGGAGCAAGTCCTAATAACTATATATACTTTAATTGTAGTGATTATTCTAATCAAAGTAGTACTACTTGTGAATTATGGAGAATAATAGGGGTATTTAATGGTAAAGTAAAGATAATGAGAAATGAATCAATAGGAGGTTACTCTTGGGATAATAAAGACACTACTACTGGAGCAGAAACAGATTATGGTAAAAATGACTGGTCAGATGCCAGACTTATGAGGCTACTTAATTCAGGATATGAAAGTGAAAGCGTAGGTGGAAGCCTATACTGGAATGCTGGTAGTGGATCTTGTTATTCAGATAAAAATAATGCCACAACTACCTGTGATTTTACAAGTACTGGACTAAAGAATAATACTACTAGAAATCTAATATCAGAGAGTACCTATTCATTACTAGGACATGATGATTTTGAAGTATATACAGATGTAATGTATAATAAAGAGAGGATAACAGGAAGTGTATATACTGGGAGAAGTACATCATGGACAGGAAAAGTGGCTCTTCCTTATGAAAGTGATTACGGATATGCTGCCGACTTAAGTAAGTGTAATCAAACATTATATAATTATTATAATAGTACATGTACAAGTAATAACTGGATGAAAAAAGTAATAACAAATAATGATAGCAATCTTGGTTGGTTATTAACCCTGTATTCGGGCAACTCCTACGGTGTGTGGCTTGTCGGTGCGAACAGCTTTGAGGGCTTATGCTACCACGCGTACAATGCTTGGGCGGTAGCTCCAGTCCTTTATCTAAATGCTGAACAAGAAGTAAGAAAAGGTAATACTGGTAGTAGTAATGATCCATATAAATTAATAGTCTAAGATAAGTAAAGTTATACTTATCTTTTAGTAATTATATTGCCTCTTTTATATTCTTTTGTTATACTATATATAGAGTAGGTGATATATATGGAACTACTTAGAGTAGTAGATAATAATGGATATAATACTAATGAAATATTAGAAAGAGAACATTTACATAATAGTAATAAAATTCATAATGAAGTAACTATTTATATTATTAATAATAAAAAAGAAGTATTAATACAAAGAAGAAGTAGTAATAGAAGATTCTGTCCCAATAAACTAGGTGTAATAGCGGGACATACTCTATATAATGAGAACCCTTTAGATTCAGCAATCAGAGAAGTATATGAAGAAGTAGGTCTTAAACTAAGAAAAGAAGATATCCATAGATTATCTTCTAAGTATTATGTTGAAGAAGAATATAATAATCATTATATGTATCCATATTATGTTTTAAGTAATTTAAAAGAAGAAGACTTTACTATAGAGAAAGAAGAACTTAAATATGTAAAATGGTACAATATAGATACTATTATAGATATGATTAAGAATAATAATAAAGAAATAGTATTTAAAAAAGAAGAAATAGCATTATTTATGTTACTAAAAAATATTTAATATTTCTTTTATTTTATAATATTTTGTGATAAAATAATGATGTAAGGTAGGTTATGTATATGAAATTAAATGAAAAGAAAATAGTAAATGATATAAGATTATTAGCATTAGATATGATAAGTAATGCAAGTAGTGGACATCCGGGTATAGCACTTGATATGGCACCTTGTATGTATACTTTATTTACATATCATTTAAAATTTGATTTAGAAAGAAAATCATGGTGTAATAGAGATAGATTCGTTATGAGTGCAGGTCATGGTAGTGCACTTCTATATAGTACTTTATTCTATCTATTAGATGAATATAATATTGAAGAATTAAAAAAATTTAGAAAAATATCTTCTGTATGTGCAGGACATCCAGAATATAATTTGAATAATAGAATAGAAGTAACAACAGGACCATTAGGACAAGGCTTTGCTACTTCTGTAGGTATGGCTATTGGAGAAAAGTATTTAGCAACTACTTTTAATAGAAAAAAGAATATTTTATTCGATTATGATATATATACCCTAGTATCAGATGGCGACTTAATGGAAGGTATTTCTTATGAAGCTGCTTCACTAGCAGGTAATCTAGGCCTTGATAACTTAATAGTTTTATATGATTCTAATGGTATTACTGCTGATGGAGAATTAGAAAAAACTATGTATGAAGATATTACTACTAGATTTACCTCTATGAATTGGGAAGTAATAAAAGTAAAAGATGGCGAAAATATTAATGATATTTCTTCCGCTATTGACAAAGCTAAGAAAAGTAAGAAACCAACTCTTATTGAAATTAAGACTACTATAGGTAAATATTCTAAGTATGAAGGTACTAATCGTATTCATACTAATCTAGATAAAGAAGATTTAGAAGAAATAAGAGCTAAATTAAAAGGAAATGTCCCTTTTAGTTATAGTGAAATAGATAGAAATAATGTCATGAAATTTATTAAAGATGGAACTGAAGATTATTATAGAAAATGGTATTCTGAGTATGAAATGTATCTTGCTAATTCTACTGATGAAGAAAAAGATAAAATTAATTTGATCATTGAAAATGAAAAAATATCTTTAGATATAGATGCTGTTATTGATTCAAGTAAAATCTTTGAAGATAAAACTATGCGTGATATAAATTATCAAATTATGAATGTTATTGGTACTTTTATTCCTAATTTTATAGGAGGTAGTGCAGATTTATTCTGTAGTACTAAGACATATTTAAAAGGAAAAGGGGAGTTTTCTATTGATGATTATACTGGTAGAAATATTAATTTTGGTGTAAGAGAAAACTTAATGGGAGCAGTACTTAATGGACTTGCCCTTACTAATATAAGAAGTTATGGTAGTACTTTTCTTTCATTCGCGGATAATATGAAATTATCCATTAGAATGAGTGCTATGATGAATCTTCCCGTTACATATATATTTACTCATGACAGTATTAGAGTAGGAGAAGATGGTGCAACTCATGAACCAATAGAACAACTTGGTATGTTAAGAAGTATTCCTAATTTATCAGTATATAGACCATGTGATTATAAAGAACTTATAGGTTCTTGGACAAATATTTTAAAGATGGGTAAACCAGCATGCTTAATCTTACCTAGAGGTCATAATAATACCCTTAAATATACTAATCCTAGAAAAGTAGAAAGAGGAGCTTATATAATTAGTGAAGTAAAAACTAGACTTGATGTTATTATAATTGCTACTGGTAGTGAAGTTTCTCTTGCTATGGATATTAAAGAAGAATTACTTAAGAACTATATTGAAGCAAGAGTAGTATCTATGCCTAATATGAATCTATTTTTAAAACAAGATAGAGAATATAGAGAACAAGTATTTCCTAGAGGTTATAGAAGAATGGTAATAGAACTTTCTAATGATGCTAATTGGTATAGATTTATTTCTTCAGAAGAAGACTTTATTGGTATTAATACTTATGGTAGAAGTGGTAGCGAGAGTGAACTAATTAGTTTCTTTGAACTTGATATTATGGATTTAGTTATTAAGATTAAAAATAATTTATAATTCGACAAAATTAATTAATATAATATGTTATTTTAATAATGGTGATATTATTTGAGAACATATTATATTTTTAATGTTAATAAATATTATAGTTATATGTATAAAGATAATCCATTTAAGATGTATAAGATATTTGAAGAAATATATTATACTAAAGATTATGATGGTCTAAAAGCATATCATATTTTAGAAGATATTGCTAATCCATTTAATAAGATTATGTTAAATGAATATATTTATTTTGAATATAAATTAAAATACGGTTATAAGAGAAAAGATAATATACATTACTTAAATACAATAGAAAGAAGTATTTTAAGAATAAATAACTATAATATAAAGATTATAACGGAAAGTAATTATAGCTCATTCTTTACTGAGATTAGTAATTATAATAATAATTTATTTGTATGTGATTTTGAAAATATGGATTATTTTTGGTTATCTAAATTAAATTCTTTACAAAAAAAAGATTTAATAGTACAATAACTATAGAGAGGAGAGAATAATATGCTTTGGGATATATTATATATATTAATAGGTTTAGTAGTAGGCTTAGTAGTAGGATTTTTAGTTGCTAGAAAATTAATGAAAAATGAATTAAAGAAGAATCCTCCTATTAACGAGCAAATGATTAAGACAATGATGAGTCAGATGGGTAGAACACCATCACAAAAACAGGTTAATCAAATGATGAAACAAATGAATAAATTTATGTAATATTTATTTGTTTTTTTATTTCTATATAATAATAAAATATTATAATATTATTTACGTTTTTGTGAAAAAATCACAAAAACATCAAAAATAAGTATACTTTTTAATGTTCTTAGTATATAATATCAATAGGAGGAAGAAATATGCTTATAGAATTTAGTGTTAAGAACTTTTTATCATTTAAAAATAAAGTAACATTATCTATGGAAAAAGGTAATGGAGATGAAAATCCAGATAATATAATATCTACTAGCAATATAAAATTATTAAAAACTACTGCTATATATGGTGCAAATGCTTCAGGGAAATCCAATATATTAAAAGCTTTGACCTATGCAATATTAATGGTAAGAAATTCTAGTTTAATCCCCATTGGGGGTAAATGGACTTTTATAAAGCCATTCTTATTTGATGAAGAAAGTAAAAATAACCCAAGTGAATTTGAATTTATATTTATAGTAAATAATATTAAGTATAGATATTTCTTTAGTGCAGATGCAAATAAAGTATATGATGAAGTATTAGAAGCCTATTATAGTCAAAAACCCACTAATATATTTACAAGAACTAAAACTAATATTTATGAATTTAATAATGATAAAAATAAATTAGAAGAATTATCAACAAATAATACGGAAAATAAATTATTTTTATCAACTGCCACTACATGGAATTATGATAAAACAAAAGAGGCCTATTTATGGTTTGTTAATGCTATAGATACTTATGATTCTTTTGATAACATAACATATAAAGATTTAATAAATTATAGTAAATATGAAGGAGATATAAAAAAATTTTCTTTAGAATTATTAAAAGAAGCAGATATTCTTATAAAAGATATAAATGTTGACTACGAAGAAAAAGAGATAGATGGTACAACTGTTGATATGATAGTACCACCACTTGCAAGAAATGGGGAAGAATTTAAAGTCAGAAATGTTAATATTGAACTTGAACATGAAGTTATAGATGATAGTAATAATAAACATACTTATAAATTAAATTTCAATGATGAATCATCTGGAACAAGAGTATTATTTGCCCTTGCACCATTCTTAAAAAGAGCATTTGAAACAACTAAAGTTATTATAGTAGATGAGCTAGAGAAAAGTTTACATCCAGCTTTAGTAGAATTTATCGTTAAGTTATTTAATAATAAAAAAATTAATAAAGCTAATAGTCAGTTAATATTTACAACCCATACTACAAATTTATTAAATTTAGATATATTAAGAAGAGATCAAATATGGTTTACAGAAAAAAATCCAGAAAATGGAATTTCAGATTTATATCCACTTGATTCGTTTTCCGTTAGAAAAGATGAAAATATAGAGAAAGGTTATATAAATGGAAGATATGGAGCAATTCCATTTATAAGAGATCCTGATTTATGGCTAGAAGACAATTAAGAAAAAATAAGAAAAAGCCCTAGTTGCAATAACTATTGCACTTAAAAAAATCAATAAATTTTAAAATGAATCTTGAATTACTTTGATGTTAATGCTATAATTATATTGTGTTATTGCCCTATAGCCAAGTGGTAAGGCATCAGACTCTGACTCTGACATCTCGTTAGTTCGAATCTAACTAGGGCAACCAAATAAAAAAATAGCCCTTATTAGGGCTTTTTAGATATGGTTATCTATTACATTTACATTGTGAGCCATTACCCCAAAATAATACAAAGAATATTAGTAATATTACTATAATTATCCAGTAAGCTCCTGTTTGGTAACCATAACCATATCCATAACTTGGATATCCATAACCATACATAGTAGTCATTTCTCCTTTCAATATATTATACTAAACTATGTGATAAATGAATATAATGGATACCTAATAATATGTAATTGAGGTGAAAAAAATGACAAATAAAGATTTAGCAAATTTAATATTTCCTAATTTAACTAAAACAGTAGAAGATTATGAAAAAATGTATCCTGAAAGAAATTTAAAAGAATCAGCTTGTGTAACTAGGTTTGCTCCTAGTCCTACAGGATATATGCACATTGGTAACTTTATGAGTACTATAATTAGTTATGTATTAGCTAAAAATAGTGATGGTGTATTTATTCTAAGAAATGAAGATACTGATAAATCTAGAGAAGTAGTAGGAGCTATGGATAAAATTATGAATACTTTATATGAGTATGATATGATGCCTGATGAATATGAATATAATACCGAAGTAGTAGGAGACTATGGACCATATATTCAAAGTGAAAGAAAAGAAATATATCATGCCTATATAAAGAGATTAATAGAAATGGGAAGAGCATATCCATGTTTTTGTAGTAAAGATACTCTAGAAGATTTAAGAAAGAATCAAGAAGAAAAGAAGATGCGTACAGGTTATTATGGTAGATTTGCCAAATGTAGAAATATTAGTATAGATACCGCTATTGAAAGAATAAAAGCTGGAGAAGACTATGTTATTAGGTTTAAATCTATGGGTAATGCTGATTTAAAGTTTGTCTTTGAAGATCAAGTAAAAGGTAAGATAGAGATTCCTTATAATGATCAAGATGCTGTTATTATGAAATCAGATAATTTACTACCTACATATCATTTTGCTCATTTAGTAGATGATCATTTAATGCGTACAACTCATGTTGTAAGAGGAGAAGAGTGGTTATCCTCTGTTCCACTTCATATTGAATTATTTGAAACATTTAACTATAAAGTACCTAAATATATTCATATTCCTTTGATTATGAAATTAGATGGAGATATAAAAAGAAAACTTAGTAAAAGAAAAGATCCAGAAGCTTCTATGAGCTTCTATAAAGAAAAAGGATATCCCACACTAGCAGTAATTGAATCAATTATGACGATAGTTAATTCTAATTATGAAAAGTGGCATACTGATAATCCAGAGAAAGGATATTTAGACTTTGAATTTTCTCCTAAAAGGATGTCATCTTCTGGAGCTTTATTTGACTTAGAAAAATTAAATAATATTTCTAAAAATTATATAAGTAGAATGACTAAAGAAGAAGTATATAATAATTTATATAATTGGTCTAAAGAATATGATAAAGAATTTTATAATTTAATTGTTAAATATGAAGATTATACTAAAGATATTTTAAATATAGAAAGATGTCAAAAAAAGCCTCGTAAAGATTATGCTTGTTATAGTGAAATTAAAGATCAAATATTTTATATGTATGATGAATTATTTACTTTTGATAATTATCAGTGGGTAAATATTACTAATAGAGATGAAATAAAGAAAATATTAAATACTTATATAGAAAAATATTTTGATATATCTGATAAAGAAGTATGGTTTAATAATATTAAGAAACTTACTGATGAACTATCATACTGTAGTAATATGAAAGAGTATAAAGAAAATCCAAGTAAATATAAAGGTAGTGTAGCAGATATTTCTACAGTACTTAGAGTTGCTATTACTAGTAGAAATATGACTCCTGATTTATATGAAATAATGAGATTACTTGGTAAAGATAGAATAAAAGATAGAATAAATAAATTATTAGGAGAATAACTATGAAATTAGAAGATTATAAAGCTGGAGAATATAAACAAGGAATAGGATATAAAGCTTTTTTACCAAGTCCCATTAATTATAACTGGGGTTGGGATGATACAAAATTAGATTCTTTACTTGCAGAAGCAAATAGACAAATTGGGGAATTAAATGCCTATTCATTATTGCTTCCTAATGTTGATTTATATATCAAGATGCACGTAAAAATTGAAGCAAATAAATCTAGTAAAATTGAGGGGACAAGAACTACTATTGAAGAAGATTTATCCGATTTACAAGATATTGATCCAGAAAAAAGAGATGACTGGGAAGAAGTACAAAATTATGTCAAAGCAACTAATTATGGAATAGAAAGAATAAATGGTGGATTTCCAGTATGTAATAGATTATTTAGAGAAATACATAAAGTATTGTTAAATGGTGTTAGAGGAGAAAAAAAGGCACCCGGAGAATTTAGAGTTTCGCAAAACTGGATTGGTGGAACAATGCCATCTAATGCTGCTTATGTACCACCATTAGTAGAAGATCTGCCTAATTGTCTAAAAGATATAGAATTATTTATTAATAATGAAGAAATAGATACACCAGATTTAATTAAGATTGCAATGATTCATTATCAATTTGAATCCATACATCCTTTTTTAGATGGTAATGGAAGAATAGGAAGATTATTAATTCCCTTATATTTACAAAGTAAAAAATATTTAGATAATCCTTGTTTATATATATCATTCTTTTTTGAAAAAAATAGAGATTTATATTATCAAAAATTAAATGATGTAAGAGTTAAAAATGATATTATAGGATGGATAAAATTCTTTTTAGAGGGAATAATAGAAACAGCTAAAATTGCTAAAGAAAAATTTAAAAGTGTTGTAGAGTTAACTAAAAAAATAGATAATGAAATAACTAATTTAAAAGTAAAATATGATAATGCTAAAAAAATAATGGATTATTTCTACAATGAACCATATTCATCTAGAAAAAAGATAATAGAAGCATTAGATATGCCTGAATCTACAGTAAATGGTGTTATTACAGGCTTAAAAAATGCAAATATTATAAAAGAAACTACTGGATATTCTAGAAATCAAGTCTTTGTATTTGAAGAATATGTAAATATTTTCTTATCTGAATAATTTATAGAACGAAAAATCAAGAAAATTCGTTCTATAAAAAGTTATAGAACGAAAAATCAAGAAAATTCGTTCTATAAAAAATTATAGAACGAAAAATCAAGAAAATTCGTTCTATAAAAAATATAAAACAAAAAAATTAAAAAAGTTATATAATAGGTATTACACTGAGTGTAACATAGTAAAATAGAAAGGAATGTTTATAGATATGAAGAGTAAAGTATATTTTACCAAGGAAATAAGTAGTGAGAGTTTAGTAAATATATATAATAAGTTAAATATAGAATTAAAAGGTAATGTAGCAGTAAAATTACATTCAGGTGAAAAAGGTAATCAAAACTATATAAAGCCTTTATTTATGCAAGATATTATTAATAAAGTAGGTGGAACAGTAGTAGAATGTAATACTGCTTATGATGGGTCAAGAAATACTTATGAAAAACATAAAAAATTAATTGAAGAACATGAATGGACTAAATACTATAAAGTAGATATTATGGATAGTGAAAAAGATGATATTATAGAAATACCAAATGGTAATAAAGTAAAAGTAAATTATGTTGGTAGTCATTTAAAAAATTATGATAGTATGCTAGTTATTTCCCATTTTAAAGGTCATCCTATGGGTGGCTTTGGCGGAGCATTAAAACAACTTTCAATAGGAGTAGCATCCTCTAGTGGTAAAGCATATATCCATACTGCTGGTAAAACAAATGATGTAAATAAGTTATGGGATAATTTACCATCACAAGATGATTTTATTGAAGCAATGGCAGAAGCCGCTTCTTCTATTCATAATAAATTTAAAGATAATATTGCTTATATTAATATCATGATGAACATGAGTGTTGATTGTGATTGTTGTGCTAAAGCAGAAGATCCATGTATAAAAGATATAGGTATATTAGCTAGTTTAGATCCTATAGCTATTGATAAAGCTTGCTTAGATTTACTTTATGCTAGTAATGACTCAGGTAAAAAAGATTTAATAGAAAGAATAGAAAGTAGACATGGTACTTATATTATAGAAAAAGCTAATAACTTAGGATTTGGTAGTTCTAATTATGAACTTATAGATATAGATACAAAATAAAGAATCAATTACTGATTCTTTTTTAATATCTTTCTAATTTTAACAACTATTTTAGCAATATTATATAAATATTTATTAATTATTAAATCATAAGTACCTATATATTCATATACTTTACCACCAAACCCCATTTTAAAATTATAATTTCCATTCTTTTTATCCATATTCTTAATAGATCCAAAATTAAATATTTTATATCCCTCATTTAAGTATTTCTTAATTATTTCCCATTTAATTAAATGGGAAGAATAAAAACTTCCTAATTCTTTATCATATCCTTCTTCTATAAAATATATTTCTCTATTATTTTTAATTATTAATATACCACCAATAATAGTTTCATTAATATATTTAGTATATAAACTAGTAGCTTTTATAATTTCATTCTTATATTTAGTTATTTTCTTATCAGAATCCATCTTTCTACTAATAACATTATCACTCTTTTTTATATTAAGATTTTGCATTATATTATTATAAAAATCATTCTTTTCTTCTTCTTCTTTTAATAAGAAACGATAATTATTAATATATTGTTCTGGATTAATCTTAGCATAATATATTTCAGCTTTTAAATTATCATTATTAAAATATTTAATAATATTATCTATTTTCTTTTTATTTATAGTATTATTTAACTTTAATAAAGGTTCTATATTATCATCCATATAAATATTAATAGCTCTTCTTATAGAAGAATATATATTCCTCTTAGTATTAGAATTAAATAACTTAAATGTTTCATCCGGAGTCTTTTCTGTTTCTAATATAACATTTCTAGGAGATATTTTACTAGTTTTAATAAACGATAATTCATCAAATAATTTTATAACATTAGTATCATAATAAATAATATTATTATTCTTATCAAACATTTTATAAGTAAAAATATTATCAGTAGTAATATAAATATATTTTTTCTTCTTTAAATATACTTTCAAAGTATTAATAAAATCTTTAAATAAATTATCATTATTATAATCAATTAAGAAAGATCCAGGTATAATTCCTATTCTATATTTATATATTCTTTCTTCAAGTAATAGTGTAGCTCCCATTAGAGTATTATCTTCTTCATTAATAAATCCTAAATAATAAATAGTACCTCCCTTTAAATGAGCATATTCTACTGTTTGAAAGTAGCTTCTAGCACTATGTAATTTTGAATAATTTTTAAATTGTAATTCAGTAAGTTCAATTATCTTCATACTTATATCTCCTTCTATATAATTGTAACAAATTTCCATTAAAAAGTCATTATAAAAATATTAAATATTATTTATTATTATATATTTTTTCAAAAACTAATTGCTAAAAAAATATATTTATGATATTATTAGTATGTAAATAATTGAAAGGAGATGCCCTGTATG
>CAYYXX010000025.1:0-12698 GCA_964475905.1 uncultured Clostridium sp. | reverse complement strand
ATATAGTTATTAGGACTAGAGCCATAATATCTAATATTACCATCTATATCTTCCATTAAGTTATTAGTAGTATCATATCTATAATTAATACTATTATTTACTACTAATTTATTAGGAGTAAACATATTAGTAATAGTATAAGAAGCACTACTAGTAGATAAAGAATCTCTTACTAATACTTTTTTAGTTTTAGTACTTGCTTCAATTTTAATTGAAGCATTAAATGTTTTATTAAGTAACTTATCTTGATTCTTAGTAATATCACAATTTGTTAAAGTATCAGGACAAGACTCACTAATCCACATTAAAAATACATAAGTATCAGTACTAGTAGTAAGATCTTGCTGAGTACTAGTAAGTACCATTCTATTATCATTAATTAAATCAAAACTAGGAGAAAAATTACCACTATGTAATAAAGTACCATTCTTATATAATCTCCATTTCAAATACTCACTTCTAAGAGCAGAACTCATATTTATATCTCTAAGAGCTATATCATATATACTATTAGCAGGATTACTACTTACACCAGTTACCATAAACTTAGCTTTTAATACTCTATCATCAGTAACACTAACACCAGTTACTAAAGAATCCTTTATAGGTAACATTTTACTAGTACTAGTAATAGTACTAGTATTAGTACTATCATAAGTAATATTAGCAGTTATTACTCCAGTAGTAGCATCTATCCCAATAGAATTAAATGTAGGTATATTAAGAGCATAAGCTATACCAAATATTCCTAGTATTATTACTATTAACATTGCTACTATAAACTTTATATTTTTCTTTATTATATCTATCATAACTCCTCCTATTTACAAATATAATTATACTATATATAAAATATTTTATCAATAATATTTTTCTATCTATTTACAAAAAAATAAAAATATAGTAATATTAATATAGTTATAATATGAAAGAAGGAATATAATGAAAAAAATAAAAATATTATTGATAATAATATGTATAACACTATTATCAGGATGTAATATTACTAAAGATAGTATGGAAGATATAGAAATATATACAACTATTTATCCCATAAGATACTTAATAAATAGCCTATACGGAAATAATAGTACAATAAATAGTATATACCCATCAGGAGTAAACCCAAATGATTTTGAACTATCAGATAAAAAATTAGAAGAATACGCAAATACTGATCTATTTATATTTAATAGTTTAGATAAAGAAAGAGATATAGCAGTAAAGATGTTAAATAAGAATAAAAACCTAAAAATAATAGATGTATCTATGGGAATGACTTATGATTATGACATAGCGGAGCTATGGCTTAATCCATATAACTATTTAATGATGGCACAAAATACAAAAAACGGCCTATTAGAATATATTGATAACCCCTATTTAATATCTAATACTGATAATACTGGTATTGAAAATAAATATGAAGAATTAAAGTATGACTTATCAAGATTAGATGCTGATATCAAAGAAAAAGTAAGCTTAGCTAAATATAAAACTCTAGTAGTAGATTCAAATCTATTCAAGTATTTAGAAAAATATAATTTAAAAGTAATATCATTAGAAGAAAATGATGATCTAAATGAAAACACTATAGATGAAGTAAAAAAACTAATAAAAAATGGAAGTATAAAATATATATACTCTTCTAATACTACTACTAACAACACTTGTCAAAATCTAATTAATAACTATAACATTGAATTACTTACTATTAATACTATGGAATCAATAGATGGAGGTATAACTAATTCTAATGAAAATTATATTACTATTATGAATAATAATTTAGAATTAATAAATAAAGAATTATATAAATAATTCAAAAAAACACTAGACAAAAGAAAAAAAATGTAATATAATTATATTACATTTACGGCGAGATAGCTCAGTTGGCTAGAGCATTCGGTTCATACCCGAAGGGTCGAGGGTTCAAATCCCCCTCTCGCTACCATAAGGAAATCTGCTCGAACTTTTCGAGCTTTAATAAATAACTAATTCGGAAACGAATTAGTTTTATTATATTCTATTTCTAATATAGTTAGATTAGTAATAATATTATTTATCTACAAAATGTAGAGCAAAAAAACATAATAACTATGTTATAATTTAATTGAAAGGAGCAATAATATGAACTATGGTGAAAGAATAAGCAAACTAAGACAAACTAAAAATATTACTCAAAAAGAATTAGCTTCAAAACTATATGTTACTGACAAAACTATTTCAAGTTGGGAATCAAATAGAACAGAACCAAGTTTAGAAATGATTATCAAATTATCTGAAATACTAGAATGTAATGTCAATTATTTATTATATGGTGATAATTCAAAAAATAATATTGAAATGGAAATTAAAATAAAACTAGTAAAAGAAGAATATGATAGACTAAATGATATTATGAATATAAAAGGAAGACTATTATCAGAAGTCAATCAGCAAGATACATACTACCAATCAAATAATTTAATTAATAATATGTATAAATCACTAAGAATTAGATCAAGTGGTAATAAAAAAATATTAACCTACAAAGATCACAATAATAAAATGTATTGTGAAGAATATGAAGTAGAAATAGATAATAGTGATAACTTAAAAAAAATATTTAATTCTATTGGATTAACTGAAATTACTACAATAAATAAAAATAGAAAATCTTATAAATATTTAGATAAATATGAAGTTTCTTTAGATAATGTAGATAAATTAGGATATTTCATAGAAATAGAGGTTAAGGAAACTATAAGTAATTACATAGAAGAATATAATAATTTATTAAAAATAAGTAAAAATTTAGGATTAAACATAAATAATATAGAACTAAAAAGATATCCACAACTTATGATAAATAATAACTAGAAAGGAAAGGTATTAAAATATGGAAAACTTATTATCAAATTTAGAAATAGAAATTACAAACGGTCAAAAAGATGCTAAACAAGCCAAAGAAATATATCAATTATTATCAACTTATAATTCATATAATATTTTACTTTTAAAAGTAAAAGAAGAATATGAAAGAAAAAAATTAAATATTAAAGAATACTATTCAGATTCAAATTGTTATAAAGAAAAAACTGCTAGTCTATTTTCACTATTTAAAAGTAATGAATATATAAATGGTAAAATAGTATCAGAATTAGATAGTGAAAATATGTTATTTTTAATAGATCAAAACACTTTATTAATAATATCCTCTTTTGATATAGCAAATTCTCCTATTAGTGGTTTATCATATATAAATTATGATCTATTAAAAATAAATAACTGTAAAGGTAAAATCTATAAACAAAGCATATATTGTGGTGATCCCTATTATTGTGATCAACATTGGGAAGATCGAGAAGCATTCGGCTTCTTCTATAACGATACCCTAATAACTCCTGCTTATGCACTAGATAATAAATTTATTTCTTATGACAATGTAGATATAAGAGAAATATTAAAAGTCCAAACACTAGATGATATACACGAAAAAATGAATAAAGCTAAAAAATTAATTTTAACAAAATAAACTATTTAAAAATATACTTTAATCATTATAAAACTAATAATAACCGTAATAAAATCCGCTAATAAACCCACTACTAAAGAATACTTAATCTTCCTTATACCAATACTAGAAAAATACATACTAATAATATAAATAGTAGTATCAGTAGATCCCTGTATAACTGAAGATAATCTCCCTATAAAAGAATCAGCACCATAATTTAAAAGTAAATCATTTAACACTACTAAACTACTAGAACCAGATATTGATCTTAAAATAACAAGAGGTAATACTTCTGTAGGAAAGCCTACTCTATTAAATAAAGGTTTTAAAATATTACATATAGATAATACCATACCACTATCCGTAATAACCGTAATAGCTATTATCATACTAAATATTGTTGGGAATAAATTAATACTTAATTTCATTCCCTCTTTTACTCCTTCAATAAAAGTATCAAATATATCTACTCTTTTATATATTCCATATATAAGAATAAAAGTAACAACTATAGGAATAAAATAATTAATCATATCTTCTTCTCCATATAAAATAAAACATTCTATCTAATAATAAAGCAATAAAAGTAGATAAAAAAGTAGTAACAATCGTAACCGAAATAATCTCACTAGGATTAATACTCCCACTAGCTAATCTTAAACTAATAACCGTAGTAGGAATAATCGTAACCGAAGAAGTATTAATAACCAAAAAAGTAATCATTGATCTAGAAGCAACACTACTATTGTTATTTAATCTTTTAAGTTCACTCATTGCTTTTAATCCAAAAGGAGTAGCAGCATTACCAAGTCCTAACATATTCATAACTATATTAGAAGATATATACCCAATAGCTTTATCATCTTTAGGTATTTCAGGAAAAATAAATCTTACTACTTTAGATAATTTTTTAGATATTATATCTAGTAATCCTGACTCTTCTGCTATTCTCATAGTACCAAGCCATAAACACATCAAAGGTATCATACTAAGTATCATATTAATACATTTACTACCAGATATTAAAAAACTATTTGTTATATTACTATTACCAGATATTATACTATATAAAACACCTACTATTATAAATACTGCCCATATATAACTAATCATTAAACCACTTTCTTATCTTAGTAAATATACTATTCTTTATCTTCTTTCCCTTTATTATATATATATCCTCTTCATATAATAACTCATTATTTAATAATATCTGATTTACCCCTACTTTATCATTACTACTATATTTAGATTTCTTTTCTAATTTAATATGACTAACTAAAGAAGATCTCTCATCTCTCTTAAGTGGTATATAAACATCATTCTTAATATAAAAAGAATCATTACTATAATAACTATCCCCATATACCCTAAATTTATTTCTATTTAATACCTTATATCCAATATAATTATCACTAGCATACTCATATAAAGATAAATGTGTATTCCAATCATCAGAATCTCTAATAGTTACCACAATCAAATCCATATCATCAATAGTAGCAGTACTAACTAGTGTCCTCCCAGACTCTTCCGTATATCCCGTTTTCCCACCTGTTATATAATCATATTTTAATAACTTATTCTTATTATCCCATATATAAGTTTTTCTATCCGTAGTAACCTTATACTTCTTAGTACGAACAATATCCCTATAATCAGCATACTGCATAGCATATCTAGTAAGTAGAGCCATATCATAAGTACTAGAATAATTACCACTAGGAGTAGGAAGTCCACTAGGATTATAAAAGATAGTATTCTTCATCCCCAATTCCATAGCCTTATCATTCATCATTTTAACAAAATTATCAATACTCCCACCTACATACAAAGCTATACTACTAGCAGCATCATTCCCACTCCTAAGCATAAGTCCATATAATAAATCCCTTAATGTAATATGTTCCCCTACTTCTATATATATTCCAGATCCATAAGCTTCTAAAACATTATCCTCTATCTCCACTATCTCATCTAATTTACCACTTTCAATAGCAAGAGTAGCAGTCATAATCTTAGTAATAGAAGCAATTAATCTTCTACTATTCATATCTTTAGACATAAGTACCCTACCCGTAGTCTGATCCATTAATACATATGATGAAGCACTACTAGTACTAGCATTAACTTTAGGTATAAATATCATAAATAAACTACATAATATTAATAATTTTTTCATATACTCACCTATACAATAATATGAAAAAAGAACTTTATTTAGTCCAAATTAATATTAATGTTATATACTCTTTCTAATATTTACTTACAATAATAATGCAATAATAAAATTATGTTTTCTATTCCAAAAAAACTCCACTGTGGAGTTTTTTTGGAATGACTTTTTTTAATCATATTACTTTTTTATAATAAGATGAACTCTTTTATTATCCTTTTAAACATCCAATAGGAATAACATATACACTATCTTCTCTTTGATATGCGTATTTTCCTGTTGCTGTTAATACCATTAGAAATGCAGGATTATTCATTTTTTCGGTATCTATTTTATTTTTCATTTTTATTAAATTTTCTGCTCCCTCATTAATTAATTTATCCCCACCTAATTTAATTTCAACTAAACCATATGAGCCATTTCTTAAATGTATAACTGCATCACACTCTAATTCTGAAGCATCCCTATAATGATATACACTACCACTAATACTTTCAGCATATACTCTTAAATCACGAATACATAATGATTCAAATATTAAACCAAAAGTATTCAAATCATTAATTAAATCATTTGGGCCTATACCTAAAGCTGCGACTGCAATTGATGGATCAACAAAATATCTTGTTTCAGAAGTTCTAATTGCTACTTTACTTCTTAGATTAGGATTCCATGCTGGTAATTCTTCAACAACAAATATTTTCTTAAGTGCATTTACATATGATAATACTGTATCAGTATCTAAAGAAAATGAATCATTATTTATCATATCATTCTTTATAGTTTCATTAGAAGCTTGACTACCAATATTTCTTGCATAACTTCTCATTAAATTTTTAGCACGCTCTGGATTTCTACTTATGTTGTCAACTCTAGAAATATCAGAGTTAACAACTGCATCATAATAATCATAAGCCTGTTCTAAAGCTATTTCCTTATCCATAAAAAGACTTCTAGGCCATCCACCTCTACAACATAAATATGCAATATCTTCTAAAGTTAACTCATTAGTACCACTTAATTTACTTGTACTATTAAATAATTTTGAAAGACTAATTGTACCATTTGATTCTCCAGATTCATAAAGTGTCATTGGTCTCATTGTTAACCATGCAAATCTTCCTGTTCCTGTATGTGTTACAGAATCCATATTTAAAGGAGACGAAGAACCAGTCAAAATAAATTGTCCTTCTTCACCACGATGATCAACCTCAAATCTCACAGCATCCCATAATTTTGGAGCTATTTGCCATTCATCAATTAATCTTGGCGTTGCCCCTTTTAATAATAAACTTGGATTCAAATCTGCCAATCCAACATTTTGCTCTTTATCTTCTGGATTAGCCATGTATAATATACTACCAGATAGTTGTTCTGCTGTTGTTGTTTTGCCACACCATTTAGGCCCCTCTATTAAAACAGCTCCTTTCCCTTTTAGTTTTTTAACAAGTAATTCATCAGCAATTCTTTTCTTGTATTCTTTCATTTGAATACCTCCTCAATTAAGATTATAGCATTAAATACATATTTAATCAACTATAATTCGGTTATTTGTAGCTTTTTCATTCGGTTATTTGTAGTTTTTCTGTTCGGTTAATTGTCATTTTTTAGTAACAATAATCTTAATAATTAAAATATTTATATATTACTATTTTAATTTATATATATTTATTGTAAAATATTTATAAGGAAGTGAGGGTTGAAAAATAAATTGTAAAAATGTACACGCAAAAAAGATTTTGTGAAAAACGCAAAATTTTAAGGTTTATATTGATTATTTTAATAAAAAATTTGTTAGGGCATTGACTGAAAATCTCTATATTTGAAACTGGGAAATTGTTTACCAAAGATAAGGTTCCGTGCTCTTAAACTTAGATATAAAATCTAATGGCACACTCATTTGTACTCCAGAGATAATCGACACATATAATAATACGGGTTTAAGAACAAGTCTTAACACCACTCACCTCCCCGTGCTCTGTAGTGTACCGCTAACAAATAACTATTATAAACCATAAAATGTAAAAAGTAAAATTTTTCATTGCAGTTTGTGGCTTGAAACGAACGTAGTGAAGTGGAAAGGAATGATTAGAATAATGGATAAATTAATTGTTAAAGAAAAAGATAAAATATATAACTATCTAAGAAATAATTTAAAACATAAATCTAAAAATAATATTAAAACATTACTTCATAATGAATGTATCTATGTTAATGATAAATTAATTACTAAGTATGATTATATTGTAAATACTAATGATATAATTACTATTAATAAAAATATTAATAGTACTATATTTAATCTAAAAATAATATATGAAGATAATGATATAATAGTAGTAGATAAACCAAGTAAGATCTTAACTATTTCTAATAAAAATGAAAAAGAAAAAACATTATATAGAGAAGTATCTAATTATTTAAAAAAGAAAAATACTAAAGTATTTATAATTCATAGATTAGACTATGATACATCAGGAGTAATAATGTTTGCTAAAAATAAAAAAGTACAAGAATTATATCAAAATAGTTGGAATACTCTAGCTAAAAAAAGAGAATATACCACTATTGTAGAGGGAATCACCAATAGTAGAGGACATATAGAATCCTATTTAAAAACTTCTAAAACATTAAAAGTATATTCTACTAAAAATAAAGATGGACTATTCTCTATAACAGACTATGAAAGAATTAAATATAATAATAAATATTCAATGTTAAGAATTATAATATCTACTGGTAGAAGAAACCAAATAAGATGCCATATGTCTGATATAGGACACCCCATAATTGGAGACAGTCGTTATCATAGTAAAGATAACCCTTTAAATAGACTAGCCTTACATGCCAATAAATTAGAAATAACTAATCCAATTACTAATAAACTAATGATATTCATAAGTGATATACCAGAAGAATTTAATAATATAATAAAATAAACAGATCACAAAGATCTGCTTATTTTATTCTATATTCTCAATAATCTTTTTAACTACTTTCATAGACTCTTTTAATACTTCTTTATCATCTATCTCTTCTAAATAATCATAACCCTCTTTATCTTTCAATACATAAGCAACTTCTAAATTAGCTAAATCTTTCCTATCATATCCCTCTATAGAAAATAAAGCAATATCTTTCTTAACATTAGGAAGATTAAAGATCGTAATAATAGTACCAAGCTTAAATTCATTCTTTTCATTCAATATATTAAAATTCATATAATCACCTAACCATATTACCAATAACAGTAAAAATTATAAAACCAGATATTAAAGCTCCCCCTACAGTAAGTACTACTACTAAAGCATAGCCAGCATTCTTCTCATTATTTAATTTCTTTATCCTAACTAAACGATCTTTCTTAGCAATACTTTTAGCCTCTTCTAATTCATTAAAATCAGAATACCCATCACCAGCAGACTTTCTTAAATAAGTAAAAGGCATAGATAACATATCTACAAATTCAGCATTAACTGATATTACTTTATTTTCTTCTTCATTCCATTTTTGAACCTTATTAGGATTAAATATTACATTTCTCTTATTATTATATTTCTCTCCCATAATCTACTCCCATCTAAATAATCTTACTTCTTCCATATCAATACCATATTCTTTTATATAAGAATCATGGTATTTTAACTTCTCTTCCATAAGCCTAATAATCTTTTTACCCTCTCTAGTCTTACCTATATCAAGATGATTAATAATATCAATAACAATATGATACCTATCTATTTCATTCTTAACTCTCATATCAAAAGCCGTAGTAATAGTACCCTCTTCAATATAACCATGTACACTAATATTTCTATTTTCTCTTTCATAAGTAAGCTCATGAATCAAAGAAGGATAACCATGATAATTCACTATAATAGGCTTATCTTTAGTAAACAACTTATTATATTCACTATTAGTAAGCCCATGAGGATGCTTAGTATTAGATTCCAATTTCATCAAATCTACTACATTAATAAATCTTATCTTAATATCTGGAAGATAACATCTCAATATAGAAACAGCCGCTATATTCTCAAGCGTAGGAGCATCTCCAATCGAAACTAAAACTACATCTACTCCTTTACTATCATTACTAGCAAAAGCCCATTTAGATAACCCCTTAGCACAATGTTCTTTAGCTTCTTCTATAGTAAGCCACTGTGGTCTTGGATGTTTAGAAGCTACTATTACATTTATATAATTCTTAGTCTTAATAACATGATCAAAGCATGACAGAAGACAATTACTATCCGGAGGTAAATATATTCTTACTATATCAGCTTTCTTATTAACAAGATGATCAATAAATCCCGGATCCTGATGAGTATAGCCATTATGATCCTGTTGCCATACATTAGAAGTAAGTATATAATTAAGAGATGCAATACTCTTTCTCCAAGGAAGTTCTCCTGCTACTTTCAACCACTTAGCATGTTGACTAGCCATAGAATCAACAATCCTAATAAAAGCCTCATAACTAACAAAAACACCATGTCTACCAGTTAAAATATAACCCTCAAGCCATCCCTCACAAGTATGTTCACTCAAATATGAATCCATTATTCTACCATCATAAGATAAATATTCATCATCCTTATACTTTGTCAAATACCAACATCTATTATCTATTTCAAATACATGAGATAATCTATTACTCATTGTTTCATCAGGACCAAATAATCTAAAATTATCAGGATTCTTCTTTATAATATCCCTAATAAAATTACCAAGTACCCGCATATCTTCTTTTTCTACTTCTCCGGGATAATCAAACAAAACAGCATATTTATCAATATCAGGAACTTTTAATTCCTTAAGTAATAAGCCCCCATTAGCATTAGGATTAGCTCCCATTCTATTATAAGGTATAAGTTCTTTTATATAAGACTTTAACTTCCCAGTATCATCAAATAACTCTAGAGGATGATAACTCAAAAGCCACTTTTCAAGTAATTTCAAATCATCATCATTCTCCATAGGTATAGGTACCTGATGACTTCTAAAAGTACCCTCTATTCTTTTATCATTAACTACTTTAGGTCCTGTCCATCCCTTAGGAGTTCTAAGTACAATCATTGGCCAAAATACTCTTTCTACTTTATTATTATATCTAGCATCATATTGTATTTTCTTTATCTCTTTAACTATTCTATCTAAAGTATTAGCCATACTCTTATGAAGTTCAAAAGTACTATTACCACATACTAAGTAAGGTTTCCAACCATATCCATATAATAAAGAAGATAACTCACTATCACTTATTCTAGATAATACAGTTGGATTACTTATTTTATAACCATTCAAATGTAAAATAGGTAAAACAGCCCCATCAGTTTTAGGATTTAAAAACTTATTAGAATGAAAACTAGTAGCAAGCGGTCCTGTTTCAGCTTCACCATCTCCTATTACACAAGCTGCAATCAAAGAAGGATTATCAAATACAGCCCCAAAAGCATGAGATAAAGAATATCCAAGTTCTCCTCCCTCATTAATAGAGCCGGGAGTTTCAGGAGCAGCATGCGAAGCAATGCCCCCCGGAAAAGAAAACTGCTTAAATAATTTTTTCAACCCCTCATAATCTTCACTTACATCAGGATATATTTCACTATAAGTACCCTCTAAATAAACATTAGATACGACAGCATTTCCTCCATGTCCGGGACCAGATATATATATCATATTCAAATCATTATTCTTAATAATCCTATTAAGATGTGTATAAATAAAATTCTGTCCCGGTACAGTACCCCAATGCCCTACTACCTTTTTCTTAATATGATTCCAATTTAACTCTTCCCTTAATAAAGGATTATCTAATAAATATAATTGTCCAACCGATATATAATTAACAGCCCTAAAATAAGCATCTAATTTCTTTATTTCTTTTTTTGAAATACTCATAGTATCACTCTTTCCTATTCTTTAAATTAAGTATAGCATAAATTAACATTCTTATCAATAAAAATAAGAGATAAATTTCTCTTATTTTCTCTTTAACTTACTATCTTAAATGGATTATTTATAGTACCAGTAGAAGTATCTTCTACTAAAGTATTAGCGTTTAGATAAAGGGCTGGAATAATTCCCATATCATAATAAACATATTGCATATGAAAAACTCTACCACTAGAAGCAACATAAAAAGCACTAGAAGAACTAGATGAAGGAGTTAATAACCTACCATTACTAGATATACTTAATATCGATCTCATCCAATTATTGCTTGAACAAACATCAGTGCTATAGTTACTTAACTTTTGATTACATGCCCTAAAATCTGCAGCATAGCCATAATCACTTGCATAAGGAAGAGCCACTTTTCCTGTCCATGATATACTTCTCCCAGTATATACACTTCCTGTAACTCTTTCACTATTATACATAACATCTACATATACCTCAAAAGCACTAGATCCTAGTAAAGGCCATACTGACTCAGATATTAAATTTCTCGTAACACCATTCTTTAAACCCGTTGTCCCAAAATCACATGCTTTAGTTGCATTATTTTGTCCTGCATAACAAGCTCCACTTCCCGCATTCCAATATAAACTACCACCTACACTTTCACTTTCATATCCAGCATTTAATAATTTCATTAATCTAGCATCTGACCATTCATTTTTACCATAATCATCTTCTGCCCCAGTACTTGTATTCTTATTATCCCATGGATAATCTCCTATAGAACTACCCCTCATTATCTTTACTTTACCATCAAATACCCCTATTATTCTCCATACTTCACAAGTAGTATTACTTTGATTAGAATAATCATCGCAGTTAAAGTAGATATAGTTATTAGGACTAGCTCCATAATACCTAATATTACCAGAATCAGCATTAACACTAGAACTACCCAGTCTATCATTCATTAAACCCGAATCAAAGCTTGCATTACTAGCTAAGTTATAAGTAATACTATTAACCCCAGCTGTAGTCCTATTACTATTAGTATATAAATCAGTAATATAAGTAGCTAAATTAACGCCCGGAAGAGAAGCTTCTACTGTTATAGTA
>CAYYXX010000024.1:0-13451 GCA_964475905.1 uncultured Clostridium sp. | reverse complement strand
CGAATCCATGAATGTTGCCTTGAGAGGGCAATGTGTTAAGCCACTTCACCAACAGACCAGAATAATGTCTTTTTTTAAGACATTATTATTTTATCATGATTATGATTATTTTACAATAGGTTTTTTGAATTTTATCGTTATTTGAGTTTTCTTACTTTGATATTGGAATTATCTATTTTTGTTTGATTATCTGGAATATAAAGTTTTAATTTACTTAATTGCTGATCATTTATATATAATACTTTTCCGCCTTTTGGATTTATCTTATTATTTCCAAATACTATCCATATTGCATTAAGCTGTGTTTGGGGCATATAGGCTTCGCCGTCTGTAAATATTATTTTATTTTCTACTCTTCTTGAGAAAGCAGAAACTGCTACTTCAAAATCAGTTCCTCCTCCACCTTCAAACCTCATATTTTCAATATCTTCTTCTGTTCTTATTTCGTGGAATCCATAAAACTTTGTATCAAAACATCCAACTTTTAATTTTGAATACTTTAATATATTTTTACATTCTCTTAAGAAATTTTTAAGTAAATTTGTATCAATTGATCCACTGGTATCTAATACTATTTCAGTTTCTGGAAAAGGTATATATTCTAGGTGCGGAGTTACTACACCATTTTCAATGGTGGCATTTTTATAAGACCAATCAATATTATATTTTATTACTCCTCTTAATAGAGATTCCCAATTGACTAAAGGACTTGCTTTTCCAACATTAGTTATATTAATAATATCACTATTAGTAGAAGCTCCTACACTCATAGTTTGATTTGCTAATTCTTCCTTTAAATCTTCTAAGTTCTTTTTCTTCTCTTCTTTGTTTTTCTTAAATGCTTCTTTTTCTCCTAATTTTTCTATTTCTTCTTGTTTCTTTTTGATTTCGCTTTGTTCTATTGTTTTTTCTTTTTTGTCTCTATTAAATAATTTATCTAATAAGCTTTCTTTTTGATTTGGCTCTTCTTTATGTTTTTTTATTGCATCTTCCCACATACTATGAGTATCGTGTCCAACATCTTGTTTTTCTTCTTGCGAAGATGACTCTCCACTTTCTGAAGAACTATTATTCTTCTTTTCTTGTAAATCAGAAGCTGATGAAGAACCTCCACCACTTTGTTTTTTATCTTTTAATATTTTTTCATAGTATTCTTCAGCATCATAGTATATTGCTTCATCAATATCTACTACACCATCAATCATTTTTAAACCATCTCTTTTTAAATGAGCATTTATAACTGCATCAGTTGCTATATTCCAAGTATTTGCATCTTTACCTTCACTTCTTAAAATATGATTAAAAGCAATATGACAAACTTCATGAGCAAGTGTAAATACTTGTTCTTCAATACTTAAATTGGCTAAGAAATCTGGATTATAATATATTAATTTACCGTCTGTTCCTGCTGTTTGGATACTTTTATTTGGTTTATAATTTACACTTGCTACTATACTTCCAAAGAATGGATATTTTACAAGCATTTTTCTTTTAATTTTTTCTATATCATATTCCATATAATCACTCCTTTATATGTATTACTAATGAATATATTTCTTCGCTGATTGTATTTTTATTTATTTCACTAGCAGTTACTATAATTACTGTCTTTTTAGGAAGTTCAAAGGTAGATACTTGTCTATATTTTAATATTTCTATGAATTTAACTTGTTCTTCTTTTGGAATACTATCAATTTTATCAATAACTAAAATTATTTTATTATTATCATTTTTTAATTTATTTAACCACTCTGGTGGACAAAAGTTTGTGTTTTCGTAATGGCCATTTAGATTACTTAAATTTGTGTTAGCGGATAATATAATACTATTAGGAATAGTATTTCCATCTATAAAATCTACTAATATTGGAGCTATATTACTTTTAATATAACTAGTTAACATTTCTCTTTTTAATTCATTCATTATATTTTCTATCTCCTTATTTTTTTATTCGTAAGTTTTAGTTCTTCTAGTAATTCTAATCTTGCCTCATCACCATGAGTCCATAATAAGTCAAATACCCTGCAGGATTCTTTATCTAATTTAGAGACAAACTCTCTTACTTTTTCAAAGTTTATTTCATCTACTCTAGATAAGGCTGCTACTGTTAAATATATTTCTGAAGTATTCATATTTAGTTCTGTATCTGTATAGTTTTCATTTAAAACATCTTCTATTGTTATTACTCTTTGATTACAAAAACTTACAAATTCTCTTGTTATATCTTCTCCTACTAAGGCTCTTAACATTTCTGGCTTGCCTGCTGCATATAACATTTTAGAAGCCATTTCCCATTTTCTTGGATCGGCATTTGGTTTCTCTCCGTTATATTCACTTCTAAGTACATCCTCTCCTCTACATGATATATAAGCATATATAGCTGGATGAATATTATTATTAATTGCCCACTTTAACCATGTATCTAATGGTGTTTCGATATAGACATGAGCAAATCTATTAAATAAAGGTTCTGCTAATTCATTGGCAGATAAGCTATCTTTCATATCATTTCCTGCTGCTACTATTCTAGCATTATCTGGTAATTTCCATATTCCATTTACTTCTCTATCTAAAACTATATTGAATGCCATACCTTGAATACTTGGTACTGCATTAGTAATTTCATCTAAAAACAATATATGGTATTTATTGGGCTCTCTTGTGCAAATATCTTCTAATTTTTTTAACCAAGTAGGTTTTATATCAATCATTTCTCCCTTTTCTGAATTATATACACTTTTACCAATTAAGCTTTCTAAGCTTGCTGTTCTAAGATACATAATTATGGCATTTGGATCAAGAGCTTTTACTCTAGCACTCTTACCATCTCCTGACTTACCATGCAAGAATACTGCTGTTCCACTTTCAATGGCTCCTTTTATTATATCTTCTTCACTTACAGTATCAAAATTAAATCCATATGGATTTCTTCTTTTTTCATATTGTTTCTTCTCTTCAGGAGTTATTTTCCTCGTATAGCTTGGTATTATATCTTTAGCAAAATAATTATCCATAAACTTTTTTATATCAGTTTCTTCGAAATTACCATTATATTTTTCTTCTCGATCAAATTGAACTCCTGAGAAAATTATTTTCTTTGAAAGGGCTATATTTGCTTTCTCATCAATCATCCATTTAATTGGTTTTACTTCAACCCAATAGATATTACCATTTTGAATTCTTCTTCCGTCAGATAACACTTCTCCATCACAATTTGAGTCTCCAATAAAGCGAATATATTTTCTTCCATTATATTCATATTCAATATGAGTTCTGGCTTGAAAAGGGGTATCTGTATCTTCAAATTTTACAGAATCAGTTGTATAACTTTTTCCTGTTTGATTTATTCTTCCATTTGAATATGCTCTTTCTAAATTTTTAGCAAGATCTCCTGAAACAATAGTTTGAGGATATTCTCCATATTCTACTTCCAGAATTCCATTGCTCCCTCTCACTCTGTTCGAGGAGATTGAAGAGATTGATGAATAAGGTAAAGCTGGGCGAGCCCCATTATTGCGTTTATGGAGAAAGGCAGCACTATTGACTCCACGTGCAGTAATATTGCATACTTGATAATCATTATTATAATAACGACTTTTAGTCCACCACCATCCAGTACGATCTTTTCTTGAATTTCCTTCGCTAGTATAATAACCTGATGCTACATATCCACCTAATAAAATTGAAAAGTCTGTTATAGCACATTTTGTTCCATATTTTTTTAATATATCTAATTGTGTATATCCAAATATTTGTTCTTCATCTAAAAAAGTAAACTCACTCATAAATTCTCCTCTCAATATAAAAGTATTTTATCTTTTTCTTATTTTTGTTGGATTTTGATTTAATATATTAGATATGTTTAATACATCTTTTGCTATATTTATAATATGATTTTTCTCTTCTATCTTTTCTTTTAGTTTTAGTTCTTCTAGTAATTCTAATCTTGTCTCATCACCATGAGTCCATAATAAGTCAAATACCCTGCAGGATTCTTTATCTAATTTAGAGACAAACTCTCTTACTTTTTCAAAGTTTATTTCATCTACTCTAGATAAGGCTGCTACTGTTAAATATATTTCTGAAGTATTCATATTTAGTTCTGTATCTGTATAGTTTTCATTTAAAACATCTTCTATTGTTATTACTCTTTGATTACAAAAACTTACAAATTCTCTTGTTATATCTTCTCCTACTAAGGCTCTTAACATTTCTGGCTTGCCTGCTGCATATAACATTTTAGAAGCCATTTCCCATTTTCTTGGATCGGCATTTGGTTTCTCTCCGTTATATTCACTTCTAAGTACATCCTCTCCTCTACATGATATATAAGCATATATAGCTGGATGAATATTATTATTAATTGCCCACTTTAACCATGTATCTAATGGTGTTTCGATATAGACATGAGCAAATCTATTAAATAAAGGTTCTGCTAATTCATTGGCAGATAAGCTATCTTTCATATCATTTCCTGCTGCTACTATTCTAGCATTATCTGGTAATTTCCATATTCCATTTACTTCTCTATCTAAAACTATATTGAATGCCATACCTTGAATACTTGGTACTGCATTAGTAATTTCATCTAAAAACAATATATGGTATTTATTGGGCTCTCTTGTGCAAATATCTTCTAATTTTTTTAACCAAGTAGGTTTTATATCAATCATTTCTCCCTTTTCTGAATTATATACACTTTTACCAATTAAGCTTTCTAAGCTTGCTGTTCTAAGATACATAATTATGGCATTTGGATCAAGAGCTTTTACTCTAGCACTCTTACCATCTCCTGACTTACCATGCAAGAATACTGCTGTTCCACTTTCAATGGCTCCTTTTATTATATCTTCTTCACTTACAGTATCAAAATTAAATCCATATGGATTTCTTCTTTTTTCATATTGTTTCTTCTCTTCAGGAGTTATTTTCCTCGTATAGCTTGGTATTATATCTTTAGCAAAATAATTATCCATAAACTTTTTTATATCAGTTTCTTCGAAATTACCATTATATTTTTCTTCTCGATCAAATTGAACTCCTGAGAAAATTATTTTCTTTGAAAGGGCTATATTTGCTTTCTCATCAATCATCCATTTAATTGGTTTTACTTCAACCCAATAGATATTACCATTTTGAATTCTTCTTCCGTCAGATAACACTTCTCCATCACAATTTGAGTCTCCAATAAAGCGAATATATTTTCTTCCATTATATTCATATTCAATATGAGTTCTGGCTTGAAAAGGGGTATCTGTATCTTCAAATTTTACAGAATCAGTTGTATAACTTTTTCCTGTTTGATTTATTCTTCCATTTGAATATGCTCTTTCTAAATTTTTAGCAAGATCTCCTGAAACAATAGTTTGAGGATATTCTCCATATTCTACTTCCAGAATTCCATTGCTCCCTCTCACTCTGTTCGAGGAGATTGAAGAGATTGATGAATAAGGTAAAGCTGGGCGAGCCCCATTATTGCGTTTATGGAGAAAGGCAGCACTATTGACTCCACGTGCAGTAATATTGCATACTTGATAATCATTATTATAATAACGACTTTTAGTCCACCACCATCCAGTACGATCTTTTCTTGAATTTCCTTCGCTAGTATAATAACCTGATGCTACATATCCACCTAATAAAATTGAAAAGTCTGTTATAGCACATTTTGTTCCATATTTTTTTAATATATCTAATTGTGTATATCCAAATATTTGTTCTTCATCTAAAAAAGTAAACTCACTCATAAATTAATTCCCCCTTAAAATGCACTATATATAATACCATATTTTAAATATTTTGCAATGTTTTTGTATTAAAAAGAGTGAATGTAACTTAATTAATAATAAAGAAGAGATCTTATATATCAATCTCTTCTTTATATTTATTATTTTGTCCATTCAAATTCAAAATCAAATATTTTAACAGTATCTCCATCTTTTATTCCCATATTTATTAATTCTTCATCAATACCTAATTTTCTTAATTTATTAGAGAATCTTTCATAAGCTTCTTCAGTATTAAAATTAGTCATTCTAAATAGTTTTTCTACTATATCTCCTTTTATTATATATATATCTTTGTCTTTAATAATAGTAAATGGTTTTTCTTTTTTAAATTTATATAATACATGACTTTCTATTACTTCTTCATCATATAATTCTTCTTCTTTTATTTCTTTAGTAAGTACTGATAATTTATCTATTACTTTATCTAATCCTTCATTAAGTAAAGCTGTTACTTCAAAAATATTTTTATTATTTATTTTATTTTTAAAATTAATTAAATTATCTTTAGCTTTTACTCCGTCCATTTTATTAGCAATTATTATTTCTTCTTTAGTGAGTAATTTTGGACTAAACTTTTCTAATTCTTTTCTTATTGTTACATAGTCTTCATAAGGATCTCTACCCTCAGTAGAAGACATATCAATAACATGAGCAATAATTTTAGTTCTTTCAATGTGTTTTAAAAATTTATGTCCTAGACCAATACCACTACTTGCTCCTTCTATTAAACCCGGAAGATCCGCTACTACAAAAGTATTATCTTTTGTTTTTACTACTCCTAGATTAGGAGATAATGTGGTAAAATGATAGTCTGCTATTTTAGGATTAGCATTAGATATCATAGAAAGAATAGTACTTTTTCCTACTGATGGCATACCTACTAAGCCGACATCAGCGATCATGCGTAGTTCTACTTTTATATTTCGTACTTCTCCCGGTTCCCCGTTTTCGGCATATGATGGACATGGATTGCTTCTTGAAGCTAAGCTTACATTTCCTCTTCCACCTCTTCCACCATAAGCTATAGTGGCTTCTTCATTATTCTTAGTTAAATCTGCTATTACAACTTTGGTATCGGCATCATAAACAGTAGTTCCTATTGGTACTTTTATTATTGTATTTTCACTATTACTACCGTATTTATTTTTGCCTTCACCATTTTCTCCGTTTTTTCCTTTTATTATTTTTTGATATCTTAAATCTATTAATGTTTTTAATCCTGAATCTGCTTTAAATATAATGTCTGCTCCTTTTCCACCATTACCTCCAAATGGTCCTCCCATTGGTACACAAGCTTCTCTTCTATAAGCCATACAGCCATTACCACCACTACCTGCTTCTACTTTAAGTACTACTTCATCTACAAACATCTTTATCATCTTCCTTCATATTTTACTTTAAATTCTACTACTAGTATTAATATTATTATTAATATTATGTATATTCCTGCTACCCATAATATTCTAAGATAATTTATTTTCTTTTTTTCTTTTTTCATTCTTAACCTTCTTTATTTTTATTATTATTTTATCAAATAATTCACTAAGAAAATCTATTATATATGTATCAACAAATGCAAGCATTAAAATATAGGTAATACTTACTATACCAAACTTTGATACTAAAAACAAGTCTGGAAGTAAAATTAATAGTTCAAAAAATGATATACTACAAAATACTAGTAATATTTTTCTCCATAAATTTAAGGGTTTACATATAGTATATAGTAATCGCAAAGTAATAAATCCTGTTAGAGTTACTACTACTAATCTATATGATTCAAAGTTTTTATTGAATATATCACAAAACATAATTATTAAAAAGATATTAAGTACTACCGTAATACCATTAGGTACAGCATTTTTAAATACTTTAGTTATAAAGTCTTTCTCTACTTTATTATAATTTGGTTCTAGAGCTAGAAAGAAAGATGGAATACCTACACAGATGGAACTTATTAATGATAACTGGATAGGATAAAAGGGGTATTCATGAGATAAGATAATTGATAGGAGGCATAATAGAAATGAATATGTAGTTTTAATTAAGTACATTGAAGCTACTCTTTCTATATTATTTACAACTCTTCTACCTTCATTAACAATACTTGGTAATACTCCAAAATCATCTGTCTTTAATACGACATCTGATACACTTCTAGCAGCACTTACACCACTACCTAATGCTATACCACAATCAGCTTCTTTCAAAGCAAGTATATCATTTACACCATCACCTATCATACCAACTGTATTATTTTCTTTTAAGGCTTTTATTACCATTTGTTTTTGTACTGGAGTCATACGACCAAATATTGTTTTTTCTTTAACTACTTTTATAAGTTCATTATAATCTTTTGGTAATTCTCTTCCATCTATATATCTATCATATCCTTCAAATTCTAGTTGTTTTAATATATTGGATACTGTACTTGGATTATCTCCGGATATTATTTTTATTTCTACTTCTTGATTTTTAAAATACTTAAGTGTGTCTTTAGCATTACTTCTTATATTATCTTTAATTATAATAAAACCTAATACTTCTATTTTATTTTTTTCTTTAGCAATAGTAAGTATTCTATATCCAGAATCTATATATTTATTTAATACTTCATAATCATTAGTATTTTCACCAGTAATATATTCTAAAGCACCTAAATAGTATTTTATATTATTTATTATAGTAATACTACACTTTTTACTTGATGAAAAAGGTATTCTCTCTTCTACTTTTAGATTGTTTTTAATGCCATATTTATTTTTTAGGGCTTTATCTGTTGAATTATTGGCTTCTTCTGTATTAATATTGGCTATTATATCTTCAATGTTATCTTTATTATTTAGTTTTATTAAATCTATTACTTCCATTGTACCATCTGTTATTGTTCCTGTTTTATCTAAACATAATATATCAGTACATGATAATATTTCAATACCATGTAATTTTTCTATGATGACATTTTTCTTAGCCATTTTTACTACTCCGGCGGTTAAGGCTATTGAAGTAAGTAAGACTAAGCCCTCTGGTATCATACCTATAATACCTGCTACGGCACCTAAAATAGCTTCATTATATGTTTGACCGCTATAATAGTACTGACTGATAAATAATAGTATTCCTACTGGAACAATCATAAAAGTAATTATTTTTAATATTTTATTAATAGTATTTTGTAGATAAGAAGAATTATCTCCTATAGTAGTAGCTTCTTTTATTAAATTATTAGCATAATTATCTTTACCTATACTAATTACTTTAGCATAAGCTGTACCACTAGTAACTATTGATCCTGACATAATTTTATCTTTTTTTCTCTTAATAATAGCATCAGCTTCTCCTGTTATAACTGATTCATCTACTTCTAAATTATTTGATTTTATAACTTCCATATCTACTAAGGCATCTTCTCCTGATGTTAAGTATATTATATCATCTAATACTATTTTTTCTTTTGGTATAACTATTTTTTTTCCTTCTCGAACTACTGTTACATTATCTTGTTTTACTACTTTTAATTTTTCTAGGGTTCTTTTGGATTTTAATTCTTGATATATAGCTATTATTGTATTAAATACCATAGTACCCGCAAATAGGGTATTTTGAAGTGATCCTGTAGTAAGTACTAATACTAATAATGAAATATTAAGAATATTAAATAATGTAATAGTATTAGAGAGAATAATTTGTTTTAATGTTCTAGTATATTTAGTTTTCTCTATATTTGATAAGCCATTATTTTCTCTATATTCAACTTCTTGTCTATTTAGTCCTTCCATATCTTCCTCCTAGTTAAAAAGGGCTTATATTGCCCTTAACTTCTATAATAATATACATAGCTATCCATTTCTGGGAAAGTCATAATATTTCTTGGATCAAAAGCATAACTATTAAAATTAGTAGAATGATGATCATAAGCAACACCTAAATGTAAGTGAGCACCAAAGCTTTGTCCAGTATTTCCTACATAGCCAATTACTGTATCAGTGGTTACTTTGCTTCCTTGAGTTAAACCAGAAGCAAAACCACTAAGGTGCATATATACACTGGTATAATCGTTACCATTAACATTATGATAGATGTATATTGCATTACCTCCACCACTAATCCAACCAATACGAGCTATGGTACCATTAGCAATGGGATATACCTTTGCTCCATAAATATCAGGATGCCATAAATCAATACCGTGATGATATCCACCAATATTAGGTCTTTCAAACGCATAACCTGTATAATTATCACTTACGGTAAGATAACTAAGTGGATATCTCCAGCCAAATGATATTGGTGTTGTTAGACATCTACTGACATCTTGATTAAGTTTACAGCCTAATTTTTCATAGTAGGCTATTTCTTTTTTATAATCACGGATATCTTCTTCAATAGTAGATCCTTCTTCATCATATTTACTAGCATTACTCTTAAGGGTAATCATTTTACTACTTAACTTACTGCTCTCTGCTTCTAGGCTAATTTGTTTACTTGCTAAATTCTTTTTCTTCTCTTCTAATTCATTAATTAAGTTTTCTAGTTCTTCCATTAAATTATCATTATATTCAGTAAGTTGTGATACTATGGAATATCTATATATAAAATCTGTATAGGATTCGGCTTCAAATAAATATTCTAAATATACATTCTCTCCACTTGATACTTGTAAGAATTTAAGTAATTCATCTGTTTCATCACTTTTTTCTTTAATCTTATTTTGACTATCTATGATGTCTGATTCACTTTTTTTTATATCATTTTTAATAGAAGATATACTTGCTACTATCTCATTAATTTCCTTTGATACTTTATTTATTTCTGCTTCAGTTAATTCTTTATTATTCTTAGCTTCTTCATATTTTTTTTCTAAATTACTAAGCTCATTTTTTAATTCTTGCAGAGTTTTAGCTTCTACTTTATAACTAGGAATTAACATTAACATTATTAAAAATACTAATAATATTTTCTTCATTTGTCATCACATCTTTCTAAAATAATTATATATTAAATGCTTATTTTAGTCAATAATTTAATTTTACTTTACATTTTTCTAATATTTCTTCTTCTATAATTTTCTTAATGTTATATTTCATTTCGCAAAAGGCAATTTTTTTTGATTTTGCGAAATAGAATTTACTTTTTTTATTTACCTAGATAGGTATCTTCTCTTTTTACAAAAAAAATATGTAGTTAAACATACTTTTTAGTTTTCTTCTATTAACCAATTGCCTATATTTATAATTTGTATTCCCTCATATTGATAATTATCATGTTTAGTATTAGCAATTAATAATTTAGGATAAGCATCTTTGATTTGTAATAATGGGGTTACTTCTCTTTTGAAAGTCTCATTTTCAAAATCATTTCCTATATTATCAGAAACTTGAATATATATTTTTTCATTTCTTTTCATGGCAACAAAGTCTATTTCTTTTTCATATAGGATACCAACATATACTTCATACCCTCTTCTAATTAGTTCCATTGCTACGATATTTTCATATATACTGCCATAATTCATATTTTTGGTACCTTGAATTGCATACTTAACAGCATGATCTGATAAATAGTATTTGTCTTGAGTGGATAAATATTTTTTCCCTTGAATATCATATCTTCGTATTTTATAAAAGGCAAATGCTTCACATAAGTACTTAATATATGTACCCACTGTTTTATCATTGGTATCTTTTTTATTGGCATTTAAAGTATCCGCTAAACTTCTATATGAAGTAAG
This sequence comes from uncultured Clostridium sp., assembly GCA_964475905.1. GTDB lineage: Bacteria > Bacillota_I > Bacilli_A > RF39 > UBA660 > CAG-302. Next base: position 1,931 of record CAYYXX010000024.1, on the reverse strand, counting down.
TCTTGATGTATTATCTATTAGAAAGTCACTAATACTATCTAGTAGTGGTAGGTTTTGGACTTTATATCTTCCGACAATATCTCTTAATATCATAGTTTTATAAACATCTCTAATATAATTATATTTCTTATCCATTTCTTTATATAAATAGGAGCCAGAAAATCCACCTTCTAAAACATATCTATTATAGTTTTCTTCATTATTATCTAGGTTATGATATTCTAAAAATTCTTTATATGAGAATGGATATACTTCTATACTATATGTTCTTCCAGTAAATAAAGTTGCTAAATCACTAGATAGAAGAAAGGCATTTGATCCAGTTATATAAATATCATATTTTTTTTCAGCATGAAAGTTATTAATTGCTTTTTCAAATCCTTTACACATTTGAACTTCATCCACTAAAAGATAGTTGTTTTTGTCTTTTTCATATTTTTCTGAAACATATTTAATTAACTCTTTATACTCTTTTAAGTAATCAAATATATCAAGATTATAATCAATATATATAATATTTGAATCATTATTATTATCTTGTAAATATTCAATAAACATATGAAGTAACTCTGACTTTCCACTTCTTCTAACACCTGTAATAACTTTTATATCTGGAGTACCAATAACATCAATCATATCTTGTAAATATTTTCTTTTTATAGTTTTCACTATATCACCTCTCTAATAACATTATACACAATCATTTCGCAAAAAGCAATTTTTTTTGATTTTGCGAAATAGAATTTACTTTTTTTATTTACCTAGATAGGTATCTTCTCTTTTTACAAAACTTACTAAGAATAGTATTATTATGGATATATATAGTATTATTTTTATATCATTAATTAAATATCCTATTATACATAAGATACTTCTTACTAGACAGAATATTATTTCTATTTGAATTATATAACCTTTTATATTAGTATTTTTATTTATATTATATATGTTTTCTGATGATACTATTTCAAACATTTTTATACCAAGACCTTCTATAAAACCTACTACTAGAATTAGATATTTATTATTTATATTTAGTTTTAATATTAGTATTAGACAGAATAATATATTTAGATATTTGAAATATTTTTTTTCATTTATTTTTCTTACAAAGAAATAGATAAATATACATGAACTTATACCCATAATAGTATTAAATATACCTATGTATTCTATTTTATTATTTATAAATAGATATAGGTATAATGGTTGTAAGCTTAATATTATTACTTTGGATTGTTCTAAAATAAAAAAAATAAGTTTATTTTTTTCTATTTTGTTATATTTTATTATCTTATTATCTTCTTTGATTTTTAATTTAGATAAGGGAATTATTCCTATTATTGAGATTATTACTACTAATATTGCTAGTATAAATAATGATAATTTATTTGTTATATAGCCTACTAGTAAGGGGGATATTATTAGGCCTATATTACTAAATATTAGAATATTACCGATATTTTTCTTTTTATTATTATCTATTGATTTGATGGCAAAGTAGTGTCTTAATGGGTGGTAGCAGTAGCTTCCTATACTGTATATTATACTAAAGATTATTAAGTTGGTTATTGTTTTTTCCATGATTGTCATGTAGTAGAAGCTTATACTAAAAATAATACTGGAAAATATTAGAAGATATTTGGCATTAATTATTTTGGTTAAGTGGATAGATATAAGACTAACAAAGGCTCCTATAAAATATAATATTGCGAAGAATATTAATATATCTTTTAAGTTATAACCCATTTTATAGAGAAGGACAGAGGAGAATACTTCTGTCATATTTCTTGCTATAGTGGATAACATTATAAATATATTATATTTATTAATATTAGACATATTATCACCATTATTATTATGGTTTTTTTTTATTATATGATACAATGTATAGCATTTTATGGCACATTTTGAGTATACGAAAAATGTGT